>DATKLO010000071.1:0-2524 GCA_035542375.1 Steroidobacteraceae bacterium | reverse complement strand
AAGGGCCGCCGCGACCGCTACGCAATGCTCTCGCGCCGGTGCTGCTCGAGCGTCTGCGTGCGTGGTGGCGCGTGGCGCGTGCCCAGGGCAAGATGCTTGATGGCGGGTGGCTTCTATGAGCAGAAACTTGTCAAGGTCTTTCACAAATCATTGGCCGATCTGCTACCCGTCGAATACTTCCACGTCGTCTTCACGCTTCCCGCGCCCGTCAGTGCGATCGCCTGGTACAACAAACGGATCATCTACGGCCTGCTGCTCGACGTGGCCGCCGACACACTGCGCACGATCGCCGCAGATCCCAGACACCTCGGCGCCCGGATCGGGGCCACGCTCGTCCTGCACACCTGGGGCTCGGCACTCACGCATCATCCCCACGCGCACGGCATCGTACCCGGCGGCGGACTCTCGCCCGACGGCGAGCGCTGGATCGCGTGCCGGCCCGGCTTCTTCCTGCCGGTGCGCGTCCTGTCGCGTCTGTTCCGGCGCCGCTTCCTCGACGCGCTCGAAGTGGCCTACCGGCATGGCCAGTTGCAGTTCTTCGGCGAGTACACCGGGCTCGCAGATCCCGCCAGCTTTGCCCGGTGGCTGGCACCGCTGCGTACCTGCGAATGGGTGGTCTACGCCAAGCGCCCGTTCGCCGGACCGAAGGCGGTGCTGGAGTATCTCTCACGCTACACGCACCGCGTTGCCATCTCCAACCAGCGCCTGGTCGCCTTCGATGAGCGCGGTGTGACGTTCCGCTGGAAGGACTACCGCGCGAAGGGACGCACCCGCTACAAGACCATGACGCTGGAGGCCGGCGAATTCATGCGCCGCTTCCTGCTCCATGTGCTGCCCGGTGGTTTCCATCGGATCCGTCACTACGGACTGCTGGCCAACCCGGTGCACCGCGCCAGTCTCGCGAAGGTGCGCGATCTGCTGGGAGTTGTGCCTGAGGCCGGCGCCCAGCCCTACGATCCGGGGGCTGCGGTCCCTGCGGTCTTCATCTGCCGGCACTGCGGTGCCCCGATGATCGTCATCGAGATCCTGGAGCGCACTGCACCCATTCGCGCACCACCCCTGCGGCGAGACCGGACATGAGCACAACGCTTCCTGGACGTGCAACCCGACCGTCGGCTTCGCGGCAACGCGGCCCACGAGCGGACGTTTGCGCCTTGCGCTTCCCAGCCCCACTGCCATGTCCGCTTCCGCCTCACGACTGCGCAACCGCACCGCCTCATCAGTGCTTCCGGCTCCATCCACAATCCCTTCCGAGCGCGCATTCTCAAGCAATGCTGAGCATCGCGGCCTACCAATCGCCATAGCCGAGAAGCCTCCAACCGCTTTGGAGCACTCCGCGGTTTCCTCCATCGGGCTTATTCGACGCCTGCCGGCATGCGCACAGGCATGCACGTTCCTGCGGCCCATGGCAGGCATCGAATAAACCTAAACGACTGCTGCCCCACGGGTCTGACGTGCGCCGACACACGACAGGAAGCATGAATCTCGAAGCCGCCACGCTCCCGACTGGACGTTCGCCGCATCCCTTCGTCAGAGAATCCGGAGATACCGGATTTTCCCGATCTGCGGCGAGCGCTTCAGTATCAGGTCGGCAATGTATTCAGGCAGGAGCGCGCGCGGCACATTAGCCGGGATATCTTCCACGAGCTGCGACGGGACGTGGACGATAAATTCGTCCGGCGCATTCTTCAGACTGTGTTCATAGCTGACACGATAATCCATGACTGTCCTGACCTCGGAGGGTGATCCTTCTGCGCCGGGATTTTATCAGCGCGCTACCCAGGGGCACCGCGTAACCATTCCGCGAGCTTCGAGTAGCGGCGTTCCGTTTGTTTGCCCTTGACTGCCATCGCCAGTGCACGCTTTTGCCCGACGAGGACAACGAGGCGCTTGCCGCGCGTGATGCCGGTGTAGATCAGGTTCCGCTTGAGCATCATGTAGTGCTGCGTCGAGACCGGGATCACCACAACCGGATATTCGGATCCCTGGGATTTGTGAATCGTTGTCGCGTAACACAGCACCAGCTCATCGAGCTCGCCAAATGCGTAGGTGACGATGTGCTCGTCAAAGGTCGCGGTGAGCTCCTGCTCTTCAGCGTCGATGTGGGTCACAAATCCAATGTCGCCGTTATAGACGTCCTTGTCGTAGTTGTTCTCGATCTGCATGACCTTGTCGGCGACGCTGAAGCGATAGCCAAACTTCTCGATGCTGTGTTCGCCCGGCGGGTTCAGCGCCTCCTGTAACAACTGGTTGATGCCGCGAGCGCCGGTGAGGCTCCGGTTCATCGGACACAGGACCTGAATATCTCGCACCGGGTCCAGCTGGAATTTTCGCGGGAGACGGGTCTTGACCAGGCTGACGACGGTTTCGGCGATGGCCTCCGGTTCTTCCGCCGGCACGAAATAGAAGTCCGACTCTTCGCCTTTTCCCGGCAGTGACGGGAACAGCCCCTGATTAATCTGGTGCGCACTTCTGACAATGCGCGACGTGGCGGCCTGCCGGAACACCTCTGTCAGGCGAACGA
>DATKLO010000070.1:0-3059 GCA_035542375.1 Steroidobacteraceae bacterium | reverse complement strand
GCGGAAGTTCTATTCCCGGAGACTGGCGTGCTGCCGCGTCAGGATGACCGATACCACACGCATCCGTATCGATACGGGTTCATGCCCTGCCTGGATCATCTGCGCCCCTTCGATGAGCGCTTGAGCCATCTGCCCTTCCGGCCCAACAACACGTACGTGCGCTTCGACGTGCAAACTCGGCGCACCGATACCTATTTCGCAGGCAGCGCCGCAGGGCTGCAGGAATGCTGCTTCGTGCCGCGCAACGACACGGCTGCGGAAGGAGACGGCTATCTGCTCGGCGTTGTCAGCCGTCTGCTGGAAGGTGGGCGAACGGACCTCCTCGTGCTCGACGCCCAGCGTCTCGCCGAAGGTCCGATCGCCACGGTCAGGCTACCGTTCCGGATCAACGGACAGGTGCACGGATCCTGGGTGCCCGACTCTGCCCTTGCCTCGACCACGTGATTGCGCCGCCGGCAAAAATACTCTTTTTACCGGCGGTGCAGCCCGATGTCCGCTGGATTTGCGCAGCCAATCCAGCCAATTCAGAACAGCCCCACGATCCGGCCGTTCTCGTCCACGTCGATCGAGTTGGCGGCCGGGACCGCCGGCAGGCCCGGCATCGTCATGATGTCGCCGCAGATCACCACGATGAACTCCGCGCCGGCGGCCAGCCGCACCTCGCGGACATTCACGACGTGGCCCGACGGGGCGCCACGCAACTTCGGGTCGGTGGAGAACGAGTACTGCGTCTTGGCGATGCACACCGGGTAGTGACCGTAACCGGCGTTCTGCAGTCTCTCGATCTGCGCGCGCACCGCGGGCTCGGCCTCGATGTCCTGCGCGTGGTAGACCTTGGTGGCGATCGCCTTGACTTTCTCCCACAGGGTGGCGCTTTCCGGGTAGACGAACTTGAATTCGTTGGCGCCTTCCGACAGGCGCACCACTTCCTTCGCCAGCTCGACAGCGCCCTTGCCGCCTTCGGCGAAATGCCGCGCGAGGATCACCTTCACGCCGCGTGAGGCGACCAGATCCACCAGACGCCGCAGCTCGTCCTGGGTGTCCTCGGCGCGCTGGTTGATGGCCACCACGCAGGGCAGCCCGTAGAGATTGCGCACGTTGTCGATGTGGCGCTGCAGGTTCGCGGCGCCCTCCTCGATCGCAGTCAGGTTCTCGCGCGGCAGGTCGGCGACTTCGACACCACCGTGGAACTTCAGCGCGCGCACCGTGGCGACGATGACCGCCGCCGCAGGCTTCAGGCCGGCTTTGCGACACTTGATGTCGACGAACTTCTCCGCGCCCAGGTCGGCGCCGAACCCCGCTTCGGTCACCACGTAGTCGCCCAGTTTGAGCGCCGTGCGAGTCGCCATCACCGAATTGCAGCCATGCGCGATGTTGGCGAACGGGCCGCCATGGATGAAGGCCGGGTTGTTCTCCAGCGTCTGCACGAGATTGGGAGCCAGTGCGTCCTTGAGGAGCACGGTCATCGCGCCGTGCGCATTCAGATCGCGCGCCAGGATCGGCTTGTGGGCGCTGGTGTAGCCGACCACGATCTTGCCGAGACGCTCGCGCAGATCGGCCAGGCTGCGTGCCAGGCAGAAGATGGCCATGACTTCGGAGGCCACGACGATGTCGAATCCATCCTGGCGCGGGAAGCCGTTGCCCGGTCCACCAAGCCCCGCGACCGTCGAACGCAGCGCGCGATCGTTCACGTCCAGGACGCGACGGATGGCGATGCGGCGCAGATCGAAGCCGAGCTGGTTGCCGTGATGGATGTGATTGTCCACGAGCGCGGCCAGCAGGTTGTTGGCGAGCGCGATGGCGGCGAAATCGCCCGTGAAATGCAGATTGATGTCCTCCATGGGCACCACCTGCGAGTAGCCGCCGCCGGCGGCGCCGCCCTTCATGCCGAACACGGGCCCGAGCGCCGGCTCGCGCAGGCAGATGACGGCCTTCTTGCCGATGAGATTGAGCGCATCGCCCAGGCCCACCGTCGTGGTGGTCTTGCCCTCGCCCGCCGGCGTGGGCGAGATCGCGGTGACCAGGATCAGCTTGCCGTCCGGCCGCCCGTCGAGCTCGCGCAGATAGTCCAGTGACAGCTTGGCCTTGTAATGGCCATAGGGATTCAGGCTCGTGGCCGGGATGCCCAGCTTGTCCTTGGCGACCTGCACGATGGGCTGCATGTTCGCCCGCTGCGCGATCTCGATGTTCTTCAGAGTCATCGGTTTCCCTTTGTAATGGGTCTGAGGCGAGGGAGCGCGTACCTTACCTGCGCCGCGCATTGGGGTACATGGTGCGGGCGACCCCGACTTGCCATTTTTCGTCCGATTTGCGACCCCGCCACGCTCACTTTTGAGCGCTAGCAGGGGATCATCGCCACAACTGGCGGAGATCTTTACAGGTCGGGACCACCCAGTGTCTGCCGCCAAGCGCTTCTTCGGGCTCGTTCAGGTGGTTCCTGGGCGTCCGCAATGGCGTGAACCGCCCCTGGGCGGCTGGCGCGCCGAGCGCTCGGGGCAGGGGCAGCACGGTCCCTGGCCACTCGCCACCCGAGGCTCATGGCTCTGGGACTCGCTCTGGGCTGCTCGGCCCTGATCGGCGGCTACTGCCTGTGGCACGTATCAGGCGCGGCCTCGCCCGCCCGAGACACGCCTCACCCTGGCACTGGGACGATGATCGCACGCTGCGTTTTCAGGCGGCCGAAGACTGGCCCATCGACACCACCTTCCATGTCGTCCTGGAGCAGGGAGCGCTGGAAGCGCATGTGCGGCTGCATGACGAGGACTTCTCGTTCCGGACAGCCGGTGGACCGGGGGAGCTTCGAGAAACGCCTCAGCCTGGCCTTGTTTGAAACAATCGCTGCCACGAGGGAGCAACCGCCCGGCACGACTGCGTTCACGATCATTTACGACAAACTTCGGGTGCACGCCTATATCCACTCGGCGCTGCTGACGGTGCCCGCCAGGACCGGTCGTCTGCAACGCCGCGCTGCGCTTACCACCGGGGCAAGCCCCCGCTTCGTATAAAATGACCTCCGTCGCGCGGGAGGGGCATCGCCTCGCATGCTCTGGCTCAAGGCC
>DATKLO010000069.1:0-32333 GCA_035542375.1 Steroidobacteraceae bacterium | reverse complement strand
GGCCGCAGCAGTGGATGCAACCCATGCGTGACGCCTCCGGTGAGCCTGCGCGTGACGCCTCCCGTCAGCCTGCACGGGGCGCTCCCGGCCAACCCTTGCGCGACACGCTCGAGCAGCTGGCTGCGCGCCGCAACCTGAGCGAGTCGCAGGCCGCGGATCTGCTCGTCCGGCTGACCGACCCGCAGACCCCGCCGGCGATGGCGGGAGCCATTCTCGGCGCGCTGCGTACCAAGGGAGTGGTTCCGGATGAAGTCAGAGGCTTCGCCATCGCCATGCGCGGCCTGGCGCGCCGGCCAAACGTGCCCGTGGGCCTGCCTGCCATCGACGTGGTCGGCACCGGCGGTGATTCTTCGGCCAGTCTCAACATCTCCACGGGCACCGCTTTGCTGACGGCAGCGTGCGAGGTACCAGTCCTCAAGCACGGCAACCGCTCCGTCTCCAGCCGCACCGGCAGCGCCGACGTGCTCGAAGCCCTCGGGCTGAGCGTACCGCTTGAGGAGCACGCGACGGGCGAGTGTCTGGCCGCCTCTCATTTCACGTTCCTGTTCGCCCCGCACTACCACCCGGCAATGAAAGCCGTGGCGCCGGTGCGCGCGGCGCTCGGCGTGCGCACGATCTTCAACATCCTGGGACCCCTGACCAATCCCGCCCAACCACCCTTTCACCTCATCGGCGCCTTCAGCCTGGAAATCGCTCAGCTGATGGCGCAGACCCTCAGCGGCATGAACGTCGAACGCACTTTCGTCGTGCACGGTGCGGAAGGTTGGGATGAACCCACTCCGGTGGGACCGTTCACCGTGTTCGACGTGCGGCCTGGGAGTGTCATCCAGCAGACACGGCAGCCGGAGGATTACGGTCTGGCGCGTTGCACGGCAGCCGCGCTTGCCGGCGGAGACGCCAGCTACAACGCGCGTGCTCTCCAGGCTGTACTGCGGGGCGAGGATCGCGGGCCCCATCGGAACTGCCTGTTGCTGGGTACCGCGCTGGCGCTCGAAGTCGTCGGCCGCGTCCGCTCGCCACGCGAAGGTGTTGAATGCGCGGCCGCGGCCATCGACGGCGGTGCTGGCGGTCGAACGCTGGACGCGCTGGCGAGATTCGCGGCGGCGCCCGGAGCATCGGCGTCCGGAGCATCGGCGTCCGGAGCATCGGCGTCCGGAGCATCGGCGCCTGCAACATCGGCGCCCGAGGCATCCGCGGGTTCAGGGCGGGAGCGATGAGTACGCGCGGCGATTTCCTGGAGCAGATGGCGCGGTCCAGCCACGAGCGGCTGCGCGAGGCCTTGCAGACGCAATCCGAGGCGACGCTGCTCAGCGAGGCCCAGGCATTGCCGCCGCCCCCGTCACTCAGGATCAACCCGGCAGGCTTCGATCTCATCGCGGAGATGAAGCTGCGTTCGCCCGCTGTCGGACAGCTGAAGTCCGTCGCGGACGAAGACATTGAAGCGCGCGTGACGGGTTACGCACGTGCGGGCGCCGCGGCGGTCTCCGTTCTCACCGAGCCGAGTCGCTTCGACGGCTCCATGGAACACCTGGAGCGTGCGGCGCAGGCGCTCGCCCCGCTGCGCGTACCGGCCATGCGCAAGGACTTCATCGTTGATCCGTACCAGGTGATCGAAGCGCGGGTCGCCGGAGCCGGTGGTGTCCTCGTGATCCTGAGAATGTTGCAGCGTCAGCAGGTGAACGCCTTGCTCGACTGCGCCCGCAGTCTCGGGCTGTTCGTGCTGCTGGAAGCCTTCGACGCGTCGGATCTAGAAGCGATGCACGGGATCGTGTCCGACTTCCTCCGCGGCGCCGCCGGCAGTGACACAGCAGCCGATGATCGCGGATCGGGCGCCGCGGGCAGTGACACGGCAGCCGATGGTCGCGGATCGGGCGCTGCAGGCAGCGACACAGCAGCTCGCAATCGCGGATCGAGCGCCGAGCACGCCGGCGCGCCATTGTTGGCCGGACTCAACTGCCGCGATCTCACGACTCTGCAGATCATCCCCGAACGTCTCGTCGAGTTGGCTCCGCTGTTGCCGACGAGTGTCCCACGTGTTGCCGAAAGCGGCGTCGTGACTGCGGAAGATGCAGGACGAGTCGCGCGCGCGGGCTACAGTTTCGCGCTCGTCGGGAGCGCCCTCATGCAGGGCGCCAATCCCGGGGTACTGGCCGCGGCCATGCTGGAAGCGGGGCGGCGGCGATGACCTGGATCAAGATCTGCGGAATGACGAGCGCCGCGGCGGTGTCGGCCGCACTCGAGGCCCGCGTCGATGCGCTCGGGTTCGTGTTCGCGCGCTCGCCGCGCGAGGTGACACCGGAGGCGGCGGCCCGGCTGGCGCAGCCGGCGCGCGGCCGGGCGATCTGCGTCGCAGTCACACGCCACCCCGACCAACACGTCATCGATGAGATCGTGCGGGTGTTCCGGCCGGATCTGCTGCAGACGGATGTGGATGATCTGAGTCAGTTGCGCCTTCCGGGTGAACTGTCCGTGCTGCCGGTGCTGCGCGGCTGGAAGGCCGAGGGTGCTCCCAAGGCCCGGGATGGCTCCAGGGCCGAGAGCATCTGGACGGACGAGCGTGGCGCCCTGCCGGAGCGCGTGCTCTTCGAGGGACAGGCCAGCGGCGCGGGCGTGATAGGCGACTGGAGTGCTGCCCGCTTGGTGGCACGGCGCACGCAACTGGTGCTCGCCGGTGGCCTGAATCCGGCGAATGTCGGCCAGGCACTGGCCGAAGTGCGGCCCCATGGAGTGGATGTCTCCAGCGGAGTGGAGAGCAGTCCGGGCGTGAAGAGCCCGGCGGAAATCGAACGGTTCGTGGCCGCGGTCCGCCGCGGCGCGCAAGCCGCCCCACCGAACAGATGAACGCGCGCCGCCCGACCGGCGCCATGCGAGGAGTCGAATGTCAGTTCCTGCCGTTGATCGCGAAAGTCTGCTGGCGGATTCCATCGCCGGCAAGTTTCCGGACGCCCGCGGCCGCTTCGGTCCCTACGGTGGCCGCTATGTGCCCGAGACCCTGATCCCGGCCCTCGAGCGGCTCGAGACCGGCATCCGCGAACACCTGCACGCGCGCGAATTCCAGAACGAGTACCAGGGGCAGTTGCGCTCCTGGGTGGGCCGGCCCACCGCGCTGACCTACGCGGCACGGCTTTCGGAGCGCTGGGGCGCGCAGATCTGGCTCAAGCGCGAGGATCTCGCGCATACCGGTGCGCACAAGATCAACAACGCCATCGGTCAGGCGTTGCTTGCCAAGCGACTGGGCGCGCGGCGCATCGTGGCCGAGACCGGCGCCGGACAGCACGGTGTCGCGAGCGCAGCCGCGTGCGCCCGCCTGGGACTGCCCTGCACCGTCTACATGGGCTCTGTCGACATGGAGCGTCAGGCTCCGAACGTCGGGCGGATGAAGTTGCTTGGCGCGACGGTGGTGCCCGTGACCACGGGTGACCGGACTCTGCGCGCCGCCATCGACGAGGCCCTGCGCGACTGGGTTGCCGATCCGATGGATACCTACTATCTCATCGGCTCGGCGGTGGGCCCTCATCCTTATCCCTATCTGGTGCGGGAGCTGCAGGCCATCATCGGCCGCGAGGCGCGTGCGCAGATGCTCGAAGTGGGAGGTGGCCTGCCGGATGCATTGTTTGCCTGCGTCGGCGGTGGCTCCAATTCCATCGGCGCCTTTCATGCGTTCGTGCCTGACAGGTCGGTCACCATCATCGGTGTCGAGGCCGGCGGCAAGGGCGCGGGACTGGGCGAGAACGCGGCGACGTTGTCTCACGGCAGACCCGGAGTGCTGCAGGGCAGTTTCTCCATGTTGTTGCAGGATCAGGAAGGTCAGATCCAGGAGACGCATTCGGTGTCCGCCGGACTCGATTACCCCGGTGTAGGACCGGAGCACGCGCTGCTGCTCGCGGCCGGTCGCGTCCGCTATGAGACCGCGAGCGATGCGGAAGCGCTCGACGCCGTACGCGCGTGTAGCGAGAGTGAGGGTATCCTGCCGGCGCTGGAGAGCGCGCATGCACTGGTGGGGGCGCGCCGCTGGGCGGCCACCAATCCCGGCAAGCGCATCCTGATCTGCCTCTCCGGTCGGGGCGACAAGGACATGCCCACTCTGCAGACCACTTTGCTGGCGGGGGCACGATGAAGCCGCGCGACACGATCAGCGAGGCCATCCGTGCCTCGAGCCGCCAGGGCGAGCCCGCCCTGGTTGCTTTCCTCACCGCCGGGTATCCGAGCCGTGAACGGTTTCGCGAGCACCTTCAGGCCGTGGCTTCCGGTGCTGATGTCGTCGAGATCGGCGTACCGTTCACCGATCCGATGGCCGATGGCGTGACCATCCAGCGGTCCAGTCATGCAGCGCTGGCTCAGGGGGTCAGCCTGCGCTGGATCCTGTCCGAGCTGGAAGCGATGCCGGCGGTCCGTGCGCCGCTGCTCATGATGAGCTACCTGAATCCGCTGCTGGCCTATGGGCTCGACCGGCTTGCCGAAGCGGCGGTGCGTGCCCGCGTGGCCGGGTTCATCGTCCCGGACCTGCCGTTCGATGAGAGCAGCGAGCTGCGCGGTGCGCTGGATGCCCGTGGAATCGCCATGGTGCAGATGGTCACTCCCGTGACGCAACCGCCGCGAATGAAGCAACTGGGCGAGGCCAGCCAGGGCTTCCTGTACGCTGTCACCATGACGGGCACAACCGGCAAGAACGTGGCGGTTCCGGCCGAAGTGCTCGGCTATCTGGATCGTGTCCGAGAGGTATCCAAGGTGCCGGTGTGCGCGGGATTTGGTATCCGCAGCCGCGAGCAGGTGCAGCGGTTGCGAGGTCACGTGGACGGGGTCGTGATCGGCTCGGCGCTGGTGGAGATCCTGGAAAAGGGTGCCGACCCGGCTTCCTGGCTGCGGTCATTGCGCGGGGACAGGGAGAAGGGGTGACAGCGGACTCGCGGGCGCATCCTCGATGGAAGCTCGCAGCGCTGCTGGCGGTGCTCGCCATGGTGAGCCCCTTCTCCATCGATACGTTCTTTCCCTCATTTCACGCCATCGCCGAGGACTTCTCGATCGGCAAGTGGGCCGTGCAGCAGACACTGACGGCCTACATGCTGCCGCTATCCATCATGTCCCTCGTGCAGGGCCCGCTCTCGGACGGGATGGGGCGGCGTCCGGTCATCCTCGCGGGCATGATCATCTATACGGTCGCTTCGATCGGCTGCACCGTGGCACCCACTTTCGGCGTGCTGCTGCTGTTCCGCGCGCTGCAGGGCACCAGCGCCGGTGTTGGCATGATCGTGGGTCGTGCGGTGATCCGCGACCTGTTCGAGGGTGCGCAGGCGCAGCGCCTGTTGAGTCTCGTCACGATGATCTTCGCCTTTGCACCGACCGTGGCACCCGTGATTGGCGGGTGGATCCATGTGACTGTCGGCTGGCGCGGCGTGTTCGGCTTCATGGTGCTCGTGGGTGCCTCGCTGACCGTGTTCACCTACACGCTGTTGCCGGAGACCCACCCTCCCGACCGGCGGCCGCGCCTGCACGTGGTGGATCTGGCAAAGACGGCCTGGAGCATCGTGCGACACAAGGAGTTCGTGCTACTCGCGACGGCCATGGGCGCAAACTTCGCCGCCATGATGAGCTTCATCGGCGCGGCGCCCGCTGTGGTTCTGGATCACTGGCATCTGAGCGAGACGCAGTTCGCCTGTCTGTTCATGCCCGTCATCGGTGGAGTGGTGACCGGCGCATGGCTGTCGGGGCGCATGGCCGGTCGGGTCAGCCATGCCGGCCAGTCGCAGCTGGGTTTCTCCCTCGCCCTGACCGGCTCGGGCCTGATGATCCTCTTGCAGGTGCTCCTGACCGAGCCGCCCCTGCTGCTGCAACAGGCCATGCTCACTCTGATCGCGGTCGGAGCGCAGCTCGCCGGGCCGACCCTGAATCTGCGCATGCTGGACCTGTTCCCGCGCGCACGCGGCTCGGCGGCATCAGTACAATCCTGCGTGTCGATCGCTATTGCGGCGTTCGTGTTCGGCGTACTGGCGCCCGTTCTGAGCGGCTCCATGCTGAACCTCGCGATCGGCTCGTTCTGCTCCGCGCTGACGGCGCTCGGCCTATGGCGCCTCGCGCAGTGGGTGCTCGCCAGGTCCCACGCCCTGGGTTGAGGGGGTGATGGGCTGGTGGGCGACTCGGCGATGAGCGGCGCGACAATACGGTGATGGTTGGCGCGGAGACCAGGTGGGAGTGAGGGGGCTATGAAGACTTTGATGGTGGCGAGCCGCTTCTGCGGACCGCCCGAGTCCGCCAATGGTGGTTATTTCGCGGGGATCGTGGCGGGACTTGCGTCCCACACCCTGTCAGTACGGCTACGCATCCCTCCGCCACTGGACACGGAATTCACTGTGGTTGAGCTGCCCGATGGCGGACTCGAGGTGCGGCACGGCGAGGTTCTGGTGGGTGATGCCATCCCCGCACAGCTTTCGGTGCAGGCGCCGCCTCCACCCTCGTATCTGGATGCGGTTGAAGCCTCACGCAGTTACATCGGCTTCAAGTACCACCGTTTTCCAACCTGCTTCGTGTGTGGCGTGCAGCGATCGCGGGGTGATGGCATGAGGATCTTCGCGGGCGCGGTGCCAGGCCGCGACATGGTTGCTGCGCCCTGGGTCCCGGATAACTCGATGGATCGCGGTGATGGCAAGGTACGACCGGAGTTCATGTCGGCCGCGCTCGACTGCCCGGGTTACTACGCGGTGACGCCGGATGACCGCATGATGTTGCTCGCCCAGTTCACCACGCATCTCGACCGGCTCGTGCACGTCGGTGAGTCGTGCACCGTCATCGGCTGGCGCATCAGCTCGAGCGGTCGCAAGCACGAGGCCGGGACCGCCCTGTTCGACGAAGACGGCGAGCTGTGCGGGCGCGCGCAGGCGCTGTGGATCGAACCGCGCAGCGGCTAGGGTCGCGGGGCCGGATCCGCTGGCGGTGAAGCCGGATCCGCGGGCGCCGTGAGGCGGCGCTGCAAGCCTTTTTTGCCAGCCGCCCCTGCCAGTTCCGCAAGTCGCGGGATCTGCGCGGCCTGCGACGGCCGGTAGGCCGGATTGTGGGCGAGACGTTGCTCGAGGACATCGAGAGCCGTGCCGTTCTCCCGCTTCGCCAGCAACGCCGTGATGAGAACGCTGGCCAGGCGGTCTGCGGCTCTGCCGTCATCCCAGGCCGATGCCGCCGTGAGCACTGCACGGTATTCAGCTCGCTGTTGCTCCCACGAATCATCGTGCTGACGCATCCAGACCTCGATCTGCTCCCATCCTTCCGCAGGCTTGCCTACCCGGAAACGTGAATACGCGCGGTCGAGCATCGCCGCGCGCTCCGCCTGATGCTCCCTGGCGTCACGCTCCGCGAGTCTTTCCGCACGGGTCAGCGTCTCGATCCCCAACACCAGCCGATGGTCGAATACGGCGCCGCCGAGCAGAGCGAACTCCAGAAGCAACAGGAACTGCGCCGCCGCCAGCAGCAGCCAGATGGGCGCACCCGCGGCGCTCAGCCAGTACATTCCGGCGGCCGCCAACCAGACGATCACGACAATGAGTGCGTAGTCCCAACCCAGTCCACGCACGAGATGGAGCAGGGAGGCGGGTGAGACGGCCCGGAATACATTGCGTGTAATTCCCAGCACCGTGGCGCAGGCGGGCAACAGAGCGGCGAACACCAGACCGATTGCCGCGCTGCCCACTGCGCCGAGTGCATGGCGCAGCCAGAACACGAAGTAAGTTGCCGCTATCGCGATGATCAGGAGGGCGAGGGGGCGTTGCTCGTCGACGGGATTCACCATCTCGACCGACAGAACCGGTAGCTCCTCCTCACCCGCAACGACGGCATCGAGCACCACGAAGCAGTACTTGAAGAACCACGAGACGGTCAGAAGCCCCAGGAGTATTCCGGCGAGGCCCGCGCGCAGGGCCACGAGCTGACACACGGTGAACGTGGCTATGAGCAGCAGCGGGGTGGCCTGGAGGCAGATGAGTACGGAGCGCTTCATCGCCTTGCGCCTGATTCCTGTCCCGCGCTCAGGTGCTCTGCGCGGAACGCTCTTGCGGGTCCTGGTGCTCGGGCAACATGTGCGCCGAACGCCAGCCGCCATACCGGTAGTACAGGATGGCGAGCACCGCCGAGAGGGCCGAGGAGATCGGAAAACTCCACCAGATGGAGTCGGCCTCCCAGCGGTCCATGAACGCCTCGGCCAGGGGGATGCGCACGAGCAGTAATGAGATCGTGAGCGTGATCAGCGGCGCCATCACGGCACCGGTGGCGCGCACGACTCCGAACAGCACGATGGAGATGCCGAAAAAGATGAAGGAGGGCGTCGCGAGCCGGTTGATGTGATGCGCCGTGGCCATCGCGGCCGAGCCCGATTGCAGGAACAGCCCGAAGGCGCGCTCATCCAGCAGTTCGATCAGCAGGATCACAGTGCCGGTCAGCACGACGCTGTACAGCACGCCCACCCTGGCGATGCTGCGTACCCGGTCCCACTTGCGCGCGCCCACGTTCTGGGCCGCCATCGCGGACACACCCATGCCGACCGCGAAGGCGGGCATCTGGATGTAGTTCCACAATTGCAGCGCGGCGCCAAACGCCGCCGTCGTGTCCACTCCGTACCGGTTGACGATGGAGATCATCAGCACACCGCTGGCCGACAGCACCAGCATCTGGGCGCTCATGGGGATGCCCTTGCGCACCAGTGTCCCCACGACCGTCCAGTCCGGTCGCAGCAGTGACAGCTCGGCACGATGCAGCACCAGCATGTGCTTGCGGCGGTACAGATGCCGGATGAGGGCGGCAAGGCTGACGGCCTGGGCCACGAACGTCGCCAGGGCCGAGCCCGCGATGCCCATCCGCGGTACCGGTCCCCATCCAAAGATGAACAAGGGATTGAGCGCGATGTCGATGGCGACCGCCAGCAGCATGAAATAGAACGGAGTACGCGAATCGCCGGCGCCGCGCAGCACCGACATGACGAAGGCATACATATAAAGACAAGGCAGCGCCAGGAAGATCACCCGCATGTAGGCCACCGCCAGAGGCAGCGAGGCGAGCGGTGAGCGCATGGCGATCAGCAGCGGTTCGCACAGCACCCAGCCCGCGATCGCCATCACGACCGAGATGGCCGCGAAGAACGTCGCGCTCGTGCCCACCACGCGCCGTGCCTCGGGCAGATTGTTGGCGCCGATCTGCTGCGCGATCAGGATCGTCGCGGCCATCGCGATGCCGAACGCCGCGCCGATCAGCAGGAACATGACGGTGTTGGCATTGGAGGTTGCGGTAAGCGCGGCCTCGCCCAGGAACCGGCCCACCCAGATCGAGTTGATCGACCCGTTGAGCGACTGAAGGATGTTCGCGTACAGAATGGGCAGGGCGAACTGCACCAGGCCGCGGCTGATGGATCCTTCAGTGAGCGAGCGTGGACGTTGCATCGGTGCGGCGCTGTGGGAGGTTGAGGCGGTGGAGGGGTTACAACGGTGGCGGGGCCGTGGCGGCAACTAGGGCCGCCGCCACGCGACCAGCAGCCACAGAGCGCCCACCGAGGTCAGCAGCCACGCCGGCCAGTCCGTGCCGCGGCTCGTGCCGAGCCAGACGAGGCCGCCGAGCAGGATGGCCGCGCCAACCGTGAACTCATCGCGCCGGCGGCCGGCACGTCTCAATTCGGCCTTCAGCGCTTCGAGGTCCGGGGACTCGACCTTCATGCGCAGCACGCCGCCTTGCGCCCGGTTCACCGCGCCTTTCAACAGCGCGGGCAGGGCGCGGGCCGCTTCGACCAGATCCGGTACCTGCGTGCGCAGATTCTGGAACAGCTGACGGACACCCACGCGTTCGCGCATCCACTCGCGCAGGATGGGGCTCGCGGTCTTCCAGATGTCCAGCTGCGGATACAGGTCGCGGCCGAGACCTTCGATGTTGAGCAGCGTCTTCTGCAGCAGGATCAGCTGGGGCTGCACCTCCATGTTGAAGCGGCGCGAGATCTCGAACAGCCGCAGCAGGATGTGGCCGAAGGAAATGTCCTGCAGCGGGCGGTCGAAGATGGGCTCGCAGACGGTGCGCACCGCCGCCTCCATCTCGTCCACGCGCGTGTCCGGCGGCACCCAGCCCGACTCGACGTGCAGCACCGCGACACGGCGGTAGTCGCGGTCGAACACGGCAAGGAAGTTGCGCGCCAGATAATCCTGGTCGCGTGGATCGAGCGTGCCCACGATGCCGAAGTCAACCGCCGCGTAGCGCGGGTGCGCGGGATCTTCCACGAGCACGAAAATGTTGCCCGGGTGCATGTCCGCATGGAAGAAATTGTGGCGGAATACCTGGGTGAAGAAGATGCGTACGCCATTTTCCGCCAGGCGGGCGATATCCGCGCCCGAGGCGCGCAGCCGCGCCAGGTCGTTGATGGGAATGCCGTGGATGCGCTCCATGACCATCACGTTCAGGCGGCAGTAATCCCAATAAACCTCCGGAACGTAGAGCAGGTCGGTGCCGAGGAAGTTGCGCTTGAGCTGGGAAGCGTTGGCCGCTTCGCGCATCAGGTCGAGCTCGTCGAGAATGGTCTTTTCGTATTCCGCGACGACCTCCAGCGGTCGCAGCCGGCGGCTCTCGCTCCAGAAGCGTTCCGCGAGTCCGGCGAGCGCAAACAACACTTCCAGGTCCCGCTGGATGACGGCGCGCATGTCGGGCCGCAAGACCTTGACCACGACTTCGGTGCCGTCGCGCAGCGTGGCGGCATGGACCTGGGCAATGGATGCCGCCGCCAGAGGAGTCTCCTCGAAGCTCGCGAAGGTCTCCGTGACCGGTCGTCCCTGCGCGCGTTCGATGATCTCGCGCGCGATGGTGCCGGGGAACGGAGGCACGCGATCCTGCAGCTTCGCGAGTTCGTCGGCGATGTCCACGGGCAGCAGGTCGCGACGGGTTGACACCGCCTGGCCGAACTTGACGAAGATCGGACCGAGTTCCTCCAGCGCGAGCCGCAGTTGCTCGCCGCGCGTACCTTCGCGTCTGGCGAACCACATGTCGGGCGAGAGGAGAAACAGGAAGCGCAGCGGCCGATAAAGGTGAGTGGCGCGAACGAAATCGTCCAGGCCGTGCTTCAACAGCACACGCTGGATCTGGATCAGGCGCGCGAGTACCCGCAGCTTCACGCGTCGTGCCGGTCCGTCGGGCGGGCGCTCGGCGAGTTCGCGCCGCCGTCGGGCGAGCGGGCGGCGAGTGCGAGTTCGACGCGGGCCGCGAGTCGGTCAACATCTTCGCGCAACGCATCCACGCCGCGCAGAAAGGGCTCAGCTTCACCGCGCGAGAGCACATCTCCGCGCTCATGCCCCAGATACTCGGCGAGATTGCGGACCGTCGTCCGGCCGGCCCGCAGGGTCCAGCTCAGGGCGGCACGCGCGACGCGACCGATCTGGTGAGCCGGAACGTCGCCCGTCAGCAGGGCCAGTTCTTCCTCGGGGTCGGGCCGCAGCAGCCTGGCCAGTTCGCGGAATTTGTCGGCCAGCTCCGCATCCCCTTCGATGCGGACATCACCGCGCTGGAGCACGGCTTCGGGCGTGGGACCGGCGAGGGCCAGCAGCGACAAGGGCCCGCCAATCAGGCGGGCGTCGGCCGGCTCGTCACCTCCCGGAGCGCTGAGCTTCAGCGTGCTGCCGTTGGATTCCAGCACAACGTGGCCGAACCCGCTGATCGCCACGCACACCTTGCGGCCCGACAGCTCGGCGCACAGCTGCTGCGCGCGTGGCGAGCGTGGCAGGCCGCGGTTGAGAACGTTCTCCAGGGTGGATGTCAGCATCTGCTGCCGCTTCAGGATTTGTAGCCGCGGTGCACGGCGACGATGCCACCGGCGAGGTTGTGATAGCGGCACCCGGTGAGACCTGCCCCGGTCATCATGTCGAGCAGTGTCTGCTGATCCGGGTGCATCCGGATCGATTCGGCCAGATACCGGTAGCTCGCTTCATCACCCGCGACCAGCTTGCCGATCAGCGGCAGCACACGGAAGGAGTACAGGTCGTACAGCGGCTGCAACCCGGGAGCCACCGGACGGGAGAACTCCAACACCAGGAGCTGACCGCCGGGTTTGAGGACCCGATGCAGCGAGGCGAGGGCCGCGGGCTTGTCGGTGACGTTGCGCAGCCCGAACCCCATGGTGATGCAGTCGAAGCTGCCGTCGGCGAACGGCAGCCGCTCGGCGTTGGCCTGCACGTAGGCCACGTTGCCGACCAGTCCCGCGTCCACCAGGCGCTCCCGGCCACGGGACAGCATGGCGTGATTGATGTCCGCCAAAACCACCCGGCCACGCGGCCCGACCTGCCGGGCCAGCCCCACCGCCAGGTCACCCGTGCCCCCGGCAATGTCGAGGGCGCTCTGCCCGGGGCGAAGATGGGCCAGCGACAGGGTGAAATGCTTCCAGATCCGGTGCAGGCCGCCGGACATCAGGTCGTTCATGAGGTCGTAGCGTGGGGCGACCGAATCGAAGACCCCGCGCACCCGGCGCGCCTTGTCCCGCGAGGGGATGCGCTCGAAGCCGAAATCGGTGGAATCGTCTGCCATGGGGCTCCCGGTGGGGCGCCCATTCTATGCGAGGCCGCCGGCGCGCGTGGGTACCGCGCGTGCCGCAGGTTCGGCTGGCACCCAGAGTGCTGCGGGTGCCTCGGGTGCCGCGTGCGCTGCAGCCGCGCGCAGGGTTGCTTTTTGCGTCGGCCGCCGCGCAGAATCGGCGCCGGATCGAGGGGGTCTTGAGACGAGTGAGCCGGGCGCATGCCCGGCTCGTTTTTTTGGGGCCGGCCCAGTGGACTTAAGGGAAAATCTGAAGGTTGCTTCAGCTCCCGATCGCGGCGGCCCGGCGCTGCAGGTAGCGGTCCCACAGCACCGACTGGTCACGCCCCAGTTCGTGCAGGTATTTCCAGGTGAACAGCCCGGTGTCGTGGCCGTCGTCGAAAACGAGCTTCACGGCGTACTGCCCGACCGGCTCGACGGCCCGGATGCCGACGTTTTCCTTGCCGAGCACCAGCACTTCCTGGCCGGGACCGTGGCCTTTCACCTCGGCGGAGGGGGAGTGCACGCGGAGGAACTCGAACGGCAGCTCGAACCGGCTGCCGTCGCTGAAGCTGACTTCGAGCAGCCGCGAGCGGTTGCGCAGCCGGATCTCGGTGGCGAGGGGGTCGGCCATGATGTCCGCAGTATAGTCGCGGCGCTATAGTCCCGGGGGCCGCTGCTGATACGATCGCGCGCCATGCGCTCAGCGGAGGTCAAGTCTACCTGGCACGATGACCCATCGGCCGTCGAAGCGGCGCTGCCGATCCGGGCCGAACAGGTTGCGGCCCTGTACCGGAGCATGCCGGGGACGCTCGCGGCGGCCGTGCTCATCGCCAGCATCATCGGCGTAATGCTGTACGACCGGTTGGGCGAAGGTGTCCTGCCCTGGGTCATATCCGTCTACATCCTTGCGACCGCCCGTCTCCTTCTGTGGTTCTGGTTCGTGCGCTCCCCGCCGGCGCAGCGAGATCTGCACCGCTGGGCTCTGATGGCGATCGCCTTCGCCGGAACGTCCGGCGTGCTGTGGGGTTTGTGCGGCACGCTGCTGCTGGTCCCGGACAGTCTTGCGCACCAGCTGTTCGTGCTCGTGACGACCGCCGGGCTCGGATTCGTTTCCACGTTCACCACGGCGGCGCTGCTGCCAGCTTCCCTCGCCTGCCTGATTCCCTGCTTCGCGCTCGCCTCCATTCCCTTCTTCTTCGCCGGCGACGCGCTGCACGTCACGATCGGCGCGCTGACGCTCGCGAGTATGCTGCTCGCCCTGAGATTCGCGCTGCGGGTTGCGCGCAACTTCTCGGCCTCGGTGAGCGTTCGACTTCAGAACGCCAACCTGGTGGCGGAGTTGCGCCGGCAGAAGGACTCGGCCGAGGAAGCCAACATCGCGAAATCCCGCTTCCTCGCCGTCGCCAGTCACGATCTGCGCCAGCCGCTGCATGCGCTGGGTCTGTTCGTGCATGCCCTGGGGGAGTCGGCGCTGGCTGTTCATGAGCGCCAGATCGTCGGCAACATCCGCCGCTCGGTGGATGCGATGGAGGAGCTGTTCGATGCGCTGCTCGACATCTCACGGCTGGACGCCGGTACGGTGCGGCCGAGGCTCGAGACCTTCGGTCTGACCGCTCTCTTCGAGCGATTGCGCCAGGAGTACGGCCCGATAGCCGAGCAGAAGGGACTGTCACTGCAGGTGATGCCTACCTGCGTATTCGTGCGCAGCGATCCCTCGCTCCTGGAGCGAGTCGTGCGCAATCTGGTCACCAATGCCGTGCGTTACACGGACCGCGGTGGCCTGGTGTTGGGTTGCCGTCGCGAGGGGCTGTCGGTCCGCATCGAGGTCTGGGACAGCGGCCGCGGCATCCCCACGCACAAACAGCGCGAGATCTTCCGCGAATTCACCCAGCTCGACGGCGCCGATCACGACGCGCGCAGGGGCCTGGGACTGGGCCTCGCCATCGTGGAGCGCCTGGCGCGCCTGCTGAATCACCCGCTCGACATGCGCTCGGTCCCCGGCAAGGGCTCGGTATTCTCAATCGCGGTACCGCGGGGTCGGGAAGAGGACATCATCGTCGCGCCGCTCGACGAGCGTCCCACGGCCTTCGATTTCGCCGGTTCCCTGATCCTGGTCGTGGATCACGAGCCGGCGGTGTGTCAGGCGATGGAAGCGTTGCTGGGCAAGTGGCATTGCGATGTCATCACCGCGCGTTCGGGCACCGAGATGAAGGACAAGCTGGCGACGGTGCGGCGCACGCCTGATCTCATCATCGCGGACTATCGGCCGCGCGCCGTGGTCAACTCGGGCACGCGCATATCCCCCGTAACCTCCAGCGCCCCGCCGACGGGCGCTGCGCACGCGCTCGCGGTAGTGGAAATGCTGAGAAGCGAATTCAACGCCGAGATCCCGGCCCTGCTGCTGACCGCCGACACAGGCGGCGACCGGCTGGCGCGCGACCGTGAAGTGGGCGGGCTGCCGGTACTGCACAAGCCGCTCAACCCGGCGCGGCTGCGCACGCTGATGGCGAATCTGCTCAGATCGGATCGGGAGCGCGAGCGGCCGCGCCGCGCCAGTTGACTGGAATCAGTCGGCGAGCATGCCCACGCGGCGCGCAACCAGCACGGCTTGCGTCCGGTTCACGACGCCCAGCACCTTGAAGATGGCCGTGACATGCGCCTTGACGGTCTTCTCGGACAGACCCAACTCCATGGCGATCTGTTTGTTGGTCTTGCCCTGGCAGACGCGTGCCAGCACTTCGAGCTGCCGCAGGGTGAGCGAGGTGACACCCGGTTCGCAGTTGCCGGCGGACGACGGGCCCGCTCCGGACATTCCCTGTGCGACCGCATGCGTGGAGGTTTTCAACGCATCCGGGACCGTGACGTTTCCTTCGAGCACCTGCCTGAGCACATCGAGCAGCACCCGGGTCGCGGCGGACTTGGGTACGAAGCCCATGGCGCCGGCGTTGATCGCGTGACGCACGTTGTCCGGTTCCTCGAGCGCCGACAGCACGACTACGGGCAGCGAGGGCAGCCGTGCGTGCAGTTTGGCGATGAGGTTGAGGCCACTCATGCCCGGCAGGGCAAGATCGAGCAGCACCAGATCGAGGTCGGGATGCTGAGCCGCCACCCGCAGGCCTTCTTCAGCATCGCGCGCGGCGAGCATACTGACGCTGTCGGCGAGCGACCGGAGAGCTGTCGCGACTCCCTCCTGAACGAGAGGGTGATCGTCGATGACGAGTATTTTCAGGGACATTTTTTTCAGCGCGTTCAGCCAACCAGTTTGCGTACCATGGGGCCTTGCGCCAAGTGGACCTTGGTCCTACGTCCGATGTGGCGCGCAGCTTCGCATCGAAGCTGTGCACAGCATCGGCGGAGCGCGGAATATACCCGCGACGCGCCGCGCACAGGCGCCGACGTAACTTTATTTTCCCGCGACTACGTACTTTCCGCAGAACTCCGGACTGCGCGTGTCGAAACAACTGTGCGCGCACCGCTTGCGACGCGCGCCAGCGGAGCTGAACGCAGGTGCGCATCATGACTTCTCAGGGACTCCCTGATGGACAGCACATGCCAGCTGCGCCAGCGGAACACGCGCTGCTGATCGCGGCCGAGAAAATCCGCATTCAATACCGGAACATGCCCATGGCATTCACCGGCTGCTCGATCGTGTGCTGCATGATGAGCATCGCGCTCCTGCGGGGCGCGGGAGCCGGTCCCGTCATCACCTGGACTTTGAGCGTGCACGCCTGGGTACTGGCGCGATTCTTCCAGTGGCGGGCCTTCAACAGGGCGAATCCCGGCCCGCATGAGATGCGGCGCTGGGGCACGCTGGCGGTGGCCGGCTCGGCCGCTGCCGGTCTGATCTGGGGTGTTGGCGCGATGGTGATGTACGTTCCGGACGGTCTTGCCTACCAGCTGTTCCTGGTGATGGGGCTGGTAGGTATGGGCGCTGGCTGTGTCTATGCTTCCGCCTCCAGCCAGGCGTCCTTCTTTGCGTACTTCTATCCGAGCATCCTGTTGCCGGCGGTGCTGTTTCTGTCGGAGCGGGACCCGTTGCACATCTCGACGGGCGTGCTGATGCTGGCCTACGTGGCGCTCCTCACTCCCCTGGCGCTGCGGCTTTACCGGTTCATCGACCAGTCGATCCGGCTGCGGGTCGAAAACCTCGGTCTGATCGGCGAATTGCGGGCCCAGAAGGAAGCCGCGGAGGTGGCCAACGTCGCCAAGACACGGTTCCTGGCTGCCGCCAGTCACGACCTGCGCCAACCTCTTCATGCCCTGGGTCTGTTCGTACAGGCATTGCAGGAGACGCCGCTGGCCTCACGGGAGCGCCAGGTGATCGGCAACATCCGCCGCTCCGTGGACGAGATGGAGGAGCTATTCAACTCCCTGCTGGACATCTCCCGGCTCGATGCGGGCGTCGTGCAGCCGCAGTTCTCGACCGTATCCCTGTCCGTCATCTTCGATCGCGTGCGCTTCGAATGCGCGCAGATCGCGCGCCAGAAGCGCCTGTCGCTCAAGGTCGTGAGGACATCGCTGTGCGTGCGGAGCGATCCGTCGCTTCTCGTACGATTGTTGCGAAACCTGCTGTCCAACGCCGTGCGCTACACCGACAGCGGCCGGGTGGTGCTGGGCTGTCGGCGGCAGGGCAACGACGTGCGCGTGGAGGTCTGGGACACCGGACGGGGAATTCCCGCCGATCGGCATGAAGATATCTTCCGCGAGTTCTATCAGCTCGATAACGCGGAAGGCGACCGCGGCAGGGGACTCGGTCTGGGTCTGGCCATCGTCGATCGTCTCGCGCGACTGCTGAATTTCCGCGTGAACGTGCGCTCGGTCGTGGGTCGCGGCTCGGTGTTCTCGTTCACGCTGCCGCGCGCTGTCCGGGAGGCGGACGGGATGGAAGAGTGCAGTCCGGAGGCGACGGCATTCGATTTGTCGCAGGCACTGGTGCTGGTGGTCGACGACGAACCCGCGGTACAGGAGGCGATGGCCGCGCTGCTGCGCCGCTGGGAGTGCGAGGTGCTCACCGCGGGCTCGGGCGCGGAGATGAAGGGCAAGCTCATTGCCCTGAAGCGCCTGCCCAGCCTCATCGTGTCGGATTATCGGCTGCGTGGCGCGGAGAACGGCATTCAGGTCATCGAGATGCTCCGCGGAGAATTCAACACCGACATTCCGGCACTGCTGGTCACGGGCGACACGGGTCTGGAGCGCCTGCGCGATGCCGAGGCGAGCGGGCTGCCCATCCTGCACAAGCCGGTGCATCCGGCGCGGCTGCGCACCCTGATCGCAAATCTCCTGCGCGAGCACGGCCAGCCCCCGCGAGGCGAGCACGGCCAGCCCCCGCGAGACCTTGGTCCTGTTCAGCCGGGCTCCCACGCTGCCGTACCCTAGGGCCGGCCGGACAGCTGCCACGGGGAAGGCGCTTCCGGTGACCGGGAGGCGGGTTGCTGCGCAGGGGGTGCGCGCCAGCCTTTCCGACTCGCGCGACCATCCGGTGGAGGACATCCTGCGGCATGTGCTTCCGCCCGCGCCGGCGCGAACAGGGACCGAACCCGGTGCCGGCTCGCGCCGGCCGGGTTCGGGACCCCTGTGAGGGTCGCGCTCGCTGCAAACGCCACCGTAAACTCGACGGGCGCACCAGCCGAGTCCTGTAATAAGTTAAATAACGGCCGGTTGTTCACTTAATGGCACACTGGAACAGTGACATTTAGGTAACCGTCTCTATACTCAGTCCCCCTCGCACTGATTGAGGGCCCCGCGCCGAACGCGCGTTCCGAATGGAACCCACCGATACTTCGCATCCCGACTACTATCACCGGGTCGTGGATTGCCAGTGGGCCTGTCCGGCCCACACCGATGTCCCCGAATACATCCGCCTGATCTCCCAGGGCCGTTTCACCGATGCGTACATGGTGAACCGGCATTCCAACGTGTTCCCCGGCATTCTCGGCCGCGTCTGCGACCGCCCCTGCGAGCCCGCCTGCCGCCGCGGTCGGGTCGAGGAGAAGCCGGTGGCCATCTGCCGTTTGAAGCGGGTGGCCGCGGATCACCGCGATGCGGTCACTGACCTGTTGCCCCGCATCCCGAAAGTGAAGAACGGCCGCCGGATCGCCTGCATCGGCGCCGGCTGCGCCTCCCTCACAGTGGCCAACGACCTGTTGCCGCTCGGTTACCACGTGACGATGTTCGAGCAGTTCGCCCAGCCGGGCGGACTGATGCGATCCAACATCCCCTCGTTCCGTCTGCCGCACAGCGTGCTGGACGATGAGATCGGCATGATCACGGGCATGGGGGTTGAGCTGAAGCTCAACCATCCCATTGCGAGCCTGCGCGAACTGCTGGCTACGGGCGGTTTTGACGCGGTCTTCATCGGGACTGGCGCGCCGAAGGGTAAGGAGCTGAAGCTACCCGGCCGTGAGGCTGCGGCCGCCAACGTCCATATCGGTATTGCGTGGCTCGAATCCGTCGCGTTCAAGCACACCGACAAGATCGGCGAGCGTGTGCTGATCATCGGTGTCGGCAACACGGCGATGGACTGCTGCCGCACCAGCCTGCGGCTCGGCGCGCGCAACGTGAAAGTCATGGCGCGCAAGCCGCGCGGTTTCTTCAAGGCTTCCGAGTGGGAACTCGAGGATGCCGAGGAGGAGAGCGTCGAGATCGTCGTGAACCGCTCGCCGAAGGCGTTTGTCGTGGAGAACGGCAGACTGACGGGCATGTCGTTCGACAAGATGGAGTACGACCTCGACGCCGATGGACGCATCACCGCCGAACGCATCGTCGGGGAGGAATTCCTGCCGGCCGATGATGTGATTCTCGCCATCGGCCAGGAGAATGCTTTCCCCTGGATCGAGCGCGACCTGGGCATCGAGCTCGACAAGTGGAACGTGCCGCGGGTCGATACGGTGACGTTTCAGTCGACCCGGCCCGGCGTGTTCTTCGGTGGCGATGCCGCCTTCGGACCGAAGAACATCATCTGGGCCGTCGAGCACGGCCACCAGGCGGCGATCTCCATCCATCGCTACTGCCAGGGTGAGTCGCTGACCCAGCGGCTGCCTCCCGGTGTCAACCTGCAGAGCCGCAAGATGGGCATGCACGAGTGGTCGTACTCGAACGACTACACGCCGGTGGAGCGGCGCCTGATGCCGCACGTGTCGCTCAAGGAGCGCTTCAAGAAGCTCAACATCGAAGTCGAGCTCGGCTTCTCGGCGGAGCAGGTCGCGCAGGAAGTGCAGCGCTGCCTGAACTGCGACGTGCAGACGGTGTTCAGCGCGAAGCTGTGCATCGAGTGCGACGCCTGCATCGACATCTGCCCGGTGGACTGCCTCACCATCACGCAGAACGGCGACGAGGCGGACCTGCGCACGCGCCTCAAGGCCCCCGCGAAGAATCTGACCCAGCCGCTGCTGGTGTCGGCCCCCCTGCCCCAGACCGGCCGGGTCATGGTCAAGGACGAGGATCTGTGCGTGCACTGCGGCTTGTGCGCCGAGCGCTGCCCCACCGCAGCCTGGGATATGCAGAAGTCGTATGTGAAGTGGCCCCACGCCATCGACGAATCACGCGCGTTGCAGGCGAAGGAACCGAAGATCGCCTGAGAGCCGCCCGCAGGGCATTCACGAATCAGGGTACCCATGGCTCCACAGACTACCGCCCGGATCAACGACTTCGTCATCAAGATCGCCACGGTGAACGGCACCGGCTCGGCGAGCGCCAACAATCTGCTGATGAAGGCCATCTTCCGCAGCGGCATCCCGGTGATGGGGAAGAATTACTTCCCGTCCAACATCCAGGGCCTGCCCACGTGGTACGAGATCCGGGTGACGCGCGATGGTCATGTCGCACGCTCGGGGCGGGTCGACATCATGGTGGCCATGAATGCCGAGACCTACGCCCGGGACGTCAAGGAAGTCGCCCCCGGCGGCTACCTGATCTACGACTCCACCTGGCCGCGGCCCGCACTGCTGAAGCGGGAGGACATCACTGTCATCGGCGTGCCGCTGGCGAGGTTGTGCAACGAGAACTTCAACGGGGTGCGCACACGCATCCTGATGAAGAACATCTGCTATGCGGGCGTGCTGGCCGCATTGCTCGATCTCGACCTGGAACGCATCCGCGAACTGCTCGCGCAGACCTATGCGAAGAAGCCGCAGCTCGTGGACAGCAACATGAAGGCCATCCAGCTCGGCTACGACTACACGCGCCAGAACTTCCAGTGTCCGCTGCCGCTGCGCGTCGAGAAGATGGACGCCACGAGCGGCCAGATCCTGATCGACGGCAACACGGCTGCCGCTCTGGGCTGCGTCTACGCGGGCGCCACTGTGGCGGCGTGGTATCCGATCACTCCGTCCACGTCGCTGATGGATGCCTTCAAGGCTTTCTGCGACCGCTTGCGCGTGGATCCGGACACGGGCCGCAGGAACTTCGCCTTCATCCAGGCCGAGGATGAGCTGGCCGCCATCGGCATGGTCATCGGTGCGGCCTGGAACGGCACGCGCGCCTTCACGGCCACTTCCGGACCGGGTATCTCCCTGATGAACGAGTTCCTGGGTCTGGCGTATTACGCCGAGGTGCCTGCCGTCATCTTCGATATCCAGCGGGTCGGCCCATCCACCGGCATGCCCACCCGCACCCAGCAGTGCGATCTCCTGATCAGCGCGTATGCCTCGCATGGCGACACGCGCCATGTGTGCCTCTACCCCGCCAACCCGGAAGAATGCTTCTACATGGCGGTACAGGCGTTCGATCTCACCGAGCGGCTGCAGACCCCCGTGCTGGTCCTGTCCGACATCGACATCGGCATGAATGACTGGATGTGCCGCGATCTGAAGTGGGACGACTCGTATCGTCCCGATCGCGGCAAGATGCTCGGCAAGGAAGACGTGCTGAAGATGGAGAAGTTCTACCGTTACCTGGATCGCGATGGCGATGGCATCGGTTACCGCACGCTGCCCGGAGTTCACCCCAAGGCCGCTTACTTCACACGCGGCTCGGGCCATTCCCAGTATGGTGCCTACACCGAGGATTCGGTTGAGTACCAGATCGTGCTCGATCGCCTGCTGAAGAAGTGGGAGACCGCCAGGAAGCTGGTGCCGCGCGCCATCATCGACTGCACGGCCGGCAGCCACATGGGCATCGTGTCCCTCGGAAGCTGCGACGGCGCCATCCGCGAGGCCATGGATGTGCTCAAGAAGGAAGGCGTCGGCATCGACTACATGCGCGTTCGCTCGTTCCCGTTCAGCGAGGACGTCGAGCGGTTCCTGGCCGCGCACGATCTGCTGTTCGTGGTCGAACAGAACCGCGACGCGCAGTTCAAGGCGCTGCTGACCCTGGAAACCCAGGTGGACAAGGCGAAGCTGCGCTCGCTTCTGCACTACAGTGGATTGCCCATCACCTCCAGTTTCATCGTGGACGGCGTGCTCGCGCACGTCCGGCCCACCCCAGTGGCTCGGCCGCGCGATGCCGCTCACGGCTGAGGCAGATACATCATGACTTTCATAGCCAAACCGAAGGTCTCCCATCCGTCCCTGCCCAGGAATACCCTGGGGTTCACGCGCCGCGACTACGAAGGCGCGCTGTCGACCCTGTGCGCGGGTTGCGGACACGACTCGATCACGGCCGCCATCGTCGAGGCCTGCTGGGATCTGGCCATCGAGCCGCAGAACCTGATCAAGCTGTCGGGCATCGGTTGCTCGTCGAAGACGACGGCCTACTTCGTCAGCGGCGGCCACGGATTCAACTCCGTTCACGGCCGCATGCCCTCCATCGCGATGGGCGCGAACGCCGCGAATCGCAAGCTGCACTACATCGGTGTTTCCGGTGACGGCGATACCCTGTCGATCGGCCTGGGCCAGTTCTGCCACGCCATCCGCCGCAATCTCAACATGCTGTACATCATCGAAAACAACGGTGTGTACGGCCTGACCAAGGGCCAGTTCTCGGCCTCGGCCGACATCGGCACCAGGGCGAAGAAGGGCGAGACCAACTTCCAGCCCCCCATCGATCCGGTGCTGCTGGCCATGACGCTCGGCGCCTCGTTCGTGGCGCGCAGTTTCTCCGGCGACAAGCAGCAGCTCGTGCCGCTCATCCAGGCCGGGCTGAAACACAACGGCTTCGCGCTCATCGACGTGCTCTCGCCGTGCGTCACCTTCAACGATCACGAAGGCTCGACCAAGAGCTACGCCTACACACGCGAGCACTACGAACCGGCGGTTCACGCGGATTTCGTGCCGCTCGAGCGTGAGATCACGGCGAGCTACGGGGAAGGGGAGGCACTGCCGGTCGTGATGCACGATGGCAGCCGCATCGTGCTGCGCAAGTGCGAGGCTGGCTACGACCCGACCGATCGCAGCGCCGCGCAGGTCTATATCCAGGACCGGCTCAAGGTGGGCGAGTACCTGACGGGGTTGCTGTTCGTCGAGCCCTCGCAGAACGAGTTCCACGAGATCAACGCCACGCCGGATGAGCCGCTCAACAGCCTGCCGTACGAAAAGCTGTCGCCGGGCGCCAGGGGAATGGAGAAGATTCTCGCGCGCTATCGCTAGCGGCGATTCTGTCCCGCGAGCTGCTCCAGCGCGCGGATCTGCAACACCGTCGAATCCGAGGCCGGCAGCAGGCTGTTGGCCTGCCCGACGAAACCGGGCACGTCCGCGGCGGGGAGCGGCTTGCTGATCAGGTAACCCTGCGCATAGTCGCAACCCAGCTCGCGCAGCAGATTCCACTCGGCCGGCTCCTCCACGCCCTCGGCCACCACGCGCAATCCCATGCTGTGACCGAGCTCGATGGTGGAAGTGATGATGGTGGCCGCATCGCTTCCCTGGCGGGCATGAGTGATGAACGAGCGGTCGATCTTGAGCTCGTCCACCGGCAGGGAACTGAGCTGGGAGAGCGAGGAATGGCCGGTGCCGAAGTCATCGATGGCGAAGCGCACGCCGGCGATGCGCAGCAATTGCATGTTGCGGGCGGCCTGCTGCGGGTCGCGCATCACCGCGCTCTCGGTGATCTCGAGGAGCAGCGCCGTGGAGTTCACGCGCTCGGCGCGCAGCAGCTGCAGGATCTCATCGCCCAGGTTGGGATCGAGAATGTCGGGCGCCGACAGATTCACGGCCAGCTCCAGTTCGAGGCCCTGGCGGCGCCATTCGCCCATCTGACGGATCGCCGCGCGGAGCACCCAGCTCGTCAGGCGGCGCGCGCCGCCCGTGCGCTCCGCCAGCGGTACGAACTCACCCGGCGATACGGCTCCGAGCTGCGGATGGGTCCAGCGCACCAGGGCTTCAAGACTGCGCACCGAACGCGTGGCCATGGCCACCTTCGGTTGATAGACGAGTGACAGCGTGTTCTGGTCGATGGCGCCGCGCAGATCGGTGATCAGCTTCAGGCGCCGCCGGTGCTCTTCATCGACGCCCGGCCTGTACAGCACGACACGCGTGCGCGCCTCGTCCACGTCTTCTATGGCTATTTGCACGCGACGCAACAGCTCGCTCGCCGTGCTCCCGTGGTCCGGAAACATGCAGACGCTGGCAGCCACACGCAGTTCCAGGCTCATCTCGGCCAGATGGAATCCGGTGCGGACGACCCCCGTGAGCTGATCGGCATACAGTGGAGCGCGCTCGGGCGAGCAGTCACGCGCAATCATGAGGAACTGACTCTCGCCCAGGCGTGCGACGAGATCCTCCGGCCCTGAGTTCATGCGCAGTCGACGCGCTGCCTCGCGCAGCACATCGTCACCGACGTGGTGACCCAGCGAAGCGTTGATCTCACGCACATTGCGCATGTCTATCAGGATGAGCGCGGTGGGCGAGCCGCGGCCGCTGCTGACCAGCTCTTCGAGGCGTTTCTCCGCCAGGGTCCGGTTGGGTAGCCCCGTGAGTGAGTCGTGGTGGGCCTGATGCGTGATGTCAGCTTCGCGCTCGGCGATATTCTTCTGCATCGAGTTGAATGTGTCCGCCAGGCTGCGGAACTCATCGCCGCCGGAGGCCGCGACCGCCGTATCGTAACGGCCTGCCTGAATACGCTTGGCCGCCTCTACAAGGTCGCCTATTGGGCGTGTCGCGCTGCGCCCGAGCAGGCTGCCGATGATTGCCGCGACGACCAGCGCGATACCGTCGATGAATAACAACGCGTCGCGCACGTCACGATAAGGTGCGAGCACTTCGTGCATGGGTTTTTGCACGATCACATCGACGGAGTCACCGCGACCGCCGATGCGTTGCGCGTAGCTGAGGCAGCCGGTGAGCGCGATGCGGTGGACCTGGGACTCCGATTCTGCGTCGGAGGGGGATGTGTCGGACAGCGAGGTCCGCTGGGCGACGGCGGCCGTGCGCTGTTCACCGGTTAGTGTCGATGCAACTCGCGGGACCCCGTCGGCGCCGTACACAACCAGTGTGACGTCCGCGGCAATGAGATCGCGCATTCTCTGCGCCAGCCCATCATCGACCACAAATCCCATCGCGACCCACGCGATGGTCTCGGGCGTCCGCACCGGCGCGAGGAAGAACTGATAGGAGTGCTCGCCGAGCACCCGGAAGATGGGCTGGTCGCGCTGACCGCGTGACTGGTCCAGAAGAGTATCGAGCGACGTTCCCCGCTCCGCCCCGGCCGTGTCGCTCGAGGCAATGACCTTGCCATGGGTATCCATGACCAGGACGAGGTCGGCGCCGATGCGCTGCGCGTTGTTCGTGGCGGCGGAGAGGATGGTGGGGCCGTCTCCGCTGGCTACAGCTTCGCGGAAGCCGAAGTCGGCTGCCAGCACGCCCACGCCGTTGGCCAGCTGGCCGGCCCGGAAGCGCAGCAACTGCTGCGCGAACGAGCCGCCGGCGCGGAGTTCTTCCGCGGCGCGGGCCTCGACGTTGTGCGCAGTGCTGGCCAGTACTGCGGCCAGCGTCACAGTCTGCGTAATGACCACCAACCCGATGATCAATACGAGAAGTCGTTTGCGGAAGCTTCCCATGGAACCGACTCGAATGGCTGCCGACATCGTAGGCATCGCGCGGCGCTGGCCGCGAGAATTCCAATGCAGGAATGAGACCTTCCGCACGCAAGAATCGACACGCGTTCCCGCGTTTCCCACTCGTGGCTGCCGTGGCGTTCCTCGTTGCCCTGCTGAAGGTGACCGGTGCCCTGGCGGCGGCCACCATCGTCATCGCCGTACAATCCGCCGACGGCCGGCCACTTCCCGGTGCGGTCGTCACTCTGCGTTCGACGACCGCCCCGGCGCATCCCGCCGCTCCCGTGCAGGCGGTCATGGACCAGATCGACAAGGCCTTCGAGCCCGATCTGCTGGTGATCCCGGTGGGCTCCACCATCGCGTTCCCGAACAGCGACTCGGTGAGCCACCAGATCTACTCCTTCTCGGCGGCGAAGAAATTCCAGCTGCCGCTGTACCGCGGCAAGCCCTATCCGCCCGTGCACTTCGATCAGGCGGGACTGGTCACGCTCGGCTGCAACATCCACGACTCGATGCTGGCGTACGTGGTGGTGACCGATGCGCCCTTCTTCGGACGCACGGACACGGCGGGGTCGTGGTCCGCTGAAGTTCCTCGCGGGACCTGGCGTGTCACGGTCTGGCACCCACGTATGCGTGAGGACGGTGATCTCGAGCGCGAGCTGATGATCGGCGAGGGAGACCGCGCCTCGCTCACCGTCCGGCTGCTCAAGCCGCTGCAGCCCGCTCCGCTGGATGAGCGGCATCGTTCCTGGGATGTGTACTGATGAGTCGGCGCCCTCGATATCCTGCGCTAACCGCTGTGTTGGTTCTCGCGGCATCGGCGAGTCACGCCACGGACTGGGAAGTGGACCTGGACGCCCGCATGGTCAGCACCGACGGCCGCAAGTCGATCGTGGATGGCGGTCTGGGCACGTTGCGATTCGACCAGGGGCAGTCGGGCTTGCGGCTGGGTCGGCTGCGTTTCGCGCTCTCGCAGCCATTGGGCGACGTGTGGTCAGTGCGCGTGGACGCCTCCGACTGGGGCGATCACGACCGCAACCCGGTGGATCTGACCGAAGCGTATCTGCAGTACCGTCCCTATCCTTTCGATGGCTTTCGACTGCGTGTCAAGGCCGGTGCGTTTCATGCCCCCATTTCCATGGAGAACCGCGCCGCCGGCTGGGAGTCTCCCTACACGCTGTCCTATTCAGCCATCAATACCTGGCTGGGCGAGGAGCTGCGCACCATTGGCGTCGAAGGCCAGCTCGACTGGCTCGGCACACGTCTCGGGCACGGCTTCGATCTGGCAGGCACGGTGGGTCTGTATGGATGGAACGACCCGGCGGGAAGCATCATCGCGGCACGCGGTTTCTCGTTCGATGACCGCCAGACCACCCTGTTCGGGCGAGTCGGCGCCGTCGGCAGCGGACCGCTGCGCGCCATGGAGCTGTTCCACGAGATCGACGGCCACGCGGGCTACTACGCAGGCGTCGAGGCCCGCTACCTCGATCGCATCGTGCTGCGCGCGCTGCACTACGACAACCGCGCCGACTCCGCAGAATTCGACAGCGTGCGCCAGCTGTTCGCCTGGAACACCCGATTCAACTCGGCCGGCCTGCGGGCCGAGAGCGGCACCGGCTGGACGTTCATCGCCCAGTACCTCGACGGTGAGACCTACATCGAGCCGGACGAGAACTATCTCGAGTGGCCCTTCAGGGCGCGTTACGCCCTGTTGTCGCGCCAGCTGGGCGAGCATCGGCTGAGCGTGCGCTTCGACTCTTTTGCCGTGCAGAGCAGTCTGCCCAATGGCGCTGGCGTGCAGCACGGCCACGCCTGGACCGCCGCCTACGTGTTCGAACCCGGCCCTCACTGGCGCTTCACCCTGGAGTGGCTGCGAGTGGACAGCTCTTCCGCGAACCGGGCGCTGGAGTTCGGCGAGCCCACCTTTGCCCGCGAGACCCAGCTGCAGCTCGCCGTGCGCTACGCCCTCGGCCCGCTGGCAAGGTGATCACCGGCCCGGTCGAGGTGATGCTAGACTTCGCGCCCTCGCAATCGAGCGTTGGAGTGAGTTGCATGGGCAAGGGTGACAGCAGAAGCCGTCGCGGCAAGATCTACCAGGGTTCGTTCGGCAAGTCCCGGCCCAAGGATCCGGCGAAGAAGAAGCGCCGCGCCGCGAAGAAGTAGGATCTGCCGGGGCCTGGCGCCGCCCAGTGAGGCGACGCGCTAGCCGGTACGGCGACGCGCTGCCCCGTACGGCGCGCCGTCAATCGTGGCGCGCCATCAACTGCGATGCGCTACCAGCTCTGCGCGGCAGCAGGCCGGGCTTTCGCCTCCAGCACGTCGCGGAGGATCTGCAGGGCGGAGCGATCGTTGGGGGGCAACTCGGCTTCGCTCTTGCCCAGGGGAGTGGTCCGGTCTCCCCACTTCACGACGTGCGCGCAATAGGTCAGTCCGCCCCCGAATCCCGGCATCAGCAGCAGTGAGCCGGGACGTACGCGCCCTTCCTCCAGAGCATCGCAGAGAGCCACCGGCACGGTCGCGGCTGACATGTTGCCGTAGCGCTGAATGTTGACGAACACGCGCTCCATGGGAACCCGCGCGCGTTTCGCCACAGCCTCGATGATCCTCAGGTTGGCCTGATGCGGAATGACCAGGTCGACCTGGTCCGCGGTGATGCCGCAGCGTCCCAATGCCGCTTCACAGGCGCCGCCCATTCCCTGGACGGCCCGTTTGAAGATCTCCTGGCCTTCGAACTGCCAGCGCACGACACCGTACAGCACCCCGCGGTTCGCGTAGCGACCGCCCATGCCGTGGACGCGCAGGATCTCGCGCGCATCGCCGTAACAACCGAGCTTCTCACCGAGCAGACCTTCGGCGCGGTCGGTTGACTGCAGCACGACGGCGGCGGCGCCGTCACCGAACAACACGGCTACATCGCGATCCGCCCAGTCCATGAAGGGCGAAATCAGTTCGGCGCCGATGACGAGGGCATTGCGTACCACGCCGGTGCGGATCAGCGCCGTAGCGGTCGAGAGGCCGTAAAGAAAGCTGGTGCAGGCGGTGTTCACGTCCATCGCCGATGCTGCGTCGGCGCCGAGCCGCTGCTGCACCCCGGAAGCCATGTTCGGCACCTGGTCCTCATGGCTGCAGGTCCCGAACACGATGAGGTCGAGCTCGCGCGCCTGCAGACCGGCTGCTGCCAGCGCCCGGCAGGACGCCACGCAAGCCATGTCGGCGAGTGAGGCATGCGAGATGCGGCGCTCCCGGATCCCGGTCCGGGTGACGATCCACTCATCGGTGGTGTCGAGGAACGTACTGAGATCCTGGTTGCTCAGCACGGCGGGCGGCAGACACTTGCCCCAACCCGTGATCGCCGCATGGGTGCCCATGGCCGCGCAGGATAGCAGCTGCCGCCGATCGGCGCCGTGGGCTCGAGCTGACCGGTGTCAGGCCGGAACGGCTCTTGCGACCCTCTGGATACCCGGCGGTATCCACCGTCCGGGCGGGCCCGATACTCACGAGGTGAATCATGAAACGCAGTTTGCTCCTCTTGTGCCTGAGCGCCCTGGCGCTGGCGGCTTGCTCCAAGCAGCAGTCGATGTCGCCCTCGACGACCAGTCCCGATTCCTCGGCGACGTCTCCGTCCACGCCTAGCGATACCTCTTCCAGCACGATGCCGAGTTCTCCGGACCAGACGACGCCAACGCCGTCACCCGGGCCCGATAACAGCGGCACGCCGCCGCCACCGCCCGCGGACAACAGCCAGCCGCCGAAGCAGTAGACAGTCCGGGGCATTCAGATCGGGCCGCTGTCGGCCCCGGTACCGCACCGGCCGGTACCGGGGACGGCTGCCCGACGGCGTCGTTTGCGCGACGCTGCGCGCGCCACCGCCTTACACCCGCCGGCAGGAGCCATGCCATGACGAAGTACGTGCTACCCGATCTGGACTACGACTACGGTGCGCTCGAACCGCACATCTCCGCGCGCATCATGCAGCTGCATCACGACAAACATCACCGGACCTACGTGGACGGCGCCAACCACGCGCTGGAGAGCCTCGAGGAAGCGCGCGACGGCGGCGACTTCAGCCACATCGCGGCCCTCGAGCACCTGCTGGCCTTCAACCTGTCCGGACACGTGCTGCACAGCTTGTTCTGGCGCAACCTGACTCCTGACGGCGGTGGTGAACAGCCGACGGGCCCCCTCGCCGGTGCGATCGAGCGCGACTTCGGCAGCTTCGATCGATTCAGGAAACAACTCACGCAGTCGGCAGCCACGTGCATGGGCTCCGGATGGGGCGCGCTGGTCTGGGACCCTCTGGGCGCCCGGCTGCTCACCTTGCAGATCCATGACCACGACTCACACACGGCACAGGCCAGCATCCCGCTCATGGTTCTGGACGCCTGGGAGCATGCGTACTACCTGCAGTATCAGAACGAGAAGGCGCGTTACTTCGAGGCCGTGTGGAATCTCTGGAACTGGAAGGAAATCGCGGCACGCTTCGAGCACGTTCAGGAGGCGACCTGGGCCCCGGAACAGGGTCGGGCGCGCGCCTCGCAGTCTCCGGGGAAACGCCCCGCACCGCACGCGCCGACTGGCAGAGCCTGATTCCGCCGCCGCTTGGACGCCGCAAGTCCGTATCCGCCAATTGGCGACTACGCACTGATCGGTGATTGCCATACGGCTGCGCTCGTTTCGCGCGCGGGTTCCATCGACTGGTGCTGCCTGCCGCGGTTCGATTCGGACAGTTGCTTCGGGCGACTGCTGGACTGGGACCGCGGTGGCCGTTACAGCATCACCGGACCGCCCGGCGCACGGGTGACGCGAGCCTATGTCGATCGCACGCTGGTGCTGGTCACCGCCTATCGGCTGGGGCGGCATGTCGCGACGGTCACCGACTTCTTTTCCATGCGGATGGGAGGCCGACGGCGGCCGCGCCGCGAGCTGGTGAGGATCATCAGCGGGATCCGCGGGCGCATGCGTTTCGATGTCCAGCTCGTGCCACGCCTGGACTTCGGCGAAGTGAAACCGTGGATCTACGCCGCCGGCGCACACGCTCATTTCGCAGTCGGCAGCAACACCGGTCTGCGGATTTTCGGTGACGTGCCCATGGAGATCGTCGATGAGCACGAGCTGCGCGCGAGCGTGCAGGTCGGGCGCGGACAGACGATCTGCATGGGAGTGCAATTCTTCCGCCCGGAAGAGGCGCACACCGTGCCGCAGCGGCGCAAGGCGCGCGTCGAATTGCGGGCCCACCTCGCAGAGACCGTGCGCTGGTGGCATCTGTGGTCGCGGAAAATCGTCCACCCCGGCGCGGCGAAGGATTCCCACGCGCGGGGAGATTCCCACGCGCGGGCAGACTCCCACGCGCGGGCAGATTCCCACGCGCGGGCCAATGTCGGTGCACCGGGAGCCAACATCGTGCGCTCGGCCATCACGCTGAAGGCACTGACCTACGCACCAACCGGAGCGATCATCGCCGCGCCCACCACGTCGCTCCCGGAGCGCATCGGCGGGGAGCGCAACTGGGATTATCGCTACTGCTGGATACGCGACTCGATCTTCACGGTCTGGGCACTTGCGAATTGCGGTGCCGAGTCCGAAGCCGACGGTGTGCGCCGATTCATCCAGCGCACGGCCGCAGGCAACGCCGACGAGTTGCAGGTGCTGTATGCGGTGGACGGCAAGCGGCGGCTCACCGAGATCGAACTGCCGCAGCTCGAGGGCTGGCGTGGATCGCGGCCGGTGCGCATCGGCAACGCTGCCGAGTGCCAGTATCAGGCCGACATGTACGGACTGATCGTCGAACTGTCGTGGCGCTGGAGTCTGCGCGGCCATCGGCCGACACGGCCCTACTGGGCTTTCCTGACCCGCATCGTCGCTGCGGCCATCGACAAGTGGAGACTGCCGGATCGCGGCATCTGGGAGGTCCGCTCCCGGCCGCTGCACTTCGTGCATTCCAAGGTGATGGGGTGGGCGGCCGTCAACCGGGCCATCGAGCTCGCGCAGCGGTACCGCTTTCCCGCGCCCCTGGCGCGATGGCGTGAAGCGCGCGATGCCATGCGGGCTGAGATTGAACGGCGCGGCGTGGATCATCGGCGCGGGATCTTCGTGAGCAGTTTCGGTAGCCGGGAGGTCGATGCCGCGCTGTTGTTGCTGCCCAGCGTGGATTTCATCGCCCCCGATGACGAACGCATGGTTCGCACGACCGATGTGATCCGGGCCGAGCTCGAAGCGGATGGGCTCGTGCGCCGCTACCGACAGGATGACGGGCTGCGCGGTTCGGAGGGCGCCTTCCTGGCGTGCAGTTTCTGGCTGATCAACTGCCTGGCGCGGCAGGGTCGCGTGCGCGAAGCGCGTACTGTGTTCAAGCGCGCGTGTGCGTGCGCCAATGATCTCGGTTTGTTCGCCGAACAGTACTCACGCCGTTCGGCACAGATGTTGGGCAACTTCCCGCAGGGCTTGACCCATCTCGCTCACATCGGAGCGGAGCTGGCGCTCGCGGCAGCCTCGGGGAAGGACAGTGCGAGCGCCCAGGCTCGGAGGATGTAAGCTCGGAGGATGTGTAAGGCCGCGGCGGTCGGGCGACGCGGGCGCGCTGACGCGCGCGGGCTCAGAGGATGTAGCGACTCAGGTCCTCGTCCTTGACGAGATTGCCCAGGTGGTCATCCACGTAGCGCGCGTCGATGGTGATGGCTTTACCGCTCTGTTCGGCAGCTTCATACGACACGCTCTCGAGCAGGCGCTCCATGACGGTGTGCAAGCGACGCGCGCCGATGTTCTCGGTCCGCTCGTTGACATGGAACGCGATCTCCGCAATCCGGCGCACTCCATCCGCCGCGAACTCCACCTGCAGCCCCTCCGTGTTGAGCAGGGCGCGGTACTGGGCGGTGAGGGAGGCGTCGGGCTCTGTCAGGAT
>DATKLO010000068.1:0-58573 GCA_035542375.1 Steroidobacteraceae bacterium | reverse complement strand
GCGACGGCAACGTGGCTGCGGACCGTGAACGAAGGCAGCTTCACGGTAGCGCCCGACGGCCGGAAGGTCACGCTCAATACTTGAGCACGAGGAGACCCGATGCGGATCCGGGAAGCGAGCCACTGCCCATGAAGAGTGCGCTGATCTGTGGCTCAATGGCCTTCGACACCATCATGGTGTTCGGCGATCGCTTCAGCCATCACATCCTGCCCGACAAGATCCACATGCTGAACGTCTCCTTCCTTGTGCCGCAGCTGCGGCGCGAGTTCGGGGGCTGCGCCGGGAACATCGCCTACAACCTGCACCTGCTGGGCGATCGCGGCTATCCGATGGCCACCGTGGGCAGGGACTTCGGACCTTATAAGGAGTGGATGCAGCGCACGGGCGTACCCACGGACCACGTCAAGGTCATCGAGTCGGAGCACACCGCCCAGGCCTTCATCACCACCGATCTGGATGACAACCAGATCACGGCCTTCCATCCCGGGGCGATGCAGCAGTCGCAGGCCAACCGGGTGAGCGATGCGCGCGGGATCGGCATCGGGATCGTGGCGCCTGACGGGCGCGACGGCATGATCGAGCATGCGGCGCAGTTCGCTGCCGCCGGCATCCCCTTCATCTTCGATCCGGGCCAGGGCCTGCCGATGTTCAACGGTGAGGACCTGAAGCACTTCGTCGAGCAGGCCACCTGGGTGGCCGTGAATGACTACGAGTGGCAGCTCGTTCAGCAGAAGACGGGCTGGTCGGTAGAGGAGATGACCCGGCGTGTGAAGGCGCTGATCGTCACCCGGGGAGCCAGCGGTTCGGTGATCCACACGCCCGAGGGCTCCATCGAGATCCCCGCGGCACGGGTCCGGGAAGTCGTCGATCCCACCGGCTGCGGGGATGCCTACCGCGCCGGGTTGCTGCACGGCCTTCTGCACGGGCTGGATTGGCGCACCACCGGGCAAATGGCCTCCCTCATGGGCGCCATCAAGATCGAGTCCCGGGGTACCCAGAACCACCGTTTCACCCCCGAGGAATTCCGCCAGCGTCTGGCCGACAGCTTCAAATGAGCGACGCGTGTGGGGTCCGGGACGTCCCTTGAGGGTAAACTGGGGGGTCTGGGCGCAGGCCCTCCATCACCGAACGCGGAATTAAGTTAAATGGCGAACAACTACCTGTTTACGTCCGAGTCCGTTTCCGAGGGTCACCCGGACAAGGTGGCCGACCAGATCTCCGATGCCATGCTGGACAGCATCCTCAGGGAGGATGACCGGGGTCGGGTGGCCTGCGAGACCCTGATCAAGACGGGCGTGGTGGTAGTGGCCGGCGAAGTGACGACCAAAGCCTGGGTGGACGTCGAGGCGCTGGTGCGCAAGACGGTCCTCGACATCGGCTACAACTCCTCGGACATGGGCTTCGACGGCGCCAGCTGCGGCGTGGTCAACATCATCGGCAAGCAGTCGCCGGACATTGCCCAGGGCGTGGATCGCAAGGATGAGCGCAAACAGGGGGCCGGTGACCAGGGCCTGATGTTCGGCTACGCGACCAACGAAACCGATGTCCTGATGCCCGCACCGATCACGTTGGCGCATCGACTGGTGAAGAAGCAGGCTGAAGTGCGCAAGAAGGGCAAGCTGCCCTGGCTGCGTCCGGATGCGAAGAGTCAGGTCACCCTGCGCTACGAGGATGAGCAGCCGGTGGGTATCGAGGCGGTGGTGCTCTCCACGCAGCACAGCCCGGACATCTCGACCAAGGCGCTGCGCGAGGCGGTGATGGAGGAGATCCTCAAGCCCACGCTGCCGGCGAAGTGGCTCGACAAGCGCACCAGGTATCACATCAATCCGACCGGACGCTTCGTCATCGGCGGACCGGTGGGCGACTGCGGACTGACGGGCCGCAAGATCATCGTCGACACCTACGGCGGCTATGCCCGTCATGGCGGTGGCGCCTTCTCGGGCAAGGATCCCTCCAAGGTGGATCGTTCCGCGGCCTATGCCGCGCGTTACGTCGCCAAGAACATCGTGGCCGCCGGCATTGCCGAGCGCTGCGAAGTACAGGTCTCCTACGCCATCGGCGTGGCCGAGCCCACCTCGATCATGGTGGAGACTTTCGGCACGAGCCGGCTGTCGCGCGAACGCCTGACGCAACTGGTGCGCAAGCACTTCGACCTGACACCGTACGGACTGCGCGAGATGCTCAACCTGGTACGGCCGATCTATCAGAAGACCGCCGCCTACGGCCATTTCGGCCGCACGGAGCCGGAGTTCACGTGGGAGCGGACCGACCGGGCCGCCGAACTGGCTGAAGACGCACGAGGTGCCGCGCGCGCAGCATAACTATTTCCAGCCGCAAAGTGCGGCAGCGCGCGCCTTTGAGGAGCGCTGCGACGGATGGGTGTGAGGTTGTCACGCCGCGTCTGCCAGGCTCGGAGGTGTCGCGATTGGTCAACACGGCGCTCGTACATTATTGATTGGAGCATTCGCTTATGAACGCCACGCCCAAACCTGCCACACGTGCCGACTACCAGGTCGCTGACCTGTCGCTGGCCGACTGGGGACGCAAGGAAATCCTCATCGCGGAAACGGAAATGCCCGGCCTGATGGCCATCCGCGAGGAGTTCGCTCCGGTGCAGCCGCTGCGCGGCGCCCGCATCACCGGTTCGCTGCACATGACGATCCAGACCGCGGTGCTGATCGAGACGCTGCAGGCGCTCGGTGCTCAGGTGCGCTGGGCCTCCTGCAACATCTTCTCCACCCAGGATCATGCGGCGGCGGCCATCGCCGCGCGCGGCACGCCCGTGTTCGCCTGGAAGGGCGAATCGCTGACGGATTACTGGGACTACACCCACCGCATTTTCGAATGGCCGGACGGCGGCTATTCCAACATGATCCTGGACGATGGCGGCGATGCCACGCTGCTGTTGCACCTCGGCGCCCGCGCCGAGAAGGATCAGAGCCTGATCGCCAAGCCCTCGAGCGAGGAGGAGACGGCGCTGTTCGCGGCCATCAAGGCCAAACTCAAGACCGATCCGAAGTGGTACTCGACGCGCCTGAAGCACGTGAAGGGCGTGACCGAGGAGACCACCACGGGCGTGCACCGTCTCTACCAGATGGCGCGTGAGGGTCAGCTGGCCTTCCCCGCGATCAACGTCAACGACTCGGTCACCAAGAGCAAGTTCGACAATCTCTACGGTTGCCGCGAGTCGCTGGTTGACGGCATCAAGCGGGCCACCGATGTCATGATCGCCGGCAAGGTCGCCGTGGTCGCCGGCTATGGCGATGTGGGCAAGGGTTCCGCGCAGGCACTGCGCGCCCTGTCGGCCCAGGTGTGGGTCACCGAGATCGATCCCATCTGCGCGCTGCAGGCGGCGATGGAAGGCTATCGCGTCGTCACCATGGATTACGCCGCGGACAAGGCTGACATCTTCGTGACCTGCACGGGCAACTTCCATGTGATCACGCACGATCACATGAAGAAGATGAAGAACAACGCCATCGTCTGCAACATCGGTCACTTCGACAACGAGATCGACGTGGCCAGCCTGCGCCAGTACAAGTGGGAGAATATCAAGCCGCAGGTGGACCACATCATCCAGCCCGACGGCCGGCGTCTGATCCTGCTGGCCGAGGGGCGACTGGTGAACCTGGGCTGCGGCACCGGCCATCCCAGCTATGTGATGAGCTCGAGCTTCGCCAACCAGACCATCGCGCAGATCGAGCTGTTCACCCACACGGAGAAGTATCCGGTGGGAGTGTACGTACTGCCCAAGCACCTGGACGAGAAGGTGGCGCGCCTGCAGCTGAAGAAGCTCAATGCCCAGCTCACCGAACTGACCGACACCCAGGCCCGCTACATCGGCGTGGACAAGGCAGGACCGTACAAGGCCGAGCACTACCGTTACTGACCCTGAAGAGAGCCCCGATGTCCCTTGTGATTGCCGAGTCTCGCGCCATCAAGTGGCATGCCGAAAGACGGGTTTTCCGAAACGGCAACAAGACCGTTGTATCGAGGTAACAGCATGTCGGTTGGTGACGGCAGCGCCGCTCGCGCGGCGCAGAGTGCGGGCGCGCAGATCGATTTGGGCGCACGGACCCCCGGCGGGGCAATACTTCTCGACGGCAAGGCGGTGGCGGCCAAGGTACGCACGGAAGTTGCGCAGCGCGCCGCGGAATTTACCGAGCGCTTCGGGCGCCGACCAGGACTCGCGGTGGTGCAGGTCGGGAAGGATCCCGCCTCCTCGGTCTACGTGCGCAACAAGCGCAAGTCCTCTGAGGAAGCCGGCATTGAGTCGTTTGCCCACGACTTGCCGGAAAGCACGCCGCAGACCCAGCTCCTGGAGCTCATCCGGACGCTCAATGCCGATGAGCGGGTGGATGGCATCCTGGTGCAGCTGCCCCTGCCCAAGGGCATGGATACGAATCTCGTCATGGACGCCGTCGACCCCGCCAAGGATGTCGATGGCTTTCATCCGGTGAATACCGGGTTGCTGGCCCAGAAGCGCCCGCGTTTGCGCCCGTGCACACCCTACGGGGTGATCCGCCTTGCCAGGGAGTACCGGATCGAGCTCGCCGGCCTGCGCGCCACGGTGGTGGGTGCCTCGAACATCGTCGGGCGCCCCATGGCTCTTGAGCTGATGCTGGCCCGGTCCACGGTCACGGTGTGCCACACCGGCACGCGCGATCTGCGCGCCGAGGTCGAGGAGGCGGACCTCGTGGTCGCGGCTGTGGGCAAGGTGGGCTTTATTCCCGGCGACTGGATCAAGCCTGGCGCCGCTGTATTCGACGTGGGCATCAACCGTGCGGCCGACGGCCGGCTGGTCGGTGACGTGCAATATGACCGTGCTTCAGCCCGCGCAGGCTGGATTACCCCCGTGCCGGGTGGCCTGGGGCCCATGACCATCGCCATGCTGCTGTCGAATACGCTGGACGCTGCCCTGCAGCGCAAGGGGTCGTAGACGAGCCGTAGCGCCGCCTCGGCGCGGCGGGCGCCGCCTGCGTATCATTTGCCTCGTCTATAGTTCTCATTCTCACCATCGATTTGCACCACCGCCCGGAGGCTTTTACCGTGCGGCACCGTCCATCGGTCACACAACAGCAACGGGCCTGAACGGCCCTCGGAGTCGTGCATGAGTCAGCAGAGCCTGGAGAGACTGCTACAGGGGGTCGGCAATCCGGTGCAGATGCTGCGCAACTCGCAGATCGGAGCCTATGTCTACCCGGTGGTGCCGAGCGAGTTCTCGAACTGGCGCGATGAGCAGCGCGCGTGGCGCGAGTCGGCGGTGCTGTTCGACCAGACGCACCACATGGCGGAACTCACCGTCAAGGGCCCCGACGCGCTCAAGCTGATCTCTCATACGACCATCAACAGCTTCGCCAACTTCACTCCCAACAAAGCCAAGCAGATGGTGCCGGTAAGCTACGACGGCTACGTCATTGGCGACGGCATCCTGTTCTACCTGGACAAGGACGAGCTCCTGTTCGTGGGTCGCGCGCCTTCCGTCAACTGGATCCAGTTCCACGGCGAGACCGGTGGCTTCAAGGTGGATCTGATTCGCGACGACCGTTCCCCTTCGCATCCGCGCGGCAAGGCGGTGTTCCGCCGCCACTACCGCTTCCAGGTCCAGGGACCGAACGCGGCCCGCGTACTGGAGAAGCTCAACGGCGGTCCGATTCCGGATGTGAAGTTCTTTACCATGGACGCCATCAACATCAAGGGCCGCAAGGTGCGGGCCCTGCGCCATGGCATGGCCGGCGCGCCGGGCCTGGAGATCTGGGGTCCCTACGAACAGGGCGATGAGATCCGCGAGGCCATCCTCGAGGCGGGCCGCGAGTTCGGCCTGCAGCCGGTCGGATCGCGCGCCTATGCGAGCAATACGCTGGAATCGGGCTGGATTCCTTCACCGCTGCCTGCCGTCTACACCGGCGAGAAGATGAAGAAGTATCGCGAGTGGCTGCCGGCCACGGGTTACGAGGGCAGCGGCTCCATCGGCGGCAGCTTCGTGTCCAGCAACATCGAGGACTATTACCTGACGCCCTACGAGCTGGGCTACGGTCCGTTCGTGAAGTTCGATCACGACTTCATCGGGCGCGAGGCGCTGGAGAAGATCGCTGGCAAGCCACACCGCAGGAAGGTCACTTTCGAGTGGAACGGCGATGACCTTGCCAAGGTTTATGCGTCGCTCTTCGTGCGTGGCGCCGATCACTACAAGTTCTTCGATCTGCCCATCGCCAACTATTCCTCCTCGTCGTACGATAAGGTGACCATGGGCGGCAGGACGGTGGGCTTCTCGATGTTCGGCGGTTACAGCTACAATGAGCGCTGTGGACTGTCACTCGGCGTCGTCGATCCCGACATCAAGGTGGGCGACGTCCTGACGCTGGTCTGGGGCGAAGAGGGCGGCGGCACGAAGAAGCCGACGGTCGAGCGCCACCAGCAGCTGGAAGTCAGGGTGAAGGTTTCGCCGGTGCCCTACGGTCGCGATGCCCGAGAGGGTTACCACGACGGCTGGCGCACACGCAGCGCCTGATATCCAGTCCCAAGGTTGAAAGGAACGGGGTGCGGGGAACGGTCTCCGCACCCTGTGTTTTTCAGGTGGCGGCGGACCCCCCTACCGTCTGAGCTGACACGGGCCCGACACGGGCCTGACCCAGCCGGTGCTACGCGCCTTGACGGCACCGGTCGGGGCTGGCACGGTCCAGCCCCTTCCCGCAGTGGGAATAAAAGCCTCATCGCTGTCGTCTTCCTTACGAGGGTCCGGACGGCACCGGTGAGCGCAGGACGGGGTCTAGATTGGGGCAACGGTTCGAGGATCTGCTCCTGCCTCACCTCGATGCGGCCTACAGCCTCGCGCGGTTCATCGCGCGGGACCCGGCCGCCGCGGATGACATAGTCCAGGAAGCCTACCTGCGCGCCTTCCGTGCCTTCGACAGCTATCGGGGCGGCGATGCGCGTTCCTGGCTGCTGGCCATCGTCCGCAACTGCTCGTTCGACTGGTCGAGATCGCGCAGCAGCGCCCCCGGAGGCGCTTCGGCCGGAGGGCCGGTGCCTGACCCGGATGAGCTGCCCGGTGAGCTGGAGGGACCGGAAGAGCTGGCCGTGAGGGGCAACGAGATCGAAGAGGTGCGCGCCATGATCCGCAGCCTGCCGGAGCCGTTCCGCGAGACGCTGGTCCTGCGCGAGATCCAGGAGCTGTCCTACGGGGAGATCGCCAACATCACACGTGTTCCGGTGGGAACGGTCATGTCGCGACTGGCGCGTGCACGGCGGATGCTCACCGCGGCTGCGGAGCGGTTCCTGTGAGCGCCTGCGCCGACAAGGAGCTGCTTCTGCAAGCGCTGTTGGACGGCGAGCTGGATGCCGCCAACACCGCCGCCTGCGAGGCGCATCTCGAGAATTGCCCGGGTTGTCAGGCGGAATGGGCGCGCCTGCTCGAGCTGCGCGGTCGCATCAGGGTTCCCGGTGTGGCCTACGAGGCACCGGCTGCGCTGCGTGGTCGTCTGGAGGCTGCGTTGCGGGCCGCACGTGCTGCAGATGCGAGACCGCTCGCTGACACTCGGACAGCGGCGGCTGTTCGAACACCCGCGACGGAGGTCGCGGATACATCATGGTGGCGTCCGCGTCATGGGCGAATCTTTCCGTGGGCTTTCAGCGCAGCCCTCGGTGCGACCGTTGCCACGCTGTGCCTCGTTCTGTTCGTGGGCCTGCCCGTCCGGGAAATCGACGACGAGTTGGTTGCCAGCCACGTCAGGTCGCTGCTCGCGGCCCATCTGACCGATGTCGAGACCTCGGACCGCCATGTCGTCAAGCCCTGGTTCGCCGGCAAGGTGGACTTCGCGCCGCCCGTGCTGGAGCTTGCGGATGAGGGATTTCCGCTGGTTGGCGGCCGTCTGGACTACATCCAGGAGCGGGTGGTGGCGGCGATCGTCTACCGGCGGCGCCAACACGTGATCAATGTGTTTGTCTGGCCGGCCGGCAGTCAGCTGCCGGCGCAGCACGCCGTGCACCGCGACGGCTACAACCTCGTGGCCTGGCGGCTGGGCGGGCTGCAGTTCTGGGCCGTGTCCGATGTGGACGCCGCGGATCTGCAGCAACTGCGTGCCGCCTTCACGGCCCACGCCAACTTGTAACCAACTGTTGGGATTCTCAAGCCGCGCCTTGACAGCGTGAGCGCCAGCTGGTGCTCGACCCGCTTTGCGCCGACAAGTTCGGCGCCAACACGCGCTCACGCTCCATTACAACACGTGAGGACACGATGTCAGGTGGGCACAGCGCATCGGGCCCGTGTATGATCCGTCACCCTGACTGAGTGAACCGGAGATCGAACGATGGCGAAGCGTCCTGCAAACGATGGTGCCTCCTGGAGTTCCAGTGAGCTGCGGACCCTGAAACAACTTGCGAAGGCGGGAACGCCGACGAGCGTCGTCGCCCGTCAGCTCGGACGCACCGCCGCCGCGATCCAGCAGAAGGCCATGCGGTCCGGAATTTCGTTCCGCGCCGGCAAGCGCGCCAGCGCCCGCAAGAAGAAGTAGGAGCATTGCTCCCCGTAGCCCGCCACCGATCGTGGTGGCCGGCTACGGCGAATCGCCGCGGTCCCGAATACGGCAGCCGCGCGCGGCCATGCCGCCACCGCGTTCCGCGGCGGACGGCAAATAACTGTCAACTCGTGATTGCGACGGACGGGCGCCCGGACGGGGTCGGGGCGCCGCGGTGTCAGCGCGAACGCGCGATATGGTTCCTGACGATGACGGCGAAATGGCCGACGAGCAGGGCTCCCGTGGCGAACAGCTGGGCGAAGATGAAATACATGATGGATCCTTGCGGTGTCAGGGCGGCGCAGTCTACTGATGGGCCGGGCGGGCTCGATGATTCACCTCACGTTTTGGCCATCCGCGGCCGTCGCGAACGCGATTCCAGCGCTTTTGTGACGCCCGCCGGCCCCGGTGTGTGACACCGGTCCGTCAGGCCTTCGATGCTGCGGATGCCCGCAGATCCTGACCTCCCAGCCACGCCGCCCCCTCTGCCGGGCAGCGGGCCCAAGCGACAGCAGGTCCGGCCCCGCGACCCACTGGCCCGGGCTCTGTTTCAATGCAGCAATCTGCGTTAGGCTTCGGGCCGCGTGCACCGGGGCAAACCTCAAATTGCGTTGTGGATCGTGACCGGCGTCGCCCTGCTGCTGGCTGGCTGTTCGCGTCAATCCGCCTCGCCGGCGAACGCTGCCGGAGCCGGCACCAGCACCGACACCAGCACCGACACCGGACACTCGGACGGCCAGTACCGGCCCACGGCCACGATCCAGGAACTCATGGATGGCCAGATCGACCCTTCCGCCGATGCCCTCTGGGACTCAGTGGCGTACATCGCCACGGAGCAGGGCACGGAAGATCGCCAGCCGCGGTCGGACGAGGATTGGAAGGCTCTGCGCACGAGTACGCTCACTCTGATCGAGGCCGCAAACCTTCTCAGCATGCCGGGCCGGCGGGTCGCTGCGACCAATGCTTCGGCGGGGCTGGGCGAACTGACGCCTGCCGAGATCCAACAGCGATTGTCCACGAGCCATGGCGCGTTCGCGCAATTTGCGCACGGTTTGCAGGATGCTGCCCTCCAGGCGTTGAAAGCCATCGATGCGCGTGATCCGCAGGCTCTCATGGATGCCGGCGGCGCCATCGATGAGGCCTGTGAAGCGTGCCACGTGACATACTGGTATCCGAACCAGAAGCGCCCGGGAGGCTGAGTGACGTCGTTGCACGCGCTCGATCCATTCTGCAGTTGGCTCGAACACACACCACTGAGCCAGACACTCCAGAACACGGAGTGGATCATCCCGGCTGTGCAGACTGTCCACATCCTGTCGGTTGCCGCCGTGATGTCCTCGGTCGTCATGATCGACCTGCGCCTGCTCGGCATCAGCGGGCGCGATCAGGCCATCCGCGCCGTGGCCGGCCGTTTCCTGCCCTACGTGTGGTGGCCGCTGCCGATCCTGCTTGCCAGCGGCGCGCTGCTGATCGTGGCCGAGCCGGCGCGCGCGCTCGAGAACCCGGTCTTCATCATCAAGATGAGCCTGCTGGTACTGGCGGCCGTGCTGACTCTGGCTTGCCAGATCCCGCTGCGTCGGGATGCCACCTACTGGGAACATTCCCCGGCGCGGCGCCGGACCGCACGACTGATTGCCGTTCTTTCCCTTCCCGTCTGGATTGCCATCGTGTTCGCGGGGCGCTGGATTGCCTACGTTCAGGGGACCTGAATTGATCGAACATCTGCTGCAGTGGCTGCAGGACACTGCAATTGCGACTGCCATACGTGAAGGCGAGAGCCTGTTCCCGTGGATCGAATGTGTGCACGTTCTGGCATTGACGGTGGTGGTCGGCTCGATTGCGATCGTCGATCTGCGCCTGCTCGGCCTGGCATCCCGGGATCGCAGCGTGGCGCAGACGGCGGCAGCGGCATTGCCGGTCACCTGGTGCGCATTCGCGCTGGCCGTCGTGACGGGCGGGCTGCTGTTCTCCTCGAACGCCACCACCTATGCGCATAATTTCTATTTCCAGATGAAGCTGGCGCTGATCGCGGTGGCCGGAATCAACATGTCCGTCTATCACCTGTTCGTCAATCGGGACGAGGCGAAGTGGCACACTCCGGCAGTCACGCCGCTGCGTGCGCGCATCGCGGGTGCGATCTCGCTGTGCCTGTGGATCGGGGTCGTGGCATTCGGGCGCTGGATCGGCTTCACGATCAGCGCCCCAACATGAGAATTCCTTCGCGGAATCCTGTGGGGTGGGTCATGCCGTTGGACGGAAGTGCCGCTTCGGCGGTCGCGATGCTTGCGCTGGGCCTGTTCGGGGAACCAACGGCGGTGCTGGCTGCCACTCCCGCCGCCGTGGCCGCGGCGGCCGCCAACGCACCGGCCGCAGCCCCCACCGCCGTACCGTCCGTACCATCTGCGGCGCGAGCCGCCGCACCGGCGGCCGCCGAACTCAATCCGCCGCCGCAGGCGAAGGACTGGGCGGACCTGGCGAAACTACCCGACTGGAGCGGGGTGTGGACCTACAGCATCACGGACCAGGAACGGCGCATCAAGACCGATCCGGTGCCATGGAAGCCTGCCGCTGCGGCGCAGATCCGCAAACTCGAGGCGGCCGAGGATGCCGGCAACCCCAAGGGACTGTTTGTCAACTGCCTGCCCGAGGCCATGCCGAGCTGGATGCTCATCACTCACAATGCGCTCGAGTTCCTGTTCACGCCGGGCCGCGTCACCCTCCTGGGCGAGTCGGACGGCAACCGGTTGCGGCGGATCTACACCGATGGACGCGGTCACCCTCCCGATCCGGACCCGACATTTCACGGTCACTCCATCGGCCACTGGGAAGGAGATACCCTTGTGGTGGACACCGTTGGCATACTGCCGCAAACCTACATTGCGGTGAGCGAGGCCGTGGGCTTGCCGAACAATGGCGACATGCACATCGTCGAACGCATCCATCTCGTCAGCAAGGACATCCTGCACGACGACCTGGAGATCACCGCGCCGCATGTCCTGACGCGGCCGTGGAAGACGACGCGGATCTTTTTCCGGCAGCGCGCCCGCAAATATGACATCGTGGAAGGCGTATGCCTGCAGGGAAGCTTCTCCGAATCCACCGACGCGGACGGCAACTCCGTGTATGTGCCGGCTCCGCAGACGGAAGCCGGCAACTACGTGCCACCCAGGTAGTGCCGCCCACTCGAGAGTCGATACGGCGCGCACACAGACAGAGTGAAGTCATGAACATGAATGTTGGACAGGAACGCAGGACGCCACCGGACAGAGCGCGAGTGAGCTCGATCGCGGGCGCGCTGGCGGCGCCCGTTGCGGTGATGCTCGTGTTGGCCGCGGTGCTGTTCGCATCGCCCATCGCGAGCGCCCATCACTCGTTCGCGATGTTTGATTTCAACAATACGGTGACGATCACCGGTACGGTGAAGGAGTTCCGCTGGACCAACCCGCACGTCATCCTGCTGGTGAACGTTCCGCAGAAGGCCGGCGACCCGGAAGTCTGGTCGATGGAACTCACCAGTCCCGGCAACCTCACGCGCCTGGGCTGGTCGCGCCGCTCGTTCAGGCCCGGCGACCGCATCCAGCTGGAATTCAACCCCTTGCGCGATGGCAAGCATGGCGGCGCTTTCCGCAAGGCGACACTGCTCGACAGCGGGCAGGTGCTGACTTCGAACCTGCGCGAGGCGGAGAAGCCGGGACTGCAGTGAGTTGCATGGCTGCCGGTAGTCTCGAGCATCTGAAGGGCAATGGCGCCCATGTGTGTGCCAACTGACCGGATGCGGCTCGGTACGACGCCATAATTGTTCCGCCTCCGGCACAACTGAATTCGGCTCATGCGACGCATGAGAAATGACCGCCTGCGAGGGGCCGGGGAGTGCGCTAAGGTTCACTCCAGCACCCCGGCGCATGAGTGCTGCAACAGTGACCCCCTCGCTGTGAACGGTTTCCAGGCGCCGGGGTGCCTTCCTCCGGACCGACCGCGCACCCGCCCAACCCCTTGATCCGGCTCAGGGTGAAGCGCTGAAGGTGACCGGCAGGGAAGCGATGAAGGCGTAGTCGCCCCCACCGAAGTGATAGACCGGCGGATCCGGGCCCACCGTGAGGTCCGGCAGGCGGCGCAGCAACTCTTCCAGCGCGACCCGCAGTTCCATCCGCGCCAGCGAGGCGCCGGGGCATGTATGGATGCCAAGACCAAAGGTCATGTGCCGGTTCACTGCGCGATCGAGCTTGAATTCCCCGGGAGACTCGAACACCTGCGGATCACGGTTGGCGGCAGCCCAGCCGACGTAGACGTCGTGGCCGGCAGGAATAGGGGTGCCTGACACGGTCACCGGTCGGGTCGTCCGGCGGAAGAACCCGAAGAATGGCGGCCGCAGACGCAACACTTCCTCCACGGCCGCGGGAATCCTTCCGGGGTCCCGGGCGAGTACATCCCGCACGGTGGGCCTGGAGAACACCTCGTAGATGAGACTCGCCATGGCAGAGGTCGTGCTGTGATGACCGGCACCCAGGAACGCAGCCATCAGCCCCACCAGGTCGTTGTCATCCAGTGACCGCCCTTCGACCTCCATGCCCGCCAGTTTCGTCAGATAGTCATCGCGTGGGTGCCGGCGTCGATCGTGTACTTCGGCGACCGTGATGGCCGCGAAGTCCGCCTGACGCCTGCCGAATTCCTCCGGATTGCCTTGCGCTGCGAACATGGCGAGCGCGGCGGCCCGCACCTGTGGTACGAGGGCATCATCTATGCCGACCAGGCGACAGATCGTCTCGGCAGGTACCGGCTCCGCCAACTCGTGGACGATGTCGCACGAACCCGTGTCGACGAACGCGTCGATGTGATGATTCACATCGCTGCGCACGAATGCCTCCATGGCGGGCGCGGTCCGGTGAGTGATCGCCTCGTTGAAGAGGGCCCGCCACGGTCCGTGACGCGGCGGATCCATTTCGAGAGCCGGTATGCATTTTCGCGGCAGCATCGGTCGCAGGACCTGCGGCTCGGACGAAAAAGTCCGGTAGTCCATCATCGCGCTGCGGACATCGGCGTAATTCAACAGCATGAAGAAACCGTCGTGCCCGCTGCTGTGGGGCACGGGACACTTGCCACGGTTCTCATCGAAGAGTGCGAGCGAATCCGCCGGAGAGGCGCTGTAGCAGGTCCAGTCCTTGACGTCGCCCATGGTGCCCCCTTCTGAACGTCCGACGATTTGCGGATTCGCCCAGGGGAAGGTAGCTGGCCCACGGCGCCGTGGTCGAATCACCACGGGAAATAGCGCCTATGGCGACTCGTCACTTGCCCGCATCGCCGCGCTGACGACTAATCACGGGACAACTGCAGGCAGCGTGGCCAATAATGGCCGGCAAGCGCATGCGCAGGGCGAACCGAGGGGCGAGAGATGTTGTCCGAGGCCGACCGAACGAAAGCAGCTGATTTACTTCTGCAGGCGGAGCGGGACCGCAAGCCCATGCAGCAGCTCTCGAGCCTGTGGCCCGGGATCGGGTTCGAGGATGCCTATGCCATCCAGAGCCTGGTACAGAGCCGCAAGATCCAGGCCGGGCGTCGCCTGATCGGCCACAAGGTCGGCCTCACCTCCAAGGCCATGCAGCGCTCCTCGCAGATCGACGAACCCGACTACGGGCATCTGCTGGATGACATGATGCTCAGCGATGGCGCGAAGGTGGTGCATGCGAATTACTGTATCCCGCGCGTGGAGATCGAACTTGCCTTCCTCCTGGGCAACCCGCTGAAGGGGCCTGGCGTGACATTGGCGGACGTGCTGCGCGCCACGGAGTTCGTCATTCCCTCTCTCGAGATCGTGGATGCGCGGGTACAGAATCCCCGCAAGATCTTCGATACGATTGCCGACAACGGTGCGGCGGCAAGCATCGTGACCGGTGGGCGTCCCGTACGTCCCCTCGATGTGGATCTGCGCTGGGTCGGAGGCATCATGTCCGTGAACGGCGAGATCGAGGAGACGGGGCTCGCAGCCGGCGTCCTTGGCCACCCGGCCATGGGCGTCGCCTGGCTCGCCAACAAGCTCGGCAGTCTCGGTGTGGCCCTGGAAGCCGGGCACCTGGTACTGGCAGGGTCCTTCACCCGGGTTGTGTTTGCGAAGAAGGGCGATACCATCCACGGAGATTTCGGCCCGCTGGGCACCGTGGCGGTACAGTTCGTCTGACGACGTCAGCCTATGAGCCCCGGCCTGTCGTTCGCGGCAGGCCCACCAGATGGGTGGAGACTCGTGGATATCCAGATCAATGAATTCAAACGGGCGCTCGCACGGCGTGAGCGTCAGATCGGCCTGTGGAGCACGCTTTCCAGTGCCGTGGGCACCGAGGTCATCGCGCATTCCGGCTTCGACTGGATCCTGCTCGATACCGAGCATTCGCCCAACGAGGTCCCTGACCTGGTCGCGCAGTTGCACGCCATGGGCCGGGGTACGGCGCACCCGGTAATCCGTGCCGCCTGGAACGATCCGGTCCTGATCAAGCGGATCCTGGATATCGGCGCGCAGTCCATCCTGTTGCCCTATGTGCAGACGGCCGAGGAAGCGCAGCGTGCCGTGCGCTCGGTCCGCTATCCTCCAAGGGGATTCCGCGGTGTTTCGTCCGTGAGCCGCGCCAGCCAGTACGGCCGCGTCAAGGACTACCTGCGCAAGGCTGACGAGGAAATCTGCCTGATCGTGCAGATCGAGACGCGCTCCGCGCTCGATCAGCTCGAGGCGATCAGCTCGGTGGAAGGCGTCGATGGTGTCTTCATAGGTCCCGCCGATCTGTCCGCATCCCTCGGACATCTCGGTAATCCGCAGCATCCTGAGACTCAGGCCGCGCTGCAGGATGCGGCGCGCCGCCTGGCCAGGCTGAACAAGTCAGCTGGAATTCTCACGACAGTCGAGGCTGATGCCCACCGCTACATCCAGTGGGGTTACACCTTCGTGGCGGTTGGAGTCGATACCGCGCTTCTGGCGAAGAGTGCAGACGCGCTGGCGAAGTCGTTCAAGGGCTAGTGTACGTTCAAGGGCTGGGGTACGTTCAAGGGCTAGTGTACGTTCAAGGGCTGGGGTAGGGTATCGCAGTTCCCGGCTCATCCTTCGTGAGCCAGTCCCACATGCGCTCGAAAATGCGGCCCTGCTGGGTGGCGCGGTCGGCGGATTCCTCGTGGCTGAAGAAAGCACCCGGTTCTCTCGATGCGAGCACATCGAGCTCCACGCGAGCCGAGTCTTCCAGATACCACGCGAGCACACAGGCTTCCGGCAAGGACCGGCCAACAGTCACGGCACCGTTGCCACGCAACACGATGGCGCGGGTGTTCCCAAGGCTGGCAGCCACCCGCGCGGCGCGCTCATCGTCGCGGATCAGTCGCGGATCGGCCCAGAATGGCGGCTGCGGGGCAAAGTAGCTGCCGAAGCCGTGTCGTGCATGCGGAGTGCGCCCAAGAGCCGACAGGCTGACCACCTTGGGTGACTGAAACCGGGCGATCCCACCGACTTCGGGGCGCAGCCGGTACACCTGTTGATGGATCCTCACCTCACCGAGCACATCGGCCGGCAACGGGCCCTGGATCGGCACCCGGATCGGCGCATCCGTGTCGGTGACCATGCCGAGCGGTTTGGAAGGACTGACAAGGAACTCGTGCGCATCCAGGCGCGTGCTGCAGTGTCCGTAGGCATGCGCAAGACCTGCGCGCCCGATTGCGCGCGCGGCCACGCGTACCAAGGCCGTCGCGTCGGGCGCGCTCATGGGAGTCGGCTCAAGTCTTGAATTCCGGGATGTCGGGCCTGGAGCCCCACATGCAGAAGGATGTCGGGCGGAACGGGAACTGCCGGGGCCGGTACCCGGAATCGTCCTTGATCAGGCGCACGCCAGTGGAGTATTCGTACGTCATGCCGTCCGGTCCCTCGAAATACAGGAACATCGCGCCAGAGGTCGGATGACGACCGGGCCCGAACCGGATGTGCACGCCCTGCTCGCGCAGGAAGTAGTACGAGCGCATGATGTCGTCGATGCTCTCAACCTGGTGGTTGATGTGCTGCACGCCGTGGCGCCTGGCCGGAAACAACGCGATCTTGTGATGGACCTCGTCGATGCGCAGGAGTGGGGCTTCGCCGATCCAGTCGCTCACCCGCGCGCTGCACGCCGTGGTCCAGAACTGCTGATCCCGTGCCGGTTGCTGCGTGTAAAGGCCGACATGCGAGAATCCCGTGATCCCGGCCTGACGCGACGGGTGATATTGACGGCCGCTGTGCCAGGGCTGGGCCACCAGATCGATGGTGCCTCCGCTGGGCTCCCGAAAACTGACGAAAGCCTTCACCCGGCGCTGTTCGCACTCCGAGGGTGTGCCGACGTGCACGGCGAACCCGGCCCGCTCCAGTTCGCTGGCAGCCGTATCCAGATCGCGCGGCGAATCGAGCTCGAATCCGACCGTGTGATCGTCCACCGCCGAGTCCAGGTACACGAGCGTGTGATCGCGCTGATCTGAGCGAAGATAGGCCGCGTGTTGATCCTGCGTGTCCAGTTCGAGACCGAGAATCCTCGTGGCGAATCTCACCGCCGAATCCAGATCGGCCGTGCCGATCCGGACGTAGCGGATGTCCTTCAGCACGATCAAGGCATCACCAGGCGGTCGTACCGCCGTCGATCGCGAAATCGGCGCCGGTGACCCAGGAGGATTCGTCGGAGGCAAGATAAACCGCGAGCGGTGCGATGTCCTCCGGTGTGCCTACTCGACCGAGCATGAGTTTGGCCTTCATCGGACCGAACCACTCCGGATTCCCGATGAAGGCTTTCGTCTGCGCCGTCAGCACCAGGCCCGGCGAGAGCGTATTGCAGCGGATTCCGTGTGGTCCGCCTTCCATCGCGATCTGCCTGGACATCGCGATGACACCGCCCTTGGCGGCCATGTGCGCCAGAGCTGGCAGGACCTTGTAGGCCACTTTGCCCGAGGTCGAGCCCACGTTGATGATCGAGCCGCCGCCTCTGCGCTGCATGATGGGGAAAACCGCCTGGCAGGCGTGGAACACCAGGTCGATTTCCTCGCGCAGCGTATTGCTCCAGCTCTCGTACGTCATCTCGGGAAGCCAGGCGAAGTACGCCATCGACCCGTTGTTGTACAAGACGTCGACGCCGCCGTAGGTCTTCTCGGCGAGAGCCATCAACCGGTCCACGTCCGCGCGCTGTGCCATGTTGCACGGCTGCAGAGAGATCATCTCGCCGCCCTCGTGCAGCACCATGTCCAGAGTGGCTTTCCCGGTGGCTTCATTGATGTCGCAGCCGACGACTTTGGCGCCCTCCCTGGCGAACAATCGGGCGGCGGCGCGGCCCATTCCGCTGCCCGTGCCCGTAATGACGCAGACCTTGCCTCTGAGTCGGCCGCTCACAACCGGTTCTTCCGCATGGCCTACAGTTGACTCATGTCGGCGCAGATGCGCAGCTCGCTGATGAGACCCGAGCGGCGGCGCAAGAACGTACCTGGACGAATCGTATAGGTCGATCCGTCAAGGCGCGTGTACATGCACGTCGTCTCGGCTATTCCGATGGCACCATCGTGGAGCGACCAGGCACCCGACACGCTGTGTGACATGGCCCGCAACCGCTTCCAGACCGCACCGATTGCACCTGCGAGCGCATCCTTGCCGTGTGCGGTCGGATAGTTTGCAACCGTGACCGTGACGTCATCCGTGTGCAGGGCCAGGAAGCGATCCATGTCCAGGCTGTCGGCGGTCCTGAAGAACTCGAATATCCAGTGCACATCCCCGCTGGTGTCCGTGCTGTTGCGGAAGGGAATGGCCTCCCGCCCGCGCTCCTCGACCGTGCGTCGCACGGCCGCCAGGGTAGACGCCACGGCGCCCAGATAGGCTCCTTCCATCGGCGCGAAGTGCTTCATTTCAGCCTCGCTGCCGTCCGCGAGCCCTTCCTTGCCGAGCGCGAAGGAGAACGTCAGAGTCAGATTGCCGCTGGCATCCTCGCCGATCACGTTCTCGATCCGGCCGGGCTCGGAACCGGCGATTCGCTCGAAGATCACGCGGTTCTCCGGCTCGAACGTGACCTTCTCGCGCAGCGGTACGTTGTTCACCAGGATGTCGCGCGTCAGCCAACCTGTCCCCCGCTCGACGACCTCGCATTTCTGCATGATCGGCACGAACGGCAGCGCATTGTTCGCCTTCATCTCGAGGCCGATCCAGACATCGTGACGGCTGAGCAGGGGCTTGCCGGCCTCGTTGACGGGGATGGTGCGGGAGAGCTTGTACATAGGTAAACCTGCGTGCCGTTGCTTGTCAGACTGCGAGATAGCCGCCATCGACGGCGATATCCGCACCATTCACGAACGAGGCTGCCTCGCTCAGCAGCCAGGTGACGGCCTGACCGATCTCCTGCGGCTGGCCAAATCGCCCGATGGGATGCCGCTCGCGAACCTTCTCGAAGAAAGCCTGGAACTGTGGATCGCCCACCAGTCGGGAGATCATGGGTGTGAGCACGATGCCAGGCAGTACAGCGTTGACGCGGATCCCCCGGCTGCCGTACTCAGCCGCGGCGGCGCGCGTCAGGCCCACGACACCGTGCTTCGCCGAGACGTATTCGCTCGCGTTCGGAATCGCGACGCGGCCGAGCGAGGAGGCTGTGTTGACGATCGCGCCGCCACCTGTCTCCAGCATTGCCGTAACCTGATGCTTGATGCAAAGGAATACACTGGTGAGATCGATGCGGATGGCCCGCTCCCACTGTTCCAGCTTCAGCTGGTGCAGTGGAAGCGCACACTGTTCGACACCCGCATTGTTGAATGCGCCGTCGAGCCGCCCGAAGATCTGGACGGCCTGAGCCACGAGCGAGCGGATCTGGTCCTCGGACGCGAGATCGGCGGAAATAAAGCGCGCACTCAGGCCTGCGCCGGTGATCGCCGCCGCGGTGTCGCGACCGCGGTCCTCGGCGATATCAGTCACCACCACGTTGGCCCCGGCCTTTGCCAGGACCATACAGGCTTCCCTGCCGATGCCACCGCCGGCACCGGTCACGATGATGGTCCTACCCTGAAGGGCTCCCGACACGAATACGTCCCCCTCCGAGGCCCACTTGTCGATCCATGCAGGTATCGTAAGTGGGCCTGAAACGCGGAGTCGAATCACGTCTGGGAATGACCCGGATACTCCTCGGGAATAATTGGCGCAGCCTCACTGGAGCTGTTCGTGTCGTCGCGCCGTTGACCGCAGCCTCGCACCGTTGGCAGGGCCGTGCCGGCGAATGCTAGCCGTTGACGGCCGGCGCGGGGCCGATGTCCAGGGCCTCGCTGGCGAGCAGCGGATCCGGCACGGCGGCGTCCCGGTTACTGTACAGGCGGCGGAACGTGCCACGCAGCCACTGATTGCCCGGGTCGGCATGGAACCGGTCGTGCCAGTACTGGGTGACCTTGAAGTGCGGGATCTCGATGGGCAGTTCGAGTATCCGCACCGGAACCAGCCGCGCGCAGGCGAGGGCCAGGCGGCTGGGAATGACGACCAGATGGTCGGTATTGGACACCATCGAGGACATCCCGACGGCATGTGCCAGGCGGACCGCCACGCGACGATGCACACCGGCGGCCCAGAATGCCTTGTCGACGAAACTCTCCTGGGATGCGTGCCCGCCACCGGCGGGCTGATAGATCACGTGCGAGGCATGCAGGAACTGCTCGAACGACAGGGTCTCGCGGATCTCGGGATGAGCCTCGCGCACCATGCCGACATAACGCTCCTCGAACAGCACCTGACAGTGGATCGAGCCGTCGAAATTCTCGAAGTACCCGACGGCCAGATCGACATCACCGGATTCCAGGCCGACTCCGCGCATGCGCGCGGTGGGCATCTGCACCGTTTCCAGGTTGACCCGGGGTGCTTCCTGGGCGACGGCGGCCAGCAGGCGCGGCAGCAGCGCCATCTGTCCCGCATCGTTCATGAAGATCCGGAAGGTACGCTCCGAGGCTTCCGGATCGAAACCAACCTGGCTGTCGAATGCGCTGCGCACCTCAATGAGGGCACGATGGATCGGTCCAGCGAGCGCCTCGGCGCGCGGCGTGGGCGCCATGCCCTCCACGGTCCGCACGAACAGCGGGTCCTCGAAGATCTCCCGCAGCCGGTTCAGCTGCTTGCTCACAGCGGGCTGCGTCAGATGCAGAGTAGAGGAGGCGATGGTGACGCTCCGGGTCGTGTAAATGGCGTCGAAGACCCTGAGCAGGTTCAGATCCAGGCTGGCGAAATTCACCGCGGGTCGGGATCGTTGCATGAGGACATCCTACCGTGACCCGCGTGCCAGCACCATCAGGGCCGGGTTGAGCAATCCCGCAGGCGCCGCCGCGGGGCATTGCGCTCATGCATGTCCGTCATGTCGAGTTTTCATTCGACCGTGGGACAGGTGGATCGTAACGTGGCCGCGCTATGTTCAACCTGACGTTCGCGCACTTCATCCGGAACAGGTTCGTTGCGAGCAGCTCCGGACGGCAGTTCGAGAAGCGTTCACCGGTTGATGGCAGCCTGATCGGGATGGTGCCGGAAGCGGGCGCGCCGGAAGTTGACGCCGCCGTCGAGGCCGCGCAAGGGGCTTTGACCGGGCCCTGGAAGCGCATGCCGCTGGCGCAAAGGGTCGCACTCCTGGAGGCCGTCGCAGCCGAAATCGATCGCCGCGCCGACGATTTCATCGACGCTGAGGTGCAGGACACGGGTAAACCCCGCTCGCTTGCCTCACACCTAGATATCCCACGCGGTGCAGCCAATTTCCGTGTGTTCGCGGACGTCGTCAAGAACGTGCCGACCGAATGCTTCGAAATGGCCACGCCCGAGGGGCGCACGGCACTCAACTATGCCATTCGCGTTCCGCGCGGAGTGGTCGCAGTCATCTGCCCATGGAACCTGCCACTACTGCTGATGACCTGGAAAGTCGCGCCCGCGCTGGCCTGTGGCAACGCGGTTATTGTCAAACCCTCCGAAGAGTCGCCTGGCACCGCCACGCTGTTGGGCGAGGTGATGCAGGCCGTCGGCATGCCGCCAGGTGTCTACAACGTCGTGCATGGACTGGGCGATGGTTCGACGGGTGAGCTGCTGACCGCGCATCCCGGTGTCAACGCCGTGACGTTCACGGGTGAATCCCGCACCGGCGAAGCCATCATGAGGGCAGCCGCGACGGGAGTACGTCCCGTATCGCTCGAACTCGGTGGCAAGAACCCCGGCATCGTGTTTGCCGACTGTGACTTCGAGGCCGCCGTGGCTGGGATCAGCCGCGCGACATTCCTCAACTGCGGGCAGGTCTGCCTGGGCACCGAGCGCGTCTATGTGCAGCGGGAGATATTCGATCGCTTCGTGAATGCGTTGCGCGAGAGCGCCGAGGCCATGAAACCGGGCCACCCATCGGACAAGAGTACCGGTATCGGTCCGCTGATCAGCGTCAAACACCGCGACAAGGTGTTGCACTACTACCGGATGGCAACCGATGAAGGCGCGCAGGTAGTGTGTGGCGGTGGCATTCCGAGGATGCCGGAACGGCTTGCCGGTGGCGCATGGATCCAGCCGACGATCTGGACAGGCTTGCCCGAGTCCTCCGCTGTCGTGCGCGAGGAGATATTTGGCCCGTGTTGTCACATCGCCCCGTTCTCCACCGAGGACGAAGCGCTGGCCCTGGCGAACGACACTCCGTATGGTCTCGCCGCGACCGTGTGGACCCGGGATCTCGGCCGCAGCAGGCGCATGGGAGCGGCGCTCAACGCGGGCCTCGTCTGGGTCAATTCCTGGTTTCTGCGCGATCTGCGCACTCCCTTCGGGGGATCGAAGCTGTCGGGAATCGGCCGCGAGGGTGGTGTCCATTCGCTCGAGTTCTACTCGGAGCTTCGCAACGTGTGCGTGGTCGGCTAATGCCCCAAGGTGATCCGCGATGAGTGATGAGGCCGTCAGGAAGAAGACCGAGCCGGCGCTGAAGCTGAAGTTCCTGTCGCACGGCACGCTGGAAAGCGTCGATCTCGAGTACACGCGGCGCTTCTACGAGGAGTTTCTCGGCCTCGAGGTCATCAAGGTCAGCAACATCTCGCTGTGGTGCCGCCTGGGGGGCAGTCACATCTACGTGGTGGTGCTCGTCAAGCCCGGCAAGAAATCCGTCATGCCGTTCCTGAATCACAACGGGATCGATGTGGAAACCGAGGACGATGTCGATGAGTGCCACCGCATCGTCACCCGCGATGCGGAGAAGTGGAAGCTGCACAAGATCAGCCGGCCGGGTGTGCAGCACGGCACCTACAGCTTTTTCTTCTATGACGCGGATGACAACGCGTGGGAAATCCTTGCCAATCCGCCCGGGGGATACTCCTGGATGTTCGAGCGGGGCGACCAGGAGGGCATCGGACACCTGAGCCGCACTTTCGAGCGACCCGCCTCGACGTTGCGCAAGCGCCCGAAAGAGACCTGAGGCCCGGACAGCGAAGGGTGCCGTGATGGGGCAACAGTCATATCGACTGGCGACCTACGCGGGAACCGATGGGGTGCCCAGGGCAGGCCTGGTCATCGACCAGCGGATCGGCGACCTGGACCAGGCACTGCTCGGATCGGGCATCCGGCCGGATGCGCGCCAGCCGCTCTCCGTGCTCCGCATCCTCCACAGGTGGCAGGAACTGGCGCCGCGGCTGCGCTCGATGGCGCAGCGGATCCGCGCGGGCTCGACCGAGTGGTCCGCAGTCCCGCTCGCGTCCGTCAGATTGCTTGCCCCCGTGATGTATCCCGGGACCATCTTCTGCGCAGGGGCCAACTACAAGGACCACGTCGTGGAGATGTCGAAGGCCCTGAATCTGCCGCCCGAGCCGGATCCCCACGAGCTGGGACTCAAACCATGGCACTTCATCAAGCCCTCGGCCGCCTGCGTGCGCGGGTCGGGGGAGGTGATAGCGCTGCCGGCCTACTCACGCCGGGTGGACTGGGAAGCGGAGATCGCGCTCGTCATCGGCAGGGAGTGCCGCGATGTCGGTGTGAGCGAGGCCCTGCGGTACGTGGCGGGGATCACCATCGTCAACGATCTGTCGGCCCGCGATCATCTCAAGCGGGACCAGGTGGCGCCGGACTCGCCGTTTCGTTACGACTGGGTGAGCCAGAAATGTTTCGACGGGGCCCTTCCCATGGGCCCCTGGATCACACCACTCGAGGACATCGGCGACGTCGGCAACCTGTCGATCCGGCTCTGGCTGAACGAAGAAATCATGCAGGACTCCTCCAGCGCCAATCTCGTCTTCTCCTGCGCGGAACAGATCGCTCACCTGAGCACGCGGCTCACTCTGCGCCCGGGTGATGTGATCGCCACCGGAACGCCGGCGGGCTGTGGCGCGGCACGCGGGCGATTCCTCCAGCGTGGTGATCGGATCAGGATCCAGGTCGAGGGAGTCGGTGAGCTGCACAGCGAATTCGCCTGATCCACCTCGCAAGGATCCGCCCTGCTGGCCCGCGATTGAGTTCGCGGCGGGATATTGTTCGCCCCGTCGGCGTCATGATGTTGTGTTGCCGCCAATGATTGCATGTCTGCGGGTGGCTGGGCGAAGTCAGGTTATACAGACCATTCCGAATCGTCATTCGCCGCCGCCGCGTTGACACGCTTACAGTCGCTCCCGGCATACGCGAAAGGGGGCGCGACCATGGCCGGCAAGTCAACTCAATCACCCCGGTACGACTTCGAGCCGATGATTCACCGAACGCCGGTGCGCTTCCCGCGGGGGGAACGCCTGGCGGTGCTGATGTACGTCAACATCGAGCACGTCCCGTTCGGATCGACCGCGCCTGCCCATGCCATCTATCCCGGCACGCTGCAATTCTCGCCCGACATCCTCAATCACGGCTGGCGTGACTACGGCAACCGCGTGGGCCTGTGGCGGATCATGGAAGCCATGGACAGACACGGTTTCCGGGGAACCGTGAACCTCAACAGCGACGTGTGCCGCGAGTATCCGCAGATTATCCGGGAAGGGACGAGCCGCAACTGGGACTGGGGCGCGCAGGGCGACAACAACACGAGTGTCCCAACGCTCATGCCGGTGGATGAGCAGCGCAGCTTCATCCAGCGGAACCTCAAGATCATCGAGGACGCGACCGGCACACGTCCCAAGGGCTGGCTCAGCATGTTTCTGGCAGAGAGCCCGGAGACACCGGACCTGCTGGCCGAAGCGGGCGTCGAGTACGTCTCGAATTACGCGCACGACGAATTGCCCGTCCCCATGAGAGTGAAGAACGGGATCCTGCTGACTATGCCGTACACGCTCGAGATCAACGACGTGCCGACGATCCTTGGGAAGGGCGCCTCCGGGGAAACGTTCGGTGGGATGATCCGTGATCAGTTCGACGTCCTGTACGCGGAAGGCGCATCGCGCCCGCGAATCATGTCCATCTCCGTGCATCCGTTCATAGCGGGGCACCCGTTTCGCATGAAGCACATCGAGGCCGCGCTGGGCTACATCGCTTCGCACCGGGACGTGTGGCTGACGACCGGCGTGGAAATCAATAACTGGTACCGCAAGAACTACCTGCAAGGGTAGAGGGGGCATTCGGTGCAATACAGAATGATCATGACCGTCGCGGCGATCTGCAGCGCCGTGTGCCTGGGCACTACCGCCAACGCGGCGGCCGCGGCTGCGGATTCAGCTGGCTCCGAGGCCCTGGCGGAGATCGTCGTAACGGCGGAAAAGCAGGCCGAGACCCTGCAGAAGACTCCGGCCCAGGTAACCGCCATCACGGCTCAGGCCCTGACCGATTCCGGAGTGACGGACCTGCGGCAAGCCCAGATGATCGTCCCAGCGGTCCGTTTCCAGGCCGAGGGCAACAACACGCAGGTATTCGTGCGTGGTGTAGGTGCGAACCTCGACTTCCCGAACGTCGAACCCAATGTGGCCTTCAACTTCGCGGGCGTCTACCTGCCGCGCGAGGCCACCAGCGCCGCGTTCTTCGATGTGGCTCAGCTGGAAATCCTGCCGGGCTCGCAGGGCACCCTGTACGGGCGAAGCGCGATTGGCGGCACGATCGTCCTCACGCCCTCGAAGCCGGGCTTCAATTTCGACGGCGGCACGATGCTCGAGATCGGCAATTACTCCGCCGTCCACGTGACCGTCACCCAGAATGCGAAACTCGGCGAGACGGCCGCGGTCCGGGCGGCGGTGGACTACGCCTACAACGACGGATTCATGGTCACCGGCGCTGATTCCAAGAACGACATCAGTGCCCGGCTCTCGACCATCATCAAGCCCATCGACAATCTGTCGATCTATCTGTACGCCCAGGAAGCCCAGAAACGCGGGCACACCGAGAATCTGGTGAACAAGGGAACGGACCCCGTGACGGGTGCGTACTGCGAGACATGCTTCCTGCACGCCGATGCCTGGGACGACACCCGTACGGGTCAGTTCGCCGCGCCGTTCGGCACCACTGCCGCGGAGCGCAACCATTACAAGACCAGCCTGGTGGGCGGCGAGATCAGCTATGACTTCGACGGAATGACCCTCAGCTATATCCCATCCTACCTGTACCTGGACGCCCGGCCGCTGTACTGGTTGAGCGCGATCCAGTCCACGAACACCGCGCACTACAACCAGATCGAGCAGGAGCTGCGGCTGGCAAGCAATGGCAATGGCGCGTGGAAGTGGCTCGCCGGACTGTCGTACTACAATTCCCGCAACAGCGGCTCGGAGTACCTGTTTACCAATCTGCCGTTCAGCTTCTACCAGACCAATGTGGAAGCGGACCGGCTGCTCGGTTACGCAGCCTTTGGACAGGTGACCTACAGTCTGACCGACACTCTGCGGATCACGGGCGGCGGTCGAGCCAGCTCCACGCAGCGCACGGCGCGGGGATTCGAGGTCGTGGCGCTGGGCGGAGAACCCTACACGTTCGACAAGACCTACAGTCACATCGACTGGAAAGTGGGTCTGGAGTACGACGTTGCCCCCGCCGTCATGCTCTACGGCGTGGTTCAGACTGGCTTCCAGACTGGTACGTTCAATGCGTTGCCGAACACTCCCCAATTCAGCAACGAAGTTAAGCCTGAACAGCTGCGCTCGTACACCATCGGCATGAAGTCACGCTGGTTCGAGGACCGGCTGCAGGTCAACAACGAGATCTACTGGTACGACTTCCACAACCTCATCATCCAGGCCTACGACATCTCTGCGCCCTACAATCTGATCTTCAACGGCAGGAAGGTCGTGGTGAAGGGCGACCAGCTCGATATCCTGGGCCGGATCACGAGCGCCGACGAGTTCAACGTGGATGTGAGCTACTCGCGCGCACGCAACGTGGACGTGGTCGATACGAACGGCAACAACTACAACGGTCTGGCGCCGGCCTATACCCCGGACTGGGTCATCCAGGCCGGCTACACCCACAGCTTCCCGGTGGGCAGCGCGTTCCTGCGTGCTCATGTGAACTGGCGGTATGAGAGCAAGTGGTGGGCGGACTACGTGCACAACCTGGGCACGGAGCAGACCGCCGACAACAAGATCGACGCCAATCTGACTTACGATGCCGACACATGGACCGTGGGGGCGTGGGTCAAGAACGTGGCGAACAAGGCGGTCATCGCAGCAACGGCCGCAGCCGGTATCCCGGGACCGGCGACCGCCTACCTGGAAGATCCCCGAACCTACGGCGTGCGATTCACCATCAAGTACTGACGAAAGGACATGCCTGCCACAAACGAGATGATCGAGACCCTCTGGGCGCGCTCGCAGGTCGAGGCAGTCATGCTCAGGTTCGGGCGTGCGCTCGACCTCGGCGACTGGAAGGCTTACAGAGCCTGTTTCGCCGATCGATTCCGGGTGAACTTCGAACGTCTGACCGGGCAACCCGAGGTCTGGGTGAACGCGGATCTGTGGACGCGGTTCGCGGAGGTGATCCTGAGTCCCGTGCGCCGGCACCATCAGTACTCGAACATGAACGTGACGCTCCAGGGAAATACCGCGCAGGCCATCACCTACATGGTGGCCCGCCACTGGAAGGCCACCGACGGCGGCTCCGCGGAGTACACGCAGATTGGCTGGTACGACAATACGTTCGAACTGATTGGGGGAGAATGGAAGCTCGTTCGACTGCTGCACACCTATCAATGGGTGAGCGGCAACGGTGGATTGTTCGACTTCAGCGATCCGGAGCTGATCAAGGTGATGGGGCAGGTGTTTGCCACCGAGAATCGCGTCAACAAATAGGCTACCGGAGCCCGGGGGGCGCCAGTCCCCCGCGCCAGCCTCAGCGCGCTGTCAGCCTGGCGGCCGTCTCAGCAATCAATTTTCCCTGGAAGTGAGCTCCGTCGAGCTCGTTCTTGCTGGGCTGCCTTTGCCCCTGAGCGCCGGCGATCGTGGTGCTTCCGTACGGGCTGCCACCCGTCACCTCATCGAGCTGCATTTGCCCATGAAAGCTGTACGGCAGCCCGACGACGGCCATTCCGAAGTGCAGCAGGTTGGTGATGATCGAGAACAGGGTGGTTTCCTGTCCTCCATGCTGTGTCGCCGTGGACGTGAATGCCCCGCCAACCTTTCCGTTCAACGCCCCTCGCGCCCAGAGTCCACCGGCCTGGTCCAGGAAGGCCGCCATCTGCGAGCACACCCTGCCAAAGCGGGTCGGGGCGCCAACGATGATGGCATCGTAGTTCGGCAGTTCATCGATGGTGGCGATGGGCGCTTTCTGATCCAGCTTGAAGTGCGCCGCCTTCGCGACGTCCAGGGGCGCAGTTTCAGGCACCCGTTTGATCTCGACAGCCGCCCCCGCGGCGCGCGCGCCTTCCGCTACCGCATTCGCCATGGTTTCGACGTGTCCGTACGACGAGTAGTAGAGAACCAGCACGCGCGTCATGGCATCTGCTCCGCTCAGCCGAGAATGGTGAGTCTAAGCATGTCATCGGCGGCTCACCAACGAAATGCACGGATTGGAATGGACCGGATGCGCGTGAGGAATGTCCGCGTCCGGCGTGTGATCATGAAGAGGTTACCGGTCAGATTGATGTATCTTCGGCGCACAACTCTGGCGTGAGCTAAGGTAGACACTCGTCGCCTGGGGCCGGCGATTCCTGTGAACTCGCCAGGAGCGGGGACTCGCACTTGGCTGTGCAGTATGATTGCCGGCGCAAAGGCTCATGATCTGGTTCTGTGACTCGAGGGGGTCTCGAGATGCATACCGCGAACGCAGAAGTCGCGCCCGCAGGATCGCGCCAGCCGGAAGGGCGAACCTCGGGGTTGCGGGTCATCCTCGGCTCGAGCCTGGGGACCGTATTCGAGTGGTACGACTTCTTTCTGTACGGCTCCCTTGCCGCCATCATCTCCAGGCAGTTCTTCGCCGGGGTCAACGAAACCACCGGATTCATCCTGGCGCTCATGACCTTCGCCGCGGGGTTCGCCGTGCGGCCGCTGGGCGCATTCGTGTTTGGGCGGCTGGGTGATCTCGTCGGTCGCAAGCGCACTTTCCTGGCCACCATCGTCATCATGGGAGCGGCCACCATTCTGGTCGGCCTGCTGCCGACCTATGAGCAGATCGGGATCGCAGCGCCTGTCGCCCTGGTGTGCCTGAGGCTCCTGCAGGGACTGGCCATCGGTGGCGAGTACGGCGGCGCGGCCGTTTACGTTGCCGAACACGCACCTGCTGCGAGGCGCGGCGAATACACGAGCTGGATCCAGTCCACGTCATCTCTCGGCCTGCTCTCGAGCCTGCTCGTCATTCTCCTGTGCAGAGGCCTGATGGGACCTGCCTTCGAAACCTGGGGCTGGCGAATTCCCTTTCTCCTGTCGGTTCTGCTGCTCGCCATCTCCGTCTATGTGCGCGTCCAGCTGGCGGAATCACCGGTGTTCGAGCGGATGGTCGCAACGGGCAACCGGTCCAGGGCTCCCATTGCCGAGTGCCTGGGAACCCGTGGCAACGTGCGTCTGATGGTAACGGCGCTGTTCGGCGGCTGCGCCGGCATGACGGTGGTGTTCTATTGCAGCCAATTCTATGCGTTGTTCTTCCTGACGCAGATGTTGAAGGTGGACCCGCAACACGCGAATCTCCTGGTCGCGGCGGCGATACTCATTGGCGCACCGTTCTACGTGCTGTCCGGCTGGCTCGCGGACCGCATCGGCAGGAAGACCGTGGTCGTGCTGGGCTGCCTGCTCGCTGCGACAACCTACTTCCCGCTCTACCGCGCCATTACCCACTATGCCAACCCCGCACTCGAGGCTGCGGCGCAACATGCGCCGATTACCGTGGTCACCGACCCGCGCGGCTGCAGCTTCCAGTTTGACCCGGTGGGCAAGAAGAAATTCGTCACCCCGTGCGACATCGCGAAAACCGCTCTGACCAGGGCCGGTGTGCCGTACAGAACACAGGCCGGTTCACCCGGCGCGGCCACGCTCGTGCAGATCGGCGCGCCGGGCCCGGCCGGTACGGTCCTGCAGGCTTTCGATGGCAGCGCCATGTCCGCGGCGCAGTTCAAGAGCGCGGGGGAGAGCTTCTCGAAGCAATTGGGCAATGCCCTGCAGGCGGCGGGCTATCCGTCCAGGGCGGATCCGCAACAGACCAACTACCCGATGTTGCTGCTCATCCTCAGTGTCATGGTGATCTACGTCGCCCTCGCCTACGGACCACTCGCCGCCTGGCTGGTCGAACTGTTCCCCGCGCGCATCCGCTATACATCGGTCTCGGTCCCGTATCACATGGCGGTGGGTTGGCTCGGCGGCTTCCTGCCGACGGTGGCTTTTGCCATTGTCGTGGTCACCGGCGATCTGTACGCCGGACTCTGGTACGCCGTCGTGGTCGCGGGATTGTCAGCGCTGATCGGCGCAATCTTCCTGCCGGATACGCTCAACAAGGCACAAGGGATCGACGCGCCTTAGCGCGGCGCTGACCCATTGCGCAATCGCAACAGAGAACCGGGTCCGTCAGTCGAGTCTCAGGCGGATGCCCGCCCAGATCGCCAGGGGCGCGCCGGGTGATACCGCATTCTCGTTGGTCCACTCGTCCGGATCGTAGCGATAGGTTCCGTCCGGATTGAAGGTGCTGGTCGTCAGGAAACCGGCCGTGGCGTAGAAACGGTTCAGCAGATTTGCGCAACTGGCGAAGATGTCGAAGTGCGGCGTCACATGGTAGGTGCCTTGCAGATTCACGACGGCATATCCGCCGATCCGGCCGGTACCCATGATCAGATCGCCCGCGGCATTGGTGGCGCCTGCCTGGTTGGCATTGTTCTCGTTGCCATGCAGGAATGAGACGGAAGTGACCACGACGTTGCCGCCGACGTCCAGCTTCGGCGTGAACTGGTAATCGAGCGTCAACTTGCCGGTGTGCCGCGGAATCAGCGGCAGCCGATCACCGGCCCGCACCAGGATGTCACCGGCGGTATTGGCCGTGCTGTTGGACTGCGCGCTGACGACGAAGTCCGACTGAAAGGTGGCATCCACCAGCGAGTAGTTGAAGTTCCAGCGCAGCTTGCCGGCCTTGCCGCCCAGGGCCAGATCGAGGCCCTGGCGCCTGGTGTCGCCCACGTTGGAGAAATATCCGGAGTTGGTGGTCGTCGCGATGAATTGCAGATCGTTGGAATTCACCGTGCGGAACAGATCGGCGCTCCACACCAGGCGCTGATTCCACTGATTGCCGCGGATTCCTGCTTCGACCGTGCGCGCAACGACCTGCCGCAGGTCCGGATCGCTGGCAAAGTCGTTGGGCAGGCCGCAGGGCCGCTGCGGATCGGAGCAGCCGAGTTCGATGATGGTGGGAGCCCTGCTCGCTTCGTTGTAGGTAGCGTAGTAGGTGATGCGTTCGGTGGGGGTGAACGTGAACCCCGCGGCGGCGTTCAGGCGGCTGTAGGTGTGGTCACCGGTCACCACCGAGGCCTGGTCGTAGCCGTCCCCGAAGTCGCCGAGATCCGTGTCCACGCTCTGACCGTCCAGTTTCTCCGTAGCGCGGTTGTATCGCGCCGATACGTTGAAATGAAGGGTCTTCGACGGCGAGAACGTATCGGTCAGATACAGGCCGAATATCCTGTTGCTGCCCGCGATGGAGATGATCGTCGGGTTGTTGAAGGGACTCTGCGCGGGCACCAGCAGGTGCCGGGCATCGAAGAGGCCGTACAGGAACGACTGGACGAAGGAATTGGCCGCATCGACATAGTCCGCCCCGACGATGAGCTGATTCTCGTGCCCCAGCCGATCGTGGGTATCAGTCAGCTGCACCCCGACTCCGCTGGTCCGCTGCAGCGTTCTCGAGATCTCGTTGGCGGCATTCGTACAGTAGGCGAGCGCGGCACGATCGGCGAAGGGCGCGGTGCAATCGATGGGCGGCCCCGGATAGTCCTCGTTCAGGTAGTTGTCATTGTCGCTGCCGTTGTTGCTGCCGGTTATCAGGCGGCGGTAGAAGGCATTCCCGGACAGCAGCAGGTTGGCGGACAGGCTCTGCGTGCCGGTCAGGTTGACGAAGTGCAGCAGGTTCTGCGTGATGTCGGGTGTGTAGCTCTGCTCCCGCCGGTAGTCGTACATGCTGAGCGGAATGGCGCCATTGCCGAACAGGTCGGTGTCGGCGTAGGTGTAGCTGAGGTCGAGGTCGGTGCTTTCGGTCTGGTAGCCGGCCTTGCCGAACAGCCGGTAGACCTGGGATGTGGAGATGTCGCGCCAGCCCGTCTCGTAGAAGTAGTCGGCCGCCACGAAATAATCCAGCGCATCGCGTGCGCCCCCCGTCTGCAGTTGCACCGAGCGCCGCCCGAATGAGCCACCGTACGCCTCGAGTTCCGTACCAGGATTGTCATGGCCGCTCTTGGTCTGGATCGAGAGCGCGCCGCCCAGGGTGTTCAGGCCGAAGACGGGGTTCGAGCCCGAGATGAGCGATATGGTGGAGATGGCGGACTCGGGAATCAGGTCCCAGTTGACCGTGTCACCAAACGACTCGTTGACGCGGACTCCATCCAGGTAGACGGAGATCCCCTCGGGTGTGCCAACGAGCGGAGATGCCGTGAAGCCGTGATAGTTGATGTCGAGCTGGAACGGATTGTCGGCACTCTCGCTCACGTTCACGCCGGCAAAGCGCTGGCCCAGGTAGTGGGCGACATCGTTGACCTGTGCGTCCTGCAGATCCTGGCTGGTCGCGGTCTGAACGTTGGACGGAATCTGGTTCAGCGGCAGGCCGAAGCCCGGCAAGGGAGCGTTGCCGATGACGATGACCTGGGGCAATTCCTGCGCGGTGGCCGGATTGTTGGTTGCGGTGTTGTCGTGATCCGCGCCCAGCGCCGCGTCGAAGCCGTTTACGAGCAGACACGCCAGTACCGGGATGCCGGCTGACCTCCGGGATGACACGTGCTGAACCCCCTGCAACGAAACTCTGAGATGGAGCCACGCGAGGCAGCTCGCAAACCGTGCAAGGGAAAATATCTCGACAGGGTCGGGATTGTCCCGACGTTCAGCGTCGCCACCCCACCGTAGAAGGTGTCCCGAATCCGGCACTGAGCTGACAGCCCGGCGACGATCCCATGCCGTGCGCGGAGTGCCCTGCACTGCGGCTGCTCCAGGCGGATTCGCTAAGTCTTTGATTTAAATGGCGCTCCCAACCGGATTCGAACCGGTGTACTAGCCTTGAGAGGGCTATGTCCTGGGCCTCTAGACGATGGGAGCGCGGCTTCTGGCGGACCGCCTCACGCGGCGGCCCGGAAGTATACAGATTTCCGCCAGGGGTTCGAGACGCTTCGGCAAAACGGCTTTCCGGGGCCGCTGCGCCGACATCGATTCCCCGGGGTTCGGAAGCCAGGGTCGAGTTCCCTGAGGAGCGCGGCCGCAAGGCCATCTGGTTTCAGGGAAACGATCACGCGACAGCACGGGTACCGGATTGAGCAGGCGAGCGTTCCGAGAGTTTTTACCGGCTCGTCGCGCGCCCGAGAGCGCGCGAAGCGGCTGATCGGGCGAAATACCTCCTGCATGGCTGGAGCGCGACCGAGTAACTCGGAGGGTCTTCGAATGCTGCCGCAGTGATGACCGATCGTCCGGTCCGCGCGCAGCAGCTGGTGAACAGGCCTTCCCATTGGTCGCGTGGATTGCACTATGCGCCCGGCGGGTGACCAGGGCGAAAGCCGTCTCCTGCTCCGCCCAACTGAGCGGGTAGATGCAACGTATTGCAGATAGCGGCTATGATCCGGAGCGGCAAAGCCCGAGCGCGTTTCAATTGGCCAGTGCGCGCGCGGCAGGCACGCGATTCGGAAGAAGGGAAGATAATGGCGGCGATCAGATCTCACCTGACCTCAATGGATGACATTGCGAGGCTGGCGAACGTTGCGAAGTCGACAGTTTCGCGAGCCTTCAAGGACAGTCCTCTCGTCAATCCTGCGACCAAGAAGCGAATTCTCGCCATCGCGCGTCGTCATGGCTACACGGTCAATTCAAATGCTCAGAAGCTGCGCACGAACCGGACAAATGCTATCGCGGTCGTAATGCATATTCCGTCACACGGAACGGAGGTTGCGTCAGCGCCCTTCTTCTTTCAGCTGTTGAACGATGTCGCACGGGGTCTGTGGGTGCGTCATCATGACCTTTTGTTGTGTTCGCCCGAGCCGGATGAGGCGTATTACTACGAGTCGTTGATTTCCTCGAAACGCGCTGACGGCATCCTGTTTCTCGGTCAGGGGCCGGGTGATAAGTGGCTCAGGGAGCTCGCCAGGACGCGGGTGCCATTTGTGGTGTGGGGCGCGGCGGATGAGCATGCAACGTATTGCACCGTGGGCAGCGATAACAGAAGAGGGGGGGGACTTGCCGGCGAGCGATTCGTGGAGCTGGGCAGAAGGCGCATCCTGTTTATCGGTAACCGTGCGCATCCGGAAATGGAACAGCGACGCCAGGGCCTGGAGGAGGCAGTTCGAGCGGCCAGGGTCCGTACTGACATCACGGACCTGGAGATCCCGGATTTTACGTTCGAAACCGGGCTCGCGGCGATGGAGCGCTTCCTGGCCACCCACGATACGCTGCCGGACGCGGTATTTGCCGGGAGTGATTCGGTTGCCATGGGCACGGTCGTTGCGTTGCGCGCCGCCAACTTGCAGATCCCGTCCGAAGTTTCGGTCATCGGCTACAACGACCTGCCCATCGCTCAGCACTTTCAGGTGCCCTTGACCACCATCCGTCAGGACACTCAGCAGGCCGGCGGGTTGCTCGTGGAGAAGTTATTTCAAATACTGGACGGCGGGAAACCTCGATCCGCCAAGGTGCCAACCCAACTCATCATTCGCCAGACCTGACTTCTAGGAGAGATGGTTCGAAAAGAAACTGGCCATCGCACGAAACGCCTCATCGGATTCGGGCAGGTCGAGGAAGATCCAATGGGCATGTGGCATGGCTTCGAACACCAGGAGTTGCGCGTCCACGCCTGCGCGTTGCAGGGCTCGATGAAACAGCGCGGTCTGACTGAGCATGAAATCCCGCGTCCCCGCGATGCACAGTGTCGGCGGGAGCCCGCGGAGGTCCGAGAAGATCGGGGATACCTGGGGGCTGAGGCGCTCGGCAGCACCTGCATACTGTGGGAAGGGTGCACTCGTGAGCTCCTCCTGTGGGCGAAAGAATGACTCCGAATCGCCGCTGCGGCTCAGGTCCGCGGTGCCACTGAAGAAGCCGAACACCCCTGGAAGGGGAGCGCCAGTATCCCGTAACCTCACCAGAAGCTGCGCGCTCAGGCAGGCGCCCGCCGACGTTCCGTACAGCCCGATTTGCCTCGGCTCGTATTGGTTCAAAAGAGCCCGATAAACGGCTTCCGCGTCATCCACGGCGGCGGGATAGGGGTTCTCCGGTGCCAGCCTGTATCTTGCCGCCACCACCGTGATGCCCGCATAGCCTGCAATCGGTGCGTTCTCGGTGATCGAACCTGCATCGACGATAAAGCCGCCCCCGTGAAGGTTGAGCAGGACACGGTCCTCTCTTCGCCCGTCCGCAGGCGGAGAAAAGACCCGGGTGGGAACTGTGCCGACGGTTCGCTCTTCCATCCGTACCCCATGCCGGGCCAGCTGAGTCGCCCCCAGTTCGCGCTGGACCCGGGCGCACATGGCTCTGTGAATCGCCAGGTCGTCCGGACATGAGGCAGGCGCAAAGTTCTGCAGAGCCTCGCGGGCGTGCACGCTCACGGTGCTGGGGAGAGGAGGAAATCGGGGTGGCGACGTCATTTGAGGGTCTGCTGTTACAATCAGGTTGTGCAATACGTTGCAATGAATAGGAGACAGCGGCGTCAGGGTGATCTATAAAGTGCTTATTTAATCGGAAATATGCGATAGAAGGTTCGAACAGTCAACCGGATGTATGCTCCATGGCGAATGCAACGTGTTGCAATAAAATCGGGAATTCCATATAGTCCGTTGAGAATTACGCTAACGCGGACGTGTGAGGGGGAACCATGCGCCATACGAAACTTCCGGGAAGGCTCCGGCCGCTATGCTCGTGGACGGCAGCCCTCGCTGCGGCACTCGCGGCGCTCCTTGTGACGCCGAATCTTCGCGCCGAGGGCGCCGAGGGCGCCGACGCCTCTGCCGATAAGATCGAAGAGATTGTGGTAACCGCCCGGCGCCGCGCGGAGTCATCTCAGACGGTTCCTCTGGCCATCACGGCAATCAACCAGGAGGCGCTCGACCGGCAAAACGTGCAGACATTGACCGAGCTGCAGAACATCGTTCCGTCCGCCTATGTCTCTCAATATGCCCATGGCAGCGGTCAGCAATTCTTCAGTCTGCGGGGACAAAGCGAATCCGGCTTGAACACGGGAGGTGGCGCCGGCGGTGGCCCGGCCGTGGTGGGCTATTTCTCGGAAGTCCCTGCGCAGATGTCGGGTCCGGGGCTGTACTACGATCTGCAATCTGTCGAAGTGCTCAATGGTCCCCAGGGGACGCTGTTCGGTCGGAACACGACCGGTGGGGCCGTCTTGTTCGAGCCACGACGTCCCAACCTCGGCGCCTCAGAAGGCTACGTGGAGCTTCTGGGCGGCGACTATCGTCGCGGGGAGGCACAAGGTGCGGTCAACGTGCCCGTCATCGATGGCACTCTGGCCATCCGGGTCGCTGGCCAGATGGGCTCGCGCGAGGGCTATACGCGAGACGTGAACAACGGCGTTCAATACGACAACAGGCATTTTCGGGCAGCCCGCGTCAGCGTTTTATACCGGCCCTCCGACGCACTGGAAAATTATCTCATCGCCAGTTATGTGGACTTCAACGAGCATGGCCCTGGGAGTATTCTGATTGCGGCAAATCCTCACAACCCGTTTCTCGGCGCCGGCATACTGACTTATCTCGATAGTCAGACGACGCGGGGACCGCGGGCCACGGCACTGTCGGTCCGGGAGCTCGATGAGAACAAATATTATGGTCTGATCAACAAGACCAGGCTCACTATCGACTCGGGTCTCTCGCTCGCGAATATCTTCAGCTTCTCCCGCCAGCAGGCGCGACGGAATGACGACGAGGATGGCACAACCCTGCCGCTGCTCGACTCGCTGGGCTCACGGCCCGGCACCTATCTGGTTTTTCAGAACACCCTGACTGAAGAGCTGCAATTGCAGGGCCAATCGCTCGCCGATGCACTCTCGTGGCAGACCGGTGTCTATTATCAGCACGACTATACCCCCGGCGCTCATAACCACACGTACACCCAGGATGTGGTTTTGCTGCCGATCTTCAGCAATACCGACAGTACCGATGTGGGCGGCACATCCCTGGGAGCATACGGGCAGGCAACTTACTCGCTTGCGCGAGTGGTCGAAGGATTGAGTTTGACCGCGGGTTACCGGTACACGTGGGATCATGTGTACGAAGGCTACAGCCAGTCATTCGGGGCGCAGCCGTTCTATCCGGCCACGGGCGATTTCTGCAGCTCGCGTGCGGGAACGTATCCGGACTGCTTCGTGGAAGCCGGGGCACGCCATGGCGGCAGCTCCTACACCTTCGGGCTCGATTTTCGGGTCACCCCGGATACCTTGCTTTACCTGACCTCCCGCCAGGGCTACAAAAGCGGCGGTTTCAACATCGTGGCGGCCAGTATCGGGGCGACCGACAAACCCTTCTTCACCTACGCACCGGAAAAGGTCCGCGATGTGGAAGTCGGGATGAAGGCAGACTGGGGCGTGGGCGAGCTCAAGGGCCGGACCAACCTGGCTCTCTACAATAGCTGGCTGACAGATGCCCAGGTGAACACCAGCGCATTATTTGGAAATCTGCAGGAAGCCGTGACTGCCAACGCCGCCAGGGCGATCGTTCGGGGATTCGAGCTGCAGAATTTCATGCGATGGGCTGCCTTTGCCGAGATGGACCTGACGTATTCCCGAATGGGCGCCCATTATCAGCACTATGTGACCCCACTCGGGCAGGATCTGACCGATCTTCCCTATGCATTCGCGCCACGCAACAAGGGCAGTGTGGGCGGTCGGCTGAAGCTGCCTCTGCCCGCGGAGACAGGAGAGATATGGGTGGGTGCCAACTTCACGTACCAGGATCGCGTGTTTGCGGGATTTTCGACAGTGGATCCAGGCAGCTACTTACCGTCGTATGGCCTGTTGGGATTGAGGGCCGATTGGCGGCACGTGTGGACCACGCACGTTGATCTGGCACTGTTCACCACCAATCTCACGAACAGGATCTATCGTGTCGCGAATGAGGATCTGTATTCGACCATCGGAACCGCGACGACTGTCTATGGAGAACCGCGGATGTATGGGGCCTCGGCGACCTATCAGTTCTGAGAAACCGAGCGTCCATGGACACAGTTGAAATCGTGAGCCCGGCGTCTTCGCGCGCGCCCCGGGCGCTGACCTGGATCTGGGCTGTAGTGGTCCTGGCCATCTGTCACGCCTCTGCGGTTGCGACGTTTCAGATCCTCAACGTACTCGTGGGGCCGATCAAGGCAGCTCTGGCATTGAGCGACACACAGTACAGTCTCACTCAAGGGTTCGCAGTGGCGGTGTTTGCAGCCGCTCTCGGAATTCCGGCGGCGCGCGTCGCCGATCGTGGCCATCGCAGGTTCATTGTGCTCGTTGGAGCGGTGATCTGGTCCGTCGCTACCCTCGCCTGCGCATTTGCACATGGTTTCCTCGAACTATTCGCGGCCCGCATGGCCGTAGGACTCGGCGAGGCTTTTCTGTATCCGGCGGCTCTTTCGATGATTGCCGACGTCGCTCCCCGAGAGCGACTCTCGACCGCCATCGGACTATTTGGGTGCGGGGGCCCTATCGGCACCGGAATCGCCATGATAGGCGGCGGTTGGTTGCTCCAGATTCCGCCCGGCGCTCGAGGCGATGCCCTGTGGCCGGTCGGTGAATCGTGGCGGGCGGGTTTTGTGATGTGTGGAAGTTTGAGCGCACTGGCCGTGTGCCTGCTGCTGAGTGTCGCAGAGCCGGAGCGAAGAGCAGCCGCCGCGCGATCTGCAAAGAACTTCAGAGCAACCGTTTGTTACGTGAGTCGTCATTGGCAGGTATTCGCCGGGGTCAGCGGCGCGATGTTGGCGCTGTCCTATTGTGTCTTCGCGATATCGAGTTGGTCGCTGACGATGCTCGTCAGGACTCAGGGGTTGACTTACTCCGAGGTCGCGCCCATAGCGGGTTTTGCCGCGGTGATTGGCGGTGTGGCCGGCGCGGCAATCACGGGCACCGTGACAGACAGGCTCGAAAGGAAGGGATACCGGGATGCCTCGCTGCGCGTCGCAGTCGTAGTTGCCGCCCTGATGATCGTCTTGACGATGATCCCGGTGCTGGGAGTCAGCAGCGGGTGGGCCGTCCTGTCTGTTGCCGGTGCTTATTGCATACTCGGGGTGCCAACGGTCCTGGGTGGGACGGCCTTGCAGCAGATATCTCCACCAGTGATTCGTGCACAAGTCATGGCGGTTCAAGTCCTGCTGGTGAACCTGCTCGCTCTTTCGCTGGGGCCGCTGACCGTCGCCCTTTTGACCGAAAAGGTCTTCAGGCGTCCTGAGGCCATTGGCTATGCGCTGGTGTGCTCGGTTTGTTGTGGCGCAGTGGCTGCCGTAGTGGCGGTTCTCGCGTGTCGGCACCGATTCCCTGCCAGTCGCGTATCTCCCGTAGTTTGAGGCGAACGTGGCGCGCGGTGACGGCTATCCCAGTGCACTGAGCGGCGAACCCGGCACGCTTTTTTCCTTTCCCCGCCGCCCCCGACCCTCGCGCCCCCGGACAACGAGCACGCCGAGCACAGCCAGCTGCCGCGGACGGTAGCTTGGGGTAGGAGGAGACAGGGTTGCGGGGTGTGCAAGAAGGGCTTTACCGCAAGCCTGCAGTGCGACTTAATGGGGCTCCGTGAGGACGGCAAGTTATTGAATTAACTAGCGTCTTCGGCCGCGCTCGCAGCGGACGTGAGCTTTGAGAGCGCCATGTCCTGGGCCTCCAGACGATGGGAGCGCGTGAAGGCGCGGCCTTTGGCAGGAGCGCGGTATCATAGGCGAGTCAGTCGATTGCTCAAGCGAAAGCCCCCGAATTGAACGTCCCCTCCGCGTCCGTGGTGACGCCTACCAGCGCGCCCCGAATCATCCCGCGATCTGAGCACATCATTTCGCGGTCCCATATTTCACCTAACGCCTTGCGTGTGCTGTACCGGCTGCGCGATGCGGGATTCATGGCCTTCCTCGTCGGCGGATGCGTCCGCGACCTGCTCATCGGCATTGAACCGAAGGACTTCGACGTCGCCACCGATGCCTTGCCCGAGCAGGTCCGCAAGCTGTTCCGCAATTGCCGGCTCGTCGGCAGGCGGTTTCGCCTTGCCCACGTGTTCTTCGGTCGGGAGATCATCGAGGTCGCCACCTTCAGGGCAGCCACCGCGCCCGAGCCTGGCGAAGAACCCATCACGGAAGGCGGCGAAGCGGACGCGGAAGAACAGGAGCTGGACGCGGCCGCAGAGCGTGCCGCGGTCGAAGCGCTCCAGGACGACGACGCTGACGAAGCCGATGCTGACGAAGCCGATGACGATGATGGTGGCGACGAGCTGGAGGACGAGGCGGATGAAGGCGATGCGGGTGAAGTGCGCGACGCCAGTGACCCGTCCGTCGCCGCGACCACTCCGCGTTCCGCTACCGTCGATGTCGAGTCGATCGCTCCCAGCCGACAGGGCAGGGAGCGGGGCAGAGACCGGAACGGCGATGACGACGATACCGAGCGCGCGTTCGATTCGAGCGGTCGCATCCTCCGCGATAATGTCTACGGCACGATCGATGCCGATGTCTGGCGCCGCGATCTGACTGCCAACGCGCTGTATTACAACATCTCGGACTTCTCGATCTGGGACTATGTGGGCGGCTACGAAGATGTCGCCGCACGCCAGCTGAAGTTGATCGGCGATCCGGAGACGCGCTACCGCGAGGATCCGGTCCGGATGCTGCGGGTCGCGCGCTTCGAGGCCAAGTTGGGATTCTCGGTGGATCCGGCCACGGCCGCGCCCATCGAACCGCTGCGCGACCTGCTGGGTGGCGTGCCTCCCGCGAGGCTCTTCGACGAGACCCTCAAGCTGTTCCTGACGGGACATGGCGCGCGCAGCTTCGAAGTGCTGCGTCGGCGGGGGCTGCTGGCGGCGCTGCTGCCTGCGGTCGAGACGTGGTTCGAGCGCCATCCCGACAGCCTGGTCGAGAAGCTGTTGATACAGGGTCTGGTCAATACGGATGAGCGCGTGTTGGCTGACCGTCCAGTGACGCCGACCTTCCTGTTCGCGCTGTTGCTGTACGGACCGATTGCCGGCTTCATCGAAGCCTCGCCGCCGGAACGCTGGCACGAGTTGTCAACGATCCTGGATGCATGCGACCGCGCCATCCGTGAGGTGCAGCAGCGCATCTCGCTGCCGAAGCGATTCTCGCTGGGGATGCGCGAGATGTTTGGTCTGCAGCCGCGGCTGGAACATCCGCGCGGCAGGCGTGCTTTGCGTGTGCTCGAGCATCCGCGTTTCCGGGCGGCCTACGATCTGTTGCTGTTGCGTGCCCAGTTCGGGCTCGCCTCGAAGGAGATCGCGCAGTGGTGGACGCGCATTCAGGAAGTGTCCGCCGAAGAACGCGGCCGCATGGCGGATGCGCTGACCGGTCAGTCGCAACGGTCGGAGGGCGCGCCGCGGCGGGGCGGGCGGCGACGCCGGCGGCGTCGCGGGCCGGCGAATCCCGCCTGACGGGACCGAGGCATGGACCTCTGGCAGCCCGCTTACATCGGCGTGGGCAGCAATCTGGACGATCCACGGGCGCAGGTGCTGCGAGCCTTCGACCAGCTGGCGGCAATTCCCGCCACGCGACGGATTCTGGTGTCGCCGTTGTATGCATCGAGACCGATGGGCCCCGTGGCGCAACCGGATTTCGTGAACGCAGTGGCCGCCCTCCTGACCCATCTCACGCCCCGTGAATTGCTGACCCACCTCAGGGCGATCGAGCGACAGGCCGGACGGCCGGAGCAGCACGAGAAGTGGGGTCCGCGCGTGCTCGATCTCGATCTGCTGGTGTTCGGGCCCCAGGTGCTGCGCGAGCCGGACCTGACGGTGCCGCATCCCGGTGTAGTGGAGCGCAATTTCGTTCTGTATCCTCTGGCGGATATCGCCCCGGACCTCGAAGTGCCCGGGCTCGGTCGTGCGGCCGGGCTGCGGGACCGTCTCGCACCCACGGGGCTGCAAGCTTTATGACGAGCACCGCCGCCAGCGAACCCGCGCATCGATTCGTCGTGGTCGAAGGCCCCATCGGAGTGGGCAAGACCAGTCTTGCGCGCCGCCTGGCCGGGAGCCTCTCGGCCGAGACGGTGCTCGAGCAGGCCACGCAGAATCCGTTCCTCGAGCGCTTCTACCGCAACCCGCGCGCCGGTGCGCTGCCCGCGCAGCTGTACTTCCTGTTCCAGCGCGCGCAGCAGCTCGCGGCGCTCAAGCAGCAGGACCTGTTCGCGCCGGTGCGGGTCGCCGACTACCTGTTGGAAAAGGACCGGCTGTTCGCGCGCGTGACGCTGGACGAGGCCGAGTTCGGCCTGTACGAGCAGGTGTACGCGAAGCTCGACATCCAGCCGCCCAAGCCCGACCTGGTGGTGTACCTGCAGGCGCCGGTGGATGTGCTGCTGGAGCGCATCGGCAAGCGCGGCATCGACTACGAACAGCACATCGAGCGCCAGTACCTGGAGCGCCTGAACGAGGCCTACGCTCGTTTCTTCCACGAGTTTGAAGCCGCGCCGCTGCTGATCGTGAATGCCGCGACCATCGACCCCATCAACAACCAGGCCGATTACGACGAGCTGCTGAAGGCGATCCGCAAGATGAAAAAGGGGCGCCTCTACTACAATCCGCTGCGCAGCCGGAGTATATAGAGTGAGCACGCGGATACCCTGAAAACGCCATGTACACCCACCTGCAATTGCGCGGCTCCGACCGGCCTCCGGTGACCCTCAGCACGCTTCACCAGATGAAGGCCGACGGGCGCAAGATCGCCAGCCTCACCTGTTATGACGCGAGCTTCGCCGCGCTGCTGGATGCGGCCGATGTGGATGTCGTGCTGGTCGGGGACTCGCTCGGCATGGTCATCCAGGGCCATGACACGACCGTGCCCGTCACGATGAACGACATCGTCTACCACTGTCGCACCGTGGCGCGTGGCACGCACCGGCCGTTCCTGATCGCCGATCTGCCCTTCATGAGCTATCCCTCCAGGGATGAGGCGCTGGTCAATTCCGTGCGTCTCATGCAGGAGGGCGGCGCCAAGATGGTGAAGCTCGAGAGCGGCAGCTCGCAGATCGAGATCGTCGAGTTCCTCGCCGGACATGACATCGCCGTGTGCGCCCACCTGGGACTGAAGCCCCAGTCGGTGCACAAGACCGGCGGCTTCCGTGTGCAGGGTCGCGAGGGTGATGCCGCCGAACTGATGATCGACAACGCACGCCGCCTCGAATCGGCCGGCGCCGACATCGTGCTGCTCGAATGCATTCCGGCCGCGCTCGGTGGCGAGATCAGCAACGCGCTGCGCGTGCCGGTCATCGGCATCGGCGCCGGTCCCGACACGGACGGTCAGATCCTGGTCCTGTACGACATCCTGGACATCACCACCGGTCGCAAGCCGCGCTTCGTGCGCAACTTCATGGATGGCGCGGGCTCGAACCAGCAGGCGCTGGCCAATTACGTGCAGGCAGTCCGTTCGGGCGAGTATCCCGCGCCCGAGCACTGCTTCTAGCCGCCGCCCTCCGCTTGGAAACCGTCACGACCATAGCTGCCGTTCGCGAACGGGTGCGCGCCTGGCGCCGCGCAGGACTGCGCGTCGCATTCGTCCCGACCATGGGCAACCTCCATCCGGGGCACGTGAGCCTGATAGAAGCGGCCCGGCTCCACGGCGACCGGTTCGTCGCCAGCATCTTCGTCAATCCGATGCAGTTCGGGCCGAACGAGGATTTCGCGCACTACCCGCGCACGCCCACGGCGGACGAGGTCATGCTGGCCCAGGCGGGCTGCGACCTCATGTTCATGCCCGATGTCAGCGAAGTCTTTCCCAACGGCGCCGAACAGGCGACGCGGGTGGAGGTTCCGGTGCTGTCGCGCATCCTGTGCGGGGAGTTCCGTCCGGGTCACTTCGAGGGTGTCGCGACCATCGTCGCCAAGCTCTTCCACATCGTCGAACCGGATGTGGCCGTGTTCGGCGAGAAGGATTTCCAGCAGCTCACCATCATACGCCGGATGGTGGCCGACCTGTGCATTCCCGTGGAGATCGTGGGCGCGCCGACGGTCAGGGATGCTGACGGTCTGGCCATGAGCTCCCGCAACCAGTACCTCTCAACCGAAGAGCGCAGTCGCGCGCCGCAGATCTACGCGACGCTGAATGCGGTGGCCAAACGCCTCCAGGCAGGTGACAGCGATTTCGCCAGCATGGAACATTCGGGCGTGCAGGCGATGCAGTCGGCGGGCTTCCGGCTGGAGTATTTCGCGATCCGCCAGGCGCGCGATCTGGCCACGCCCAAACCCGACTCGGGGCACTTCGTGGTGTTGACCGCGGTGCGCATGGGCAAGGCGCGATTGATCGACAACGTCCAGGTCAGTCGTTAGCCGCCCCGCCACGCGTCAGCCGGCCCCGAGCGGCAAGCCGGCTCCAAGCGGTAAGCCGCCCCTCAACGGCACGCGTACCTAACCGCGCGGCTGCTCGTGCCGGGCCAGCGCCCACTCGACATGCTCCCGCACCAGCGGCGATGGATCGTTGCGTCGGCTGCGCAGGGCGCCGATCACTTCATCCGACGGCGGTGCATTGCCGAGCGCCACGGCAATGTTGCGCGACCAGCGCTCGTAGCCGATGCGGTAGATCGCCGAGCCGCGCATGCGCTCCTCGAAGTCCGCTTCCTGCCAGGCAAACAGTTCACTCAGCCGCGCCGCGTCCAGGCGGTGGCGCACCTTGAAATCCGGATGCGCGGCCGCGCGCGCGAACTTGTTCCACGGACACACGAGCTGGCAGTCATCGCAGCCATAGATTCGGTTGCCGACCGCGCTGCGCAATTCGACCGGTATCGCAGAACGGTGCTCGATCGTCAGGTAGGAGATGCAACGCCGTGCATCCAGCCGGTAGGGCGCGACGATGGCGCCGGTTGGACAGGCGGGGAGGCACGCCTGGCAGGTTCCGCAGTGCGCGCTCGCCGGTTCATCCACCGGCAGTGGCAGGTCCGTCAGGATCTCGCCCAGGAAGAACCACGAGCCGGCATCGCGGGCGATCAGGTTGGTGTGCTTGCCGATCCAGCCCAGACCCGCATTGCGGGCCAAGGCCTTCTCCAGTACCGGCGCCGTGTCGACACACACGCGGTAGCCAAACCGCCCGATGTGCGCGCACAGATCCCCGGCCAGACGCGCAAGGGCGCGCCGCATGATCTTGTGATAGTCGCGTCCGAGCGCATACCGGGAGACATACCCGAGCCCGGGATTCTCCAGCACGGCCTGGGCATCGGCAGCCCCGTCGGGCCAGTAGTCCATACGGGCACTGACGACCCGCACGGTGCCCGCCACGAACTCCTGCGGGCGGCTGCGCCGCACACCGTGGCGCTCCATGTAACCCATCTCGCCGTGGAAACCCTCATCGAGCCAGTGCAGCAGGTGCCGCTCGTCTTCAGGTATCTCGACACTGGCCACACCCAGTTGGCTGAAGCCCAGCGCCCGGGCCGAGGCGATCAGGGACGCCTTGGCCGCGTGAAGGTCAAGTTTGTCCGGTTCAGTCATGAGGTTCGCACCGCTGTCAGTATAATCAGCGCATGGCCCTGCCGACGCTTCTGTATTCCACCGCGCAGGTGCGCGCACTCGATGCTCACGCCATCGAAGAGCAGGGCGTCCCTGGCTATACGCTGATGAAGCGGGCCGGTGAGGCGGCGCTGCGCTACCTGCGTACGCGCTGGCCCATGGCCCACCGGATCGTCATCGTCTGCGGTGGTGGCAACAACGCCGGCGACGGATACGTGCTGGCGCGATTTGCCCAGGCGGCTGGACTGACGGTGCGCGCGCTGGCCGCCGTTCCTCCGGAGTCGTTGCGTGGCGATGCCCGCCAGGCCTTCGAGGATTTCATGTCGAGCGACGGCGACGTGCGCCCGTTCGCCGGCGTCTTGCTGAACGAAGGTGATGTGGTTGTCGATGCCCTGCTGGGCACCGGCCTCAAGGGCGGCGTGCGACCGGAGCTGGCGCAGGTCATCGACCTGATCAACGGCGCGGGCCGGCCGATCTTCTCGCTCGATGTGCCCTCCGGGCTCGACAGCGATACCGGCACGCCGCTGGGCGGCACGGTGCGCGCCGATTGCACCGTGACCTTCGTGGGTTTGAAGACCGGCCTGTTCATCGGCGACGGTCCTGAATTCGCCGGCACCGTGTTCTTCGACGACCTGGAAATCGTCCCGCCGCAGGGCGCGGATTTCGAGCCACGGCTCGAGCGCATCACCGAAGCGGAAATCCTGCGCGCGCTGCCGCGCAGGCGCCGGTCCTCGAACAAGGGAGACTTCGGGCGGGTGCTCATCGTCGGTAGCGGCACGGGCATGCCCGGAGCCGTACGTCTCGCGGGCGAGGCGTGCCTGCGGGTTGGAGCGGGACTGGTCAGCGTGGCCGCCGCACGTGAGAACATTGCGGCGATCTCGGCCGGGCGGCCGGAGCTGATCTGCCTGCCGCTGGTGGAGCCGACCGATCTGCACGAAGCGATGGATCGTGCCAATGTCATCGCCATCGGTCCAGGGTTGGGGCGCTCACCCTGGGCCCGCGCTGCGTTCGCCGCGGTGTTGGATTCCGGCAAGCCGCTGGTGGTCGACGCCGATGCGCTGAATCTTCTGGCCGAGACCGGCGCGCGTCCGCGCAATGACTGGATCCTGACACCGCATCCGGGCGAGGCCGGCCGCCTGCTGGGCGTGCGTACCGATGACATCCAGAGGGACAGACTGACCGCCCTGAGCCGACTGATCGAGCGCTATGGCGGAACCATTGTTCTCAAAGGCGCCGGTACGCTCGTGGGTACCGCTGATCGCGCACCCGGTCTGTGCGAACGAGGCAATCCGGGGATGGCGACCGCGGGGACGGGCGATGTGCTCACCGGCGCGATTGCCGGGATTCTGGCCCAATGCGGGGACACGGCGCTGGCTGCGCGGGTGGGTGTACTGGTTCACGCGATGGCCGGCGATGCCGCGGCTCGTGTCGGAGAACGCGGGTTGCTGGCCAGCGATGTCTCCCGAGAGCTGCATCACTGCGTCAACCTGTAGATGCGCTGGCGGGCCAACAGCGCCGAGGAGACCGAACGCGTGGGCGAGCAGCTGGCCCGCGCGCTTCATTCGGTCCCACGACTCCCGGTCGACTCTCTCGTTGTGGTGTATCTGGAAGGCGATCTCGGCGCCGGCAAGACCACTCTCGTCCGGGGGTTTCTGCGCGCCTGCGGTGTAACGGGTTCGGTCAAGAGCCCGACCTACACGCTGCTCGAACTCTATGAGACGCCCGCCGGCTCCGTGCTGCACGCCGATCTGTACCGGCTCCGGGATGCGGCGGAGCTCGAGCACATCGGGTTGCGCGAATGGGCCAGACCCGGGTACGTGTGGCTGGTGGAGTGGCCGGAGCGTGGGATGGGGCACCTTCCGCCAGCGGACCTGTCCATTACCCTGCATGCAGGTTCCGCGCACCACGACATCTCGGCGACTTCGCATTCACCCGCCGGCGCGCAGTGGCTGGCCGCCCTCAATCCCCGTTCGGGTTGAAATGCGCGCCGCCCGGTCGTAGATTACCGCGCAGGTTCGACGCGGAACTCGATGATAGACAAGCTATTTCAATCGGCGGTGGTATTACTGCTGCTGAGCTGTGCTTCCATCGCCTGGGGTGCGCCCGCCGAATTGCGGGGTGCGCAGCTGTCGGCGACTGCCTCGGCGGCGCAACTCAATCTGGACATCTCGGGCGCCACGAGCCAGAGGATCTTCACGCTCGACAACCCGTCGCGGACGGTCGTGGATCTGGTAAACACGCGCGTGTCGGGTCGCTTCCGCGCGCCGGCAGGCTCCGGCCTCATCACCGACATCCGCACGGGTCACCAGCCCGGTGGGACGCTGCGCCTGGTCATCCGCATGCGGACAAGGGTCGTGGCGCGCAGCAGTTGGGTTCCCGCAGCCGGCAGCGGGCGCAGACAACTCGTCATCACGTTCGGTGATCCGCAGGCAGCCGCGGCGGCTGCCTCGGCGACAGCCGCATCCTCGGATGGCATACCCCGTGTAGTGCGCGCGGCGCACGCGCCTCAGGACTCGGATCGGGATGTGATCGTCGCAGTGGATGCCGGCCACGGAGGCGATGACCCTGGCGCCACCGGGCGCGGCGGTACCCATGAGAAGGACGTGGTTCTCGCTATAGCCCGTATCCTGGCCGATCGCATCAACGGCGAGCCCGGCATGCGCGCCGTGCTCACGCGCAATCGCGATGAATTCATCGTGCTGCGTGACCGGATCCGTCGCGCCCGGCTCGCCAAGGCCGACATGTTTGTTTCCGTGCACGCCGACAGCATCGCCAACCGGGACGTCACCGGCGCATCAGTCTACGTCCTGTCGGAAAGGGGCGCCTCGAACGAGGCTGCCCGCTGGCTGGCCGAGCGAGAGAACGCCGCCGATCTCATGGGCGGCGTGTCACTGGATGACAAGGACAACACCCTGGCGTCAGTGCTCCTGGATCTGTCCCAGTCGGCGAACATCAGCGCCAGCATGACGGCCGCGCAGCGCGTGCTGGGCGCTCTGGATCACGTGGGTCAGGTGCGCAAGAGCGAAGTGCAGCAGGCCGGTTTCGTAGTGCTGAAGTCGCCGGATATCCCCTCGATGCTGGTGGAGACCGCCTACATCTCCAACCCGGGCGAGGAACTGCGGCTGCGCAATCCGCGCCAGCAGGCGCTGTTGGCCGATGCGATCTTCAGCGGCGTGCGCAGCTATTTCGAGCAGAACCCCCCGGCCGGTACGCGCTTCGCCCAGGTCCGTCGCAGTACCGTGGCCAGCGTCATGGCGGCACCCGCCACCCCCTGATCGACGCTAAACTCGTGTCCGGAGCAGCAGGCTCCGCAATGCATCCGGCACGTGATCCGCATCCTCCCCAATGAGCTCGTCGACCAGATCGCCGCCGGCGAGGTGATTGAACGGCCCGCCTCCGTCGTGAAGGAGCTGGCCGAGAACAGTCTCGATGCGGGCGCGGGACGGATCGAGATCGACATCGAGCGTGGCGGTGTCGGGCTGATCCGGGTGCGAGATGACGGCGCCGGCATGAGCGCAGAGGAGCTACCCCTCGCCATCTCGCGGCATGCCACCAGCAAGATCGCCTCGCTCGAAGACCTGGAGGCCGTGGCGACCCTCGGCTTCCGCGGCGAGGCGTTACCGTCGATAGGTTCCGTGGCGCGCATGCGCATCGCTTCACGTTCGCGGGACGTGGAGCAGGGCGCCGAAATCGTCGTGGATGGTGGCTCGGTGAGCGGCGTCCGTCCGTCCGCGCATCCGCCGGGCACGACCCTGGAGATCCGCGACCTGTTCTTCAATGTGCCGGCGCGCCGCAAGTTCGTGCGTAGTGATGCGACCGAGACGGGGCATGTTGCGCGACTGGTGGAGCGCCTTGCGCTGTCGCGTTTCGATGTTGGTTTTCGGCTGCGCAACGGCGAGCGCGTACTGCTGGACACGCGCGCCGCCACTGGCGCCGCGGACGAGGAGAGCCGCCTCGCGGCCATCTTGGGCCAGGATTTCCTGTCACGCGCCGTGAAGATCCACCACCAGGCAGGCCCCGTGCAGATCAGTGGCTGGATCGGCCTGCCCACGGCTTCGCGCGCGCAGCCCGATCAGCAGTTCTGGTTCGTCAACGGGCGCAGTGTGCGCGACCGGCTGCTGATGAACGCCGTCCGGCTGGGTTACCGGGATGTCCTCTATCATGGCCGCCACGCCGCCTATGTCCTCTACCTGACTCTCGACCCGCAGCTGGTGGATGTGAACGCCCACCCCTCCAAGCTGGAAGTGCGATTCCGCGACAGCCGCCAGATCCATGAGTTCGTCTTCAGGGCAGTGGAGCGCGCGCTGGCGCAGACGCGGCCCACCCAGTCGGCAGCACCGGCCGCCGTGGCCGCTTTCGGGCATCCCGACCCGCAGGCGCTGCCCTTCGCCCACACCGGCTCGCCCTGGGCGGTGGCGGAATCCCTGGCCGCCGCATCCTCCACGTCATTCGCGGTCACACCGGGGCGCGAGCCGGGTGCCCTGGCGGCGCAGTCCCGGGCGCCGGGTTCGCTGGCGCCGGATGCCCTGACAGCGGAGTCCCTGGCGCCGGGTTCTCTTGCCTGGGGATCCGCGGATGGGGCTGTCACAGCGGAGCCGCCACTGGGAGTGGCGCTCGCACAGTTGCACGGCATCTACATCCTGGCGCAGACACGCGATGGGCTGGTACTGGTGGACATGCACGCGGCTCACGAGCGGGTGCTCTACGAGAAGTTCAAGGCCGCGGGCGCCGGCTCAGTCCCGGCCTCACAGCAGTTGCTGGAACCGCTGGTCATCGAGCTGAAAGGGCACGAGCTGGATGCCGTGTTGGAGGGCCGGGCGGAGTGGGAGCAGGCCGGTTTCGAGATCGATGCGCTGGGCTCGAACCGGCTGGCGGTACGCCGCATCCCGGCGCTGCTCATCGGCGCCAACATCGCGCGGATCGTCGCCGATGTGGTGCGCCAGCTCGAGCTGGATGCCGGCGGGCACGATGTCCAGGGCGCGGCGGACCGGTTTCTGGGCACGCTGGCCTGCCGTTCCGCCATCCATGCGCATCGCCGGCTCACCCTGCCCGAAATGAACGCCCTGCTGCGCCAGATGGAGCTGACCGATCGCGCCAACCAGTGCAATCACGGCCGCCCGACCTGGACGCGGCTGTCGCTCGCGGAGCTGGACCAGCTGTTCCTGCGGGGCCGGTGATGCCCCGGCAGCCCGTCCTGGTGCTGACCGGGCCGACCGGGTCGGGCAAGAGCGAGTGGGCGGTGCGCCTGGTCGAGTCCGCCCCGATCCCCCTGGAAATCGTGAGCGTGGACTCGGCATTGGTGTACCGGGGCCTGGACATCGGCAGCGCCAAGCCCGATCGCACCCTGCGCACCCGGATCGTCCACCATCTGATCGACATCTGTGATCCGACCGAGAGCTACTCGGCCGGGCGTTTCGTCGCCGATGCCCTGAAGTGCATCCAGGACGTGCACACGCGCGGGCGTGTCCCGTTACTGGTCGGCGGCACGTTGCTGTATCTGCGCGCCCTGCTGCAGGGGTTGGCGCCCCTACCTCAAGCTTCACCCGAAGTGCGACGCGAGCTCGACCGCCGGGCCGCTCAGCTGGGTTGGCCGGCGTTGCACGCGGAGCTCGCGAAGGTCGACCCGGAGGCGGCCCGCCGCATCCATGACAGCGATGCACAACGCATTCAGCGTGCGCTGGAGGTTTGTCTCGCAACCGGTCGGCCCATCTCCGAATTGCAGCGCGCTACCGCCAGCCCGCTGCGGCACTTGCGGGTACACGCCTGGGCGCTCGTTCCGGGCGACAGGGCGAAGTTGCATGAGCGCCTGGAGAGGCGATTTCACGGCATGATGGACGCAGGTTTTCTTGAAGAAGTGCGAACGCTGTTTCGGCGCGGTGATCTACGGGCGACTGACTCCTCCATGCGTGCCGTCGGCTACCGTCAGCTCTGGGCTCATCTCGCTGGCGAATATGGCCTCGAAGAGGCCATACGCAGGGGCATTTCCGCAACGCGCCAACTGGCCAAGCGGCAGCTCACCTGGCTGCGCGGCGAGCAGGCGTTCCAGTGCCTGGACCCACAGCTGGCGCAGGCGCAGGCGTCGTGGATTGGCGACGCGGAGCGGGCGGTTCGAGAGCTCGGGCGGTGACGAAAAACGCATGTTAAGATGATCCGGTGCCACTCGCCCGTGGCGAGGGCACGGAGCTTGCTGAATCGCGGGACAGGGGAAGTCGCTGGCGATTCGTTTCGAACAATTAAAAGTTGTGTGTGGAAAACAAGGAGAACCCGATGGCCAAAGGCCAGTCGCTGCAAGACCCATTTTTGAACGCGTTACGCAAGGAGCGGGTCCCCGTATCGATTTATCTGGTGAACGGCATCAAGCTGCAGGGCCAGATCGATTCGTTCGATCAGTTCGTCGTTCTGCTCAAGAACAGCGTGAGTCAGATGGTCTACAAGCACGCCATTTCCACGGTCGTGCCGGCGCGCAATGTGCGCCTGGCGGCCGAGGACGGCGGCGCCGCGCCGGAGACCGCTCCCGCCGAATGATCTCCTTTGGGCTCAGCCCATGAAGAGCTTCGAGCGCCCGCGCAGCGGTGAACGCGCCGTACTGGTGCGTCTGGGTCTGGGCTCACCCGTCGAATCCGAGGACCTGGAGGAATTCCGGCAGCTCGCCGTCTCGGCGGGAGCCGTGCCCGTGGCCACGCTTACGGGCCGGCGCGAGCGTCCGGATCCGCGTTACTTCATGGGCAGCGGCAAGGCGCAGGAGCTCAGTGACCTCGCTGCGGCCAGTGAAGCCGATGTCGTGCTCGTGGATCACGCGCTATCGCCCAGTCAGGAGCGCAATCTCGAGAAGCTCACGAACCGGCGCGTGCTCGATCGCAACGGTCTCATCCTCGATATCTTCGCGCAGCGCGCGCGCAGCTTCGAAGGCAAGCTGCAAGTGGAACTCGCGCAGCTCCAACACATCAGCAGCCGCCTCGTGCGCGGCTGGACGCACCTCGAGCGGCAGAAGGGTGGCATCGGTCTGCGCGGTCCTGGCGAGACGCAGCTCGAGACCGACCGGCGCCTGATCGGCCAGCGCGTTCGCGTGCTGACCAAGCGGCTGGAGAAGATCACCCTGCAGCGCGAGACGGGCAGACAGATGCGCGCCGAGATTCCGGTGCCGTCGCTGGCGCTGGTCGGCTACACCAACGCGGGCAAGTCGACACTGTTCAGGTCGCTGACTGGCGCGGACGCTTATGTCGCCGACCAGCTGTTTGCAACACTCGACCCGACGGTGCGGCGGATCACTCTGCCGGGCGGGACGGGCGTCGTCGTGGCCGACACAGTTGGATTCATCCGCGAACTGCCGCACGAACTCGTGGCGGCCTTCCGCTCGACGCTCACGGAAGCCCGCGAAGCGACGATCCTCCTGCATGTGGTGGATGCGAGCGATGCGCGCCGCGATGACCACATCATGCACGTGAACGAGGTGCTGGCGGAGATCGGCGCGGCGGGGATTCCACAGATCAGCGTGTACAACAAGATCGATCGCCTCGAAATGGCGCCGCGTCTGGACCGGGACGCCAACGGACAGGCCGCGGCTGTGTGGATCTCGGCCGCGAAGCGGACTGGACTTAATCTGCTCACCGACGCCGTGGCCGAACGGCTGTCGCGTTTCGTACGCAGCGCCCGCGTGCGGCTTCCCGCAAGTGCAGGTGCGCTGCGCTCGCAGCTATACGCCGCCAAGGCGGTTCGCGCGGAGCAGACCGCGGAGGATGGTTCCATCGAACTGCGCGTGGAACTGCCGGATGTGGAGCTCCTGGCCCTGGCCAGGACGCCCGGCGTGCGGATCCTCGAGACGCAGGGGGTGGATATGCCTTGTGCCGCAGGGACCGCCTACCTACAATCGACCGCCGTTTCGGGCGCTGCCGGGCGGCACGCGACCAAGCTGCGCTGAAACCTCTACGGCGCACAGGGTGCCAGGCTCACAATCTCTATGGCGTGGAATCAACCGGGTCAGAACAATCCGTGGGGCCGCCGTCCCGGGCAGGGTGGGGGGCCGGACCTCGACGAGCGACTGAAGGGCTGGCAGCGCCGCCTGGAGTCGTTGCTGCGTCCCGGTGGCAAGGGCGGCGAGGGCGGCACGTTGCTGCTCATCGTCGTGATCCTTGCGATCGGCATCTGGCTGGCCAGCGGCTTCTTCCAGATCAAGGCCGCCGAGCGCGGCATCATCCTGCGCTTCGGCAAGTTCGTGGACGTGCGCTATCCGGGTTGGGGTCTGCACTGGCCCTGGCCCATCGAGACGCTCACCAAGGTCAATGTGGGCAGCGTCAACTCGAGCGAGTACAAGTCGCGCGTGCTGACCGCGGACGTGAACCTGGTGGATCTGCGCTTCGCCGTGCAATACCAGTTCACCGATCCCATCAAGAAGCTGTTCCGTGTCAAGGATCCGGAGATCACGCTGAGCGAAGTCAGCGAGATGGCCATCCGTGAGATCGTCGGCCGCAGCAAGCTCGAGGATGTGCTGGTCGGTGCCACGCGTCCGCTGATCACGCGCCGCTCCAAGGAGCTGATCCAGCATACGCTCGACTATTACAACGCCGGCATCACGGTCACCACCGTGAATCTCACGGATGTGCAGGTGCCGGAAGCCGTCGTTCCCTCGCAGCGTGATGCCAACAAGGCGCTCGCCGACCAGGAGCGACTGCAGAAGGAGGCGGAAGCCTACGCCAACAACATCGTGCCGGTGGCGCAGGGCGCCGCTGCACGAATGCAGCAGGACGCGGAAGCCTATCGGGCGCAGGTGACGGCCATCGCCGTGGGACAGGCGGAGCGCTTCTCGCAGATCGAGTCCGCCTACTCGCAGGCCCCCGAGGTCACCCGGCGGCGCCTCTACATGGAAGTCATGGAAAGCATTCTCGCCCGCTCGCACAAAGTGCTCATCGACGGCAAGGCCGGCGGCAGCAATGGCGGTAACATGTTCTACCTGCCGCTGGACAAGCTGCTGGAGAAATCAACCGGTGCGCGCAGCGAGCCGGAGACCACGGAATCGCAGAATTCCGCCGCGGTTCAGGGCAAGGAACCGGATTCCGTGACGGTCGAAGCGCGGGCGCGGGGAGAGCGCTGATGTCATCCCGTGCAATACCGTTGGTCGTCGTGGGTACGCTGCTCATCGTGGCGGCCACTTCGCTGTTCACCATTACCGAGGCACAGATCGCGCTGCGCACCGAGTTCGGCGCCATCGTCGGACTGGACTACTCGCCCGGGCTGCACTGGAAGTGGCCGTGGGACCAGGTCGTGAAGTTCGATCGCCGCATCCTGTCGCTCTCCTACACGGGCGAGACTTTCCTGACCAATGACAACCGCGGCCTGATCGTGGACTTCTACGTGAAGTGGCGCGTCAAGGATGCCTCCCGCTACTTCCAGGCCACCGGTGGCGAGGAAGACCGCGCCGGCGAGCGGCTCGCCGAAATCGTCAAGGACGGCATCAAGAGCGTGGTCGCGCAGCGCACCCTCGAGCAGATCGTGTCCGCTGAGCGCGCCGCAGTGACTGGCGACATGTTCGGTCAGGCCAGCCGCAGCGTGGCCAATCTCGGCATCGAACTGGTGGACGTGCGTGTGCAGCGCATCGATCTGCCCGACGACGTCAGTGCGCGTGTCTATGAGAGCATGAAGCAGAACTTCGCGAAGAAGGCTGCGCTGTCACGGGCCGAAGGGCAGAGCGCCAGTGCGCGCATTCGCGCCACCGCAGAGCGCGAGCGGACGGAAATCCTGGCCAACGCCGAGCGGGATGCTCTGCGTGTGCGCGGTGATGCGGATGCGCTCGCGGCCCAGACGTATGCCAAGGCCTACTCGAAGAATCCCGAGTTCTACGCGTTCTACCGCAGTCTGCAGGCCTACGAGCGTTCCATCGGCAAGGATGGCGACCTGCTCGTCATCACCCCGGATGGCGAGTTCTTCAAGTACCTGAAGGACGCCGGTTCGGCCACCAAGCGCTGAAGGCCGCGACGAGACGACCGTGTCCTTGAATCTCTCCGATCTGCTCGCCGCGCTGGCGCTGTTTTTCGTGTTCGAAGGCATCGCGCCGTTCCTGCACCCGCGTGGCGTCAAGCGTGCCTTCGCCCGCCTGCTGGAGGTCACCGACCGCGAGTTGCGCATTGCGGGCCTCGGCAGCATGCTGGTGGGCGTGATCCTCCTTTACCTGGTGCGTTAGAGGCGAGCGTGGGTAAATTCGTCGTCATCATCGGCACGCAGTGGGGCGATGAGGGCAAGGGCAAGGTCGTGGACCTGCTCACCGAGCGAGCCGCCGCCGTGGCCCGCTTCCAGGGCGGACACAACGCCGGGCACACCCTCGTCATCGGCGGCCGCAAGACCATCCTTTCACTGATTCCGTCGGGGATCCTGCGCGACCAGGTGCGCTGCTACATCGGCAACGGTGTGGTGCTGTCCCTGGAAGCGCTGATGACGGAAAGCGCCACGCTGATCGAGCAGGGCGTGCCGGTCTTCGAGCGTCTGCGCATCTCCCCGAACTGTCCGCTGATCCTGCCTTCGCACGTGGAGCTGGACCGCGCCCGCGAGCGGGCGCGCGGTCCGAACGCGATCGGCACCACCGGCCGCGGCATCGGTCCGGCTTACGAGGACAAGGTGGCGCGGCGCGCCGTGCGCGTGGCGGATCTGTTCCTGCGCGACCGTTTCGCGGCGCGCCTGGGCGAGGTCCTGGATTTCCACAACTTCGTGCTGCAGCACTACTTCCGGCAGCCGCCCGTGGATTTCCAGAAGACTCTCGACCAGCAGCTCGCGCTGGCCGGGCGGATCGAGCCGCTGGTCACCGATGTCACCCTCGCTCTGCATTCGCTGCGCAAGGAGGGCGCCAACGTCATGTTTGAGGGTGCGCAGGGTGCGATGCTGGATGTGGATCTGGGCACGTACCCGTTCGTGACTTCCTCCAACACGACGGCGAGTTTCGCGGGCACCGGCACGGGTCTCGGACCGCGGTGCTTCGATGAAGTGATCGGAATCGTCAAGGCCTACACGACGCGAGTCGGCGCGGGGCCCTTTCCGACGGAACTGTTCGACGAATACGGCGAGCATCTCTCGCGCGTCGGACACGAATTCGGTTCCGTGACCGGCCGACGGCGCCGCTGCGGCTGGTTCGACTCGGTGGCGCTGCGCCGCGCGATCGTGCACTCGAGCGTCAGCAACCTGTGCATCACCAAGCTCGACGTGCTCGATGGCCTGGATACGATCCGGATCGCCGTCGGCTACCGGATCGACGGGGAGGTGGTTGCCGAGCCGCCGCTGTGCATCGATGGTTATGCGGGGGTGGAGCCCGTCTACGAGGAGATGCCGGGCTGGCGTGAGTCCACGGTCGGTATTACCGACTATGAGGCCTTGCCGGCCAATGCACGGCGCTATCTCGAACGCCTGCAGTCGCTGGTCAATGTACCGATCGGCATGATCTCCACCGGTCCCGATCGGGAGCAGACCATCGTCCTGCGACATCCCTTCGGTGTCTGACACCGCCCGGCGCTTGTCGCGCCTTTTCCTCGCACTTCTGATCCTGGTGTCCTGCCTGCTGGCGGCCAGCACCTGGCGTGTGTTCGGTCACACCTGGGATGAGCCCGAGCATCTGGCAGCGGGGCTCGAGCTGCTCGACCGCGGCAAGTACGAATACGACACCGAACATCCGCCCATCGCGCGCGTCATGCTGGCTCTGGGACCGTTCCTGACCGGGTCTCACTCCTTCGGAACGCCGCCACCCGACGGTACACAGGAAGGCATCGACATCCTGTACGAGGGGGGCAAGTACGATCGGACCCTGACACTCGCGCGACTGGGCGCGTTGCCATTTCTGGCGCTGCTTCTGTGGGCCGCATGGTTGTGGGCCCGCCGCGTGAATGCTTCGGAAGGCGAGGCGCTGCTTGCGGTGCTGTTGCTTGCCTCGGTGCCGCCGATCATCGGTCACGGCGCGTTGGCCGCCCTGGACATACCTGGTACCGCGACAACGCTACTGGCGCTGTATCTGCTGCAAATCTGGATCGTGAGCGGCTCCCGACGGGATGCGATCCTTTTCGGCCTTGCCGCAGGCGTCGCCGTCGGCACGAAGTTGTCCGCAGTGCCCTACATCGGCATCGGCGCGCTGGTACTGGTGGTCGTCAGGCTCGCGCTGCGGCAGGTGGCATGGCCGGCGAGTGGCTGGGGACGGCTGGGAGGTTTCGGGCTGGCGCTTCTCGCGCTCGTGGTCCCCATCGTCCTGGCGTACGGGCGCCGCTCCATCGACCTGACTGAACTTCCCCCGCGCTTCGCGTGGGTGCTCCCCTTCCTGTTTCATGGCGACGCCGCGGCGCATGCGACGCTCTATTCCATCCTGACACACCTGCGGCTGCCGGAGGCTTTCTGGGACTTCGCCGAAGGCATCGCGGCCCTGAAGGCCCACAATGACACCGGACATCTGTCGTTCCTGCTGGGTCAACTGAAGAAGGACGGCTGGTGGTACTTCTACCTCGTGGCCCTGGCAGTGAAGACGCCACTGCCGCTGCTCGTGACAGGACCGCTGGGAATGGGATTGCTGGCGCGCGATGGCTGGCGTGAGCGCGACGTATGGCGGCTGGCGCCGGCCGTCCTGTTCGTGTCACTCCTCGTGTTCGCGAGTTCGTTCAGCCGGATCAACATCGGCATCCGCCACGTGTTGATCCTATATCCCTTCATGGCGCTCGGCGGAGCGTATGCGATCGCGCGTGCGTGGGCCTTCCTGCGCGATCTGCCCAACCGGACCCTTGCCTGGTCCGGCGGAACATTGCTGGTGGCGCTCGTGGGCTGGCAGGTGACGCTGTTGTGGCGCGCGAATCCCGATTATTTCCCCTACTTCAACGAGCTGGCGCCACACCCGGAGCTGGTGTTGGTGGATTCGGATCTGGACTGGGGCCAGGACCTGCGTCGGCTGGAGCGGCGCCT
>DATKLO010000067.1:0-18102 GCA_035542375.1 Steroidobacteraceae bacterium | reverse complement strand
CCCCCGCTGCTGATCTCGTGGCCGACTGTCTTTACGGGCAATCCGGCTCGGACTGCATGGCCACGCAGAAGGCTGTGTTCGTGAACGAGGTGCCCACGTCAATCTCCCAGCCCGCGTTGATCGCGTTCAGGTACAGGCTGCTGGAGATCAGTGCACTCGTCACCGTCGAGCCGTTGGCGAATTTCAGCGCGTTGCCGCTGTCGTCCTTGGGATTCGCCTGCATGAAGTAGTTGATGATCGCTTTCAGATCATGCCGTCCATCATGCGTCCCCCAGCTCGGGCCCGTGCCGTCGCTGAAAGTCGTCGGCGCGGTGAACAGGTGGATCGTGTGTCCGCCCGAGGAGTGGTAGGCCACCTCGTCGGAGTCGTCGATGTACACCACGTACTTCACCCCTCCCAGCGTCACCACCGTCGCGTGATCCTGACTCGCAGTCGCCGCGTAGAACGTTGACGTCGCCGTCGGCTGATCGCTCAGAGGCTGGTCCATGATCGACTGGTCGATCATCAGGTCCACCACCGGCGGGAACTGCGTGTACGAGGGTGAGTTGGTCGAGTGGAAGTAAATGTCCATCAGACCCAGCCAGCGATTGGGCACCGTGGTCGGCGCGGTGAAGGCCCAGTGGATCTGCGCCTTGGTGATGGCGCTCACCTGCACGCCCATGCCGCTCTTGGTGGTCCAGTCCTGCGTACCGGCCGTCGAGAGCTGCTGCATGATGTCCCCGTTCTGGGACCAGCCGCGCGTGACGCTCGGGTAGGAGCTGACGGAGTTCTGCTCGGTCGTGGCCGAGGTGGTCACGCCCCAGCAGTTCTGGTCGTTCGCCCACAGCTTCTGGTTCGGAGTACCGCCCCAGTTGTTGTTGTTCACGACGTAGTTGCCGAAGTCCGTGGAGTCGAAGGCACCCGTGGTCGTGTAGGAGCTGCTGTTCTGCGCGCAGCCACTGCTGCTGCTTCCACCGCTGCCCACGATGGTCACTGTGGCGCTCGCGGGCGAGCCCAGGGTTGCACCGCTGGCGTTGGAGAGCGTGACGGTAAACGTCTTGCTGCCGGTGAACGCAGTCGTGCTCACGGTGACCGAGAAGGTCTTGGAGCTCGAATCGGCGTCCGCCCAGCTCAGCGTACCGCTCGCCGAGGTGTAGTCTGTGCCCGATGCGGCTGATCCGTTGGACGTTGCGTACTTGACGCTGGCGGCGCCGCTGGATCCGCCCGTGCGCTTCACGGTTACCTGTACCGTGCCGGCTGTCTGCTGGATCGAATAGCTCGAGGCCGACAGAGCCACGGTCCCCGGCTGGGATTGCGTGGACCCGCTGCCCGCGATCGTGACCGTGGCGCTGGACGGCGAACCGAGGGTGCTGCCCGATGCATTCGAGAGTGTGGCAGTGAACGTCTTGCTGCCGGTGAATGCAGTCGTGCTGACGGAGACCATGAAGGTCTTCGCGCTCGAATCGCCGTCAGCCCAGTTCAACGTACCGCTCGCCGAGGTGTAGTCCGTCCCCGAGACGGCTGAACCGTTGGAGGTCGCGTACTTCACGCTGGCGGCGCCGCTGGATCCGCCCGTGCGCTTGACTGTGATCTGCACGGAACCCGCGCTCTGCTGGATCGAATAGCTCGAGGCGGACAAGGCCAGGGTGCCCGCCTGTGGCTGCGTGCTCGTGCTGCTGCCGGTGATCGTCACGGTCGCGGTGGACGGTGTGCCCATCGACGCGCCACCCACGTTCGAAAGCGAGACCGTGAAATCGCGCGTACCGCTGAAGGGAGTGGCATTGCTGACGCTGACCGAGAACGTCTTCGCCGCCGCATCTCCATCAGCCCAGTTCAGCGTACCGCTCTTGGCCGTGTAGTCGGTGCCCGCCATGGCGGAGTCGTCCGCAGTCGCATAGTCGACGCTGGCGGCGCCTGTGCTCCCACCGACGCGGTTCACCGTGATGGTGACCTTGCCACCATTCTGATTGACCGAATACGCAGACGCGGACAGCGAGATGCTGCCAGCCGCGCCGGGCACTCCGGCACCCGTGATGGTGACGGTTGCCGCACTCGTTCCCAGGGTCGCCCCGCCGGTCACGTTGGAAAGTGTGAGGTTGAACGCTTTGGTACCGTTGAAGCCCGTCGCAGCGCTGATCGGGACACTGAACGTCTTGGCTGCGGCATCGCCGTCAGCCCAACTCAGCGTTCCCATCGTGGCGGTGTAATCGGTGCCCGCGACCGCCGTGTTGTCACTCGTGGCGTAATCAACCGTCACGGCGCCATTGGAGCCACCTTCACGATCCACGGTAACGGTGACCGATCCGGCGCTCTGGTCCACCGTGTAGGCGGGCTGATCAATGGCAATCGTGCCAGGCACCGGCGTGGTCGGCGGGGGACCGGATTCGGGGGCGCTGGCCGGATCGGCCAGGCTCGAACCGCCGCAGGCCGCGACCAGCATCGACAGTGCGATGCCCAACAGGGCAGTTTTACTCACTCGCATATGCCTCGACTCTTCAACGTTAGGTGACGCCTGCACCGACGTCCCGACCCATTGCAACCACTGCAAGTGGAAAAACTGAAACGCGCGTGCGGGTTGTTTTTAGCAGCATTCCGCGAGTCCTACAAATTGTCTCATAACAGCGACCGCCCGCGGACATGGTTCACAAATATTTCTTCTCGGCCGCCGCCGCGCCGGGTTTCCAACTCCGTGTTGGAATCGGCGCAGTGGCGGCGTGCCGGCCGCACAGCGACCCCATGGCAGCCGCGCCCTGAGGTCGCGGAGCTGGAATTTCCGGCATCCGGCGCGCTCCGCCCCGCGCCCGGAGGCACACGGGAGAGCTGGCGCGGCGCGGTGACACGCGCTTCGGGCAGCGCGAGCAGCCGGAATACGCACGTATTTACCGCAGTCGTGACATAATGCGCGCCCCGCGCCGTCCAACGACAGCGCGCGCAAAAAAAATTCGCGCGCAGGTGGCGCATTTCCTTCCGCTGAAGATCCCACGGACATGGCAGACCGTAAGAATCCGGTAACGAAATTTTCATCCGCGCGCCGCGCCTGCCCGGCCTTGCGCCGCGCCACCCCGGCGCTCGCGATGACAGGCGCGCGCACTCGAGCCGCGAAATGGCGCTGCGATCAGGAACGCGTGCCGGCACTTGACGCTGTGGATGTAAGAATCTTCGACGCCACCGAGCCAAGATTTTTCCGCGCACGGCTACTCGAGTGCGCCATCGATCACGGAAGGATCGACGCTACGCGAATGGCCGCGTGCGTCGGCTATCGCGTCTTTGGGTGGTGACAGCGTGCGCTGTAAGGAAGTCCGACGTGCGGCTGTGGCTCGCGGATGGGGTGTCGACCTCGATGGAAAGAACCGCAGTGCGCGCGATTCGCGTCTCCCGCTGCGCGACCCGCATCGCCAGCTGCTCGAGCTGGGCGGCCGCGCATGTCGCCCCTGCCGCGAGGCAAGTAAACCTTACTCGGGGCCGGCGCTGTCTTTTCACATAACGCCGACCCAATTTCGGGCAGCGCCGATCCAGTCCGGGGCAGGCGCGGCACAGCCTGCGGCAGGCTCCACGCGCGACACGGAGGTCCGAGGCGTCGCGCGCATTGAAATGGCCCTGAAAGGCAGCTCCGGCACACTGGCGGGACCTACGAGACGCGAGCTTCGCCGCATGTCCCCGCGCTGGTACGCGAGTTGCACTCCGGAATCGATGCGAGCCAATTCACAATTTTGCGCGCGCGTTATGCAGGAGCCCGCGCGGGGTGCTGAACTAGCGACCCCAGCTGAATGCTCCGATCAGAAAAGAGCAAGCGGAGGCCTCCCTTGGCGGCGGTAGTCGGATCTGTCTCCGGTTCCACGGCGCAATCGCAGCGGCGCGTCCGCTTCGGCAACGTCGAACCGGCCATCCTGGCCTTGCTCAAGCAGCTCGATCCGCTCGTCGTGGCGCTGACGCTGTTCGCCTGCGTGCTCTTCACGGGCGGCCGCTTCACCAGCACCACCGCGCTGGTGGGTCTGGTGTCGTACCTGATCTCCGGACCCATCCTGGCCCGCTCCAACAGCGACAGCCACCTGCCAGGGCGGCCCCTGTCGATCAACATCCGCGGCGTCATCCTTCACTGGGGCGCGGTCGTGGCCACGCTGCTGCTGCTGGCATTCGCCTTCAAGGTATCGGCGGTGTTCTCGCGGGCAGTGATGCTGAGCTGGTTCCTGATCACCCCGCTCGCGCTGTGCGGCGCGCACGCGCTGCGCGCCCGCATCCAGTCGATCCTCGCCAGTGGCACCGGCGCGCCGAGCTTCATCATCATCGGCGCCAACACGGTGGGCTTCGAGCTGCTGCGCCGCCTGCCCCAGGCCGGATTTCTCGGCTTCTTCGATTTCCGCAGCGCGGACCGGGTCTCGCACGTCATCGATGCGGACAAGCTGGTCGGCCACTGCAAGGACGTAGCCGATTTCGCACGCAAGCACGGCGTCACCGCCATCTACATCGCCCTGCCCCTGAGCAACGTACCGCGCATTGGCGAGATGGTGCGCGAGCTGCGCGACACGACCGCCTCGATCTATTTCATCCCGGATGTGTTCGCCTTCGAGATGATTCAGGGACGGCTCGTGGACATCAACGGCATACCGGCGCTGTCGGTCTGCGACACGCCCTTCCACGGCATGGACGCGGTCTTCAAGCGTGCCTTCGACATCGTGGTGGCCAGCCTGGGTCTGATCTTCGCCGCTCCGCTGATGGCTCTGATCGCCGCGGGCGTCAAGCTCACCTCGCGCGGGCCGGTGCTGTTCCGTCAGCGCCGTTATGGACTCAACGGCGAACTCATCAACGTCTACAAGTTCCGCACCATGACGGTCTGCGAGGACGGCGCCGTGATCACCCAGGCCACCAAGACCGACCAGCGGGTCACGCCCTTCGGCCGCTTCCTGCGCCGCACCTCGCTCGATGAGCTGCCCCAGATCCTGAACGTCCTGCAGGGCAAGATGAGTCTGGTCGGTCCGCGGCCGCACGCGATCGCGCACAATGAGCAGTATCGCAAGCTGATCAGCGGCTACATGATCCGCCACAAGGTCCGTCCGGGCATCACCGGCTGGGCGCAGGTCAACGGCCTGCGCGGTGAGACGGAGACGCTCGACAAGATGAGCGAGCGCGTCAAGTTCGATATCGAGTACCTGAACAACTGGTCGGTGTGGCTCGACCTGCGCATCCTGCTGCGCACCGTGGTCATGTTGCTCAAGGGGGACGACCGGGCTTACTGAGACATACCGGGCGGCAGGCCCGGCGCCGCGCCGCAACCTCAGACCTTCCATCGGACCGCACCGAAGCCCCCCTCGCTCATGCCCGGACGCTCTCTCAGGCGGCTGCCGCTGATTCTGCTCCTGGTAGCCCTGCTCCTGGTCGCAATCCTTGCGTTCGCGCGCGGCCCGCGCGAAGCGTTGCTGCGCTCGGCGGGTCACGCACTGATGGCAGAGGATCCCGTGACCCATGCCGACATCATCGTGATCTCGACCGATGCCGATGGCGCCGGCGTGCTCGAAGCCGCGGACCTGGTCCAGGCCGGCGTGGCGCCACGCATCGCGCTGTTCCCCGATCCGCCGGATGCGACGGATCGGGAGTTCCTGCGGCGGGGCGTGCCCTACTTCAACGCCGCCGCCGTGGCCCGCCAGCAGCTCAAGGATCTTGGAGTCACGGCAGTGGAGGAAATCCCTCAGACCGTGCGCGGGACCGAGGACGAGGGTCCCGCATTGCGCGGATGGATCGCGGCCGGCGGCTGGCGCACCGTGGTGTTCGTCTGCACGAAGGATCACTCACGGCGCACACGACGCGTGCTGGACCGTGCCCTCAAAGGCGTGAATGCCACCGTGATGGTGCGAGGATCGGGCTATTCGGACTTCGATCCGGATTCCTGGTGGCACAGTCGGGCCGGTACGCGAATCGAAGCAGTCGAGTTGGAGAAGCTGCTGCTCGACGTGCTGCGGCACCCCTTCTCCTGAGGCGCTTCAGCGTAGCGGACCGTCCGCGCCGCGCCGATTGCGCAGCGCCGCGCGTACGTATGGGCGCAGCAGGCTGCCCGGGTGGCGCAGCAGACTCAGGTTGCTCAACAGCATCGGCACTGGATCGTCCCAGCTGCCCAGCATCGATACGGAAGCTTCGGCGGGGGGATGGGCATCCTCCTCTTCCGGCTTGCCGTGGCGCGCACTCAGCAGAGCACCCACGACTCGATTGATCGAGTAGGGAATCAGCAGGCGCGACTCCATGACGGGCCGCGTCGCGGGAATGGTCCGCGGCTCCAGAGCACGCAGCGTGGAACGCAACCACAGCCACGGCAGGTCGTTGCCGAGGGCGATGTCGAGCGCAATGAATCCGAAGGCACGCGGGTTCAGATCGATGGCCAGCAGTTCCGTGCCGTTGACCAGCAGCTCGAGCTCGAACAGCCCTCGCGACAACAGACGGTTGACTGTCTGCAGGCCCGTCGCGAGGATGCGCGCATCGTTGCATGTGATCTGCGAGGTGCTGATTCCGACATCGGGCGGCCACTGGCGACGCTTGCAGGACAGTGACGCCGCGACGATGCCACCGCTGGAGTCCTTGATGCCGCTGATGCTGAAGACGCGGGAACGCGCCGAAGGAATGAATTTCTGCAGCAACGGCCAGCGCAATTCCGGATAGCGTGCCGCGAGCGAGTCCTGGCCCGGAGCCATGGCGTACGGGCGGTACGCCGCGCGCAGCTCCTCGGCATTGCGGATGATCTGACCCCGCTGCCCGGATCCGACGCCCAGATGCGAGTTGGGCTTCATCATCAGCGGGAAGCCCAGCTGCCGCCCGGCCTCGATCGCAGCCTCCGGCTCGTCATCGCAGACGATGGCGGGCGTCGGCTGGCCAGCACGGACGCAGGCCGCCGCAAAGCGCGTCTTGATCAGGCAGGACTCGAGTTCATCGAGAGGCGCGATCGTGCGGCGCACCTCGGGTGCGAACTCCTCCCGGATGGCCGACACATAGTAGGCAATGAGGTCCGTGGTCGGCGCCACCCGCCTGATCTCTCCGCTGCGAACGCGAGCGCGCAACCAGGGCAGGAACTGCTCAGCGTCATCGACCGAAGGACACTTGGTATGACGCGTGGCGTAACGCGACCAGCGTCCCGCGCCACTGCCGTAGATATGAAGCGGCACGCCGCGACTGCCCAGGGACGTGATGAAGGACAGCGTCGTGGCCCAGAAGTTATCGAATATCGCGACCGGAACCTGCGTGTGCGATACGGCGGGTGCGGCCGGCGTCACGGGCGTGGTGCGCCCCGATACCACGATCTGTGCGGGTACACGAGCGTCCGGCAGTACGCGCTCGACTCGCACTTGCCCTGTTGCCCGATCGCTCAAGAGTGCACGACCTGCGCGGCGGATTCCGCGGAGCGAATCGGGCGGGCGGTGCCCAGGCGCGAGCCCAGCCGGCGCGCGGTGTAGTGCGCTCCCAGGGCGAAACGCATCAGCGGCCCAAAGCTCCCGGCGGCGAGCAAGCCGACGAAATGCAAGCCCGGCACCGAACTTTCGAAGTGGCGCGACAGCACCGGATAGTCGCCGGCGACCCGCACCCTGTGGCGCAGATCCGAATCCAGGTACGGCAACCGCTCGAGCGATGCCCGATACCCGGTAGCGGCGATGACGTGATCGACCCGGCGCTCCAGTGTCCCGCCACCGCTATGTCGGAAGCGGAGCACGGCCCCGCCCGAGTCCGGGCGTGCGTCCTGAAGCGTGTAACCCTCATGCACGGTCACGCTCTCGAACAGCGGCTCCTTGATGAACCAGCCACCGGCGGGTCCCAGATGCCGCCGCACGATGCGAAGCCTCAACGCAGCGGGCAGCATGCGGAACAGTCCCGGCACAGTCGTGTAAAGCGTCGACCTCAGACTCGGCCCGAGACCCAGATGCGGCCGACGCACGCGCTGCAGGAGAGGCCGGGGTCCCTGGCCAGGCGGCAAATGAAACTGGAGTGCGTGCCGGGCGACGAGTTCCACTCTTGCGCCGGCCTTGTGCAACAGGACTGCAACATCTGTGGCCGACGCACCAGCACCGAGCACCAGCACGCTGCGCCCGGCAAAACGGCCCGGATCGCTGCACGCGCTGCTGTGCGAGCAGCGCTGGGGACCCAGGCTGTCCAGCTGAGGAGGCAGATATTCCAGGTGGCTGATGCCGGTGGCAACGACAACGTGTCGCGCCGTCAGCGAGCTGCCCCGGGACAGATCCAGCGTGAAACGGCCGAGCGCCTGCCCGAGCCGCGTGACGTGCTGTTCTTCCAGTTGTGGCACGCAGGCGGACTGGAAGTCGAGCCCATAGGCCACGAACGTGGCGAGGCTGACCGGCAGCGCGTGCGAGTCATATGGCAGGGCGTGCTGCGCGCAGTATCGCTCGAGTGTGTGTCGCCGGGCCGGGTCGCAGAGATTGGAGGCGAAGCCATCCGACTTCAGATGCATGCCCGCGGGCATGGCCTCGCGCCAGTTGCGCATCGCCGGTCCGAATATGCGATGACTGACGCCGCGCTCGCGCAAATACGCGGCGATGGACAGTCCGTAGGGCCCTGCTCCGACAATCGCCACCTCTGTCTCGCTGCTCACGCTGACTCCTGCGGTTTCCGGTATTTGCTCTGCGCTCGACGGCGTGACGTCAGGGCGCGCGTTTTTCCGTGGTCGGCAATCTCGATCACGCGATGCATCCGCGCGCAGCCGGCCGGCCATCACTGCAACACAACGGATCGTGGCAAGCGGGCGATTGCGTCACACTCCCGCGCCGATCTCGGCTTAAGAAAGCTGAGTGAAAGCAAGCAACTGCAGTCATTATCAACGCCAACGCGCGAGGTGACTTTACGTGGCAAACTTCGTGGCGTGCGTGCGCCGCGCATCACTTTGTGGCGCAGTGCGCGAGCGCGGCCCGGCGCCGAGCTGACTCACCTGCGGGTCACGTGGAAGGCGCCACGAGGCTGTTGGATCCGATCGCGTCGCCGGTTCCAGCTGTAAATTTTCCCGACACCGCCGCCGTGGCGTAAACGGTGTGAACGGTGCGCCAGCGCGCGTGATCTGCGTCACAGAATGCTCGATCCGCTCACCGCGGAGCGGCGCCGACGGGCGATCATGGCTCGCGGGCAGTCGTTCGCAAGCGCGGCACTCGCGGCAGGCAAATCGCAACTAGAAGAGCCAGACCGGCGCCCCGCACCGGGATGCGAAGATGGGGATTCGATTTACGGCGAGTTCGGCACAGACACGACGTCCGGCGGGAGTGCTCGATTCCGGTGATCCGCAGCGCGGGCTGGGCGAGCGCGGCGCGGCTCGGGGTGCTCAGGTGCCACGTCGGGCGCGCTCGGCGACCCTAAGCCCTTGGTCTCGAACCGCGTGCTCGGAACTCGTATCAGGTAGCCGTGATAACGCGCTGAATTCCGGTACTTAAATGATCTTCAATCGTCCCTATTCGGCACCAGTACAGCGATCGGCATTATGTCAAGCCATTCCGGGTGCGCGGGCGGACAAAAAAAATTCATCTGGCGACGCGCGCGCCCGCTTGTGCGCGCGCGCAAGGTAACAGGGACGTGAATTACATATTAGAAAACGGCGCGTTGATCGGACTTCATAAAGAGAACTCACGGAGAGCGAACGCGCTCACACTCGCGTTGGAATGCAACATTTCATCCTGACGCGGGTCACAACTCCAGGAGACTTGTGTAGCATGCGCGCCTTCATCGGGAGACAATTAAACCAACTCGCTGCCACGGTTCCCTCCAGCACGCGCTTCGCGTAGTGGTTGACCGAGTGGCGGCAGCAGACGAATGCGGGGGGGCTTGAGTCAGTTGAAGGGTCCGTCATGACCGATAACAGGCAGGGTAGTCAGAAAAACAGCTTTTCGCTCGCGCCCGCGCTGAGCCTGAAGGCTGTGGCGCCCGTCGCCCGCGGTGGCTACGCGCCCGCCCCCCGGTCCCTGACCGATACCGGCGTGCTGCGCGAGATCGTGCACGTCATCGACGACTTCGACCTGCCGGAATTCACCACCGTCGCGGCGCGTTTCGGCGCGGACCGCTACGGTTACGTCGTCACCCCGAACGTCGATCACCTGATCCGCTATCACGAGGATGCCGCATTTCGCGCGCATTATCGTGCCGCCTCGTTCGTGCTCATGGACAGCCGCGTCGCCGCGCGCATCGTGCGTCTTCTCAAGGGCGTGCGCCTGCCCGTGTGCACCGGCTCGGATCTCACGGTAAAACTGCTGTCCCAGGTCGCCCAGCCGGATGATCGCATCGTGCTGATCGGTGGCAGCGAGCAGCAGGCCCAGCAGATCGCCGCCACCTATGGGCTGAAGAATCTGCGCCACCACAACCCGCCGATGGGCTTCATCAAGGATCCCATGGCCGTGGAGTGCTGCCTGAGCTTCATCGAGGACGCGAGCCCGTTCCGCTTCTGCTTCCTGGCCGTCGGCTCGCCGCAGCAGGAGGAGATTGCGCAGCTGCTCCAGGCGCGCAACGTGGCGCGGGGACTTGCGCTGTGCGTGGGCGCCTCGCTGAATTTCATCACCGGCGCGGAGAAGCGCGCGCCGCGCTGGATGCAGGGCATGGCCCTGGAGTGGCTGTACCGGCTGCTGCAGAGCCCGCGTCGCCTCTTCCACCGCTATCTGCTTCGTGGCCCGAGAATCCTGACTTGCCTGCGACGCTCACGCGTGGTGTTGCGTCGTACTGAAACTCAGACCCTGAACGCGGACCCCGCCACCTGAAGCGGTCGAGCGCCGCCCACGGGCGCACTGTCGGGTTACTTTACACATTCGGCCCCCGACAGCCCGCGCACTGCCCTTACAATACCGGTCAGCGACCAGAAGTTCGCGCAGCCGCTTCCTGATCAATCGGGAATTCACGCTCGCGTCCTTACAATGGAACGGAGCGACCGATGCCGGATCTTTCGATCGTCGTACCCACCTTCTCGGAAGCCAGGAACATCGGCGAGCTGCACACCCGTCTGCAGGCCGTTCTGGGTCCGATTCACTGGGAGCTGATCTTCGTGGATGACGATTCGCCGGACGGCACGGCCGATGTCGTGCGGGAGTTGGCGCAGCGGGATCCGCGCGTGCGCTGTATCCAGAGAATCGGCCGGCGTGGACTGTCCACCGCGGTCGTCGAAGGAGCGCTCAGCACTTCCGCACCCTGCGTCGCGGTCATGGATGCGGATCTGCAGCACGACGAAACCATTCTTCCCGCCATGCTCGAGCAACTGCGCTCGGGCGACCTGGACATCGTGGTGGGCAGCCGCTACGTCGCCGGCGGCAGTCTGGGTGATCTGGCGCAGAACCGTCAGGAGATCAGCCGCCTCGCCGGCCGGCTCGCCCGGGGACTGGTGCCGGAGGATCTGCACGATCCCATGAGCGGGTTCTTCGTCGTCAAGGCGGACGTGATGCGCGCCACCGCCCGCCATCTCTCCGGCTACGGCTACAAGATCCTGCTCGACCTGTTCGCCTCCGCCGGCCGGCCCCTGCGCTTCGCCGAGGTGGCCTACACGTTCCGGCGGCGGATCCACGGTGAGAGCAAGCTCGACTCGCTGGTGGCCTGGGAATACCTGATGCTGCTGGTGGACAAGCGCATCGGTCACATCATCGCGCCCCGCCTGTTGTTCTTCGCCGCGGTGGGCGGCTCGGGCGTGGCGCTGCACTACCTGGTGCTGACATCCCTCTTCTTCGGCGCGCACACCTCGTTCACCGTCGCGCAACTCGCCGGTACCGTGTGCGCAATGACTTCCAACTTCTTCCTCAACAACCTGTTCACCTATCGCGACCAGCGGCTGAAGGGCATGCGGCTCGCGCGCGGACTGCTCAGCTTCTACGCCATCTGCGGCATGGGCGCGCTCGCCAACATCGGCGTGGCCGCCTACGCGTTCTCCAAGGATGTCGAGTGGGCCCTGTCCGCCGGTGCCGGCATCATCGTGGGCACGCTGTGGAACTATCTGGCGACCGCCCGCTTCACCTGGGGATCGTCACGCAAGTGACGGCGCCGCGGCTCCCCTGACCGGAGGGGACTTCGCGCGGCCACCGACCAGCAGCCTCGCGCGCCCCACACGCCTCGCGCAGGCTTGGCGGGCGGAATCACCCTGTCCCGGCGGGCGTGAAAGTTTCCAGAAAGCTTGTGCACCCCAACAGGGCGGCGGGCGCCGGCGCGCGGCCGCGCGCGGCGATTTTCGTGCGTCAGGTCCCGCTTTGTAACGCAAAACAACAATTCAAAAGAAGGATGAATCCAGTAAACTTTCCCGTGTGCTGCGCATCTGATTCACCGGGGGCTCGCAAGAGCGCCCTGGTTGTTTTGAAACTATCCCGGTGTGGCGCAAGCGTGCGGGTTTTTCACCCTCCCTGAGGCCCGTACGTCACCGCCAGAACTCGCCTCCGGAGCACCGTTGGAAGCCGCCCGCAAGGGCGGCTTTTTCTTTTCTATTAGCCGCCCATTCGGGCGGCGGAGGGCAACGACGGAAGATGGGAGAATGCGGCAAAAAGGCGTGGCTTTTTGCCGCAGCAGCGCCCATCAGCCGCGCTTTTTGATTCATCGGCCGCCCTGCCGTCAGGTGTGGCCGGCTCCGATCGCATCCAGCGGGGTCGCGCCGGCGACCTGGGCCAGTGGCGACTGGGCGGCCGCGATCGGTGGCAGCCCGCGCAGACCGGGCAACACAACATGGACGGCCAGGCCGCCGCCCGCCAGATTGCGCGCCTCGATCGTGCCACCGTGCAGGCTGACCGCCCGCGCCGCGATCGCGAGCCCCAGTCCGTCGCCACCGACCGCCCGGTTGCGTGCCGCATCCACGCGGTAGAAGGGTTCGAAGATCAGCGCCAGATCCTTCTCCGGAACCCCTGGCCCGCCATCGCGCACGATCACTTCGATGTTGGCTCCGGCACGACGCGCCTCGATCTGCACTCCCGATCCCGGCAGCGTATAGCGCACCGCATTGCGGATGACATTCTCCATCGCGCTGCGCAACAGCTCCGGATCTCCCATGACATCGAGCGTGGACTGCGCATCGAGCGTGACACTGCAACCGTGAGCATCCGCCTCGATCTCCACATCGTCCGCGATATTGCCAAGCAGCGCCGCCATGTCCACCGGAGTTTTCTCCAGCCCTTGCGCCGGTCGCTCCAGGCTGGCGAGTTTCAGGGAACGCGCGATGAGCTGCTCGAGCCGGTCCGCCTCGCACGCAATACGCACAAGGTGACGCTCGACCACCGTATCGTGCCTGCGGGCAAGCGACAGCGCCAACTGCAACCTTGCCAGCGGCGAACGCAATTCATGGGATACATCCCGCAGCAGCTGCTGCTTGGACTCCAGCAGGTTGCGGACGCGCTCGGACATGGTATCGAGGTCGGCAGCGAGCAACCCCAGCTCATCGCGTCTGCCGCGCAATCTGGGAGACACGCGCACCGCGAGATCTCCCGCGGCGATCTGACGCGTGGCCCGGCGCAGCTGGTCAATGGGCGCCACCAGGTATCGCGCGAGGAAGAAACACACCGCCGCGCTGACCACCAGCGCGATGATCAGGGTAGCGGTCGAGACGCCCGGCATCTCCAGTTCGCCGAACATGCGCGGGCCGGAGCGCAGCGGGCCGACTATGACGTGGAAAGCCTTGCCATCGGGCCCCACCAGCACCAGCGGGCCGTTCGAGGAACGGATCGTGGGATGCAGCAGTGCGGCGCGCTTGGCGGCTGAGTCCTTGTCCTGCGGATCGCGCAGGAAATCCGGCACCGAACGGCCCAGCATCTCCTTGCCGGTGTAGTCGGTGATGTAGGTGAGCCCGAAGATGTCCGACGGGCGCAGACCCTCCAGCCACTTGCGCAGCGCGGCGGCTCCGCCGGACTCGAAGGCCTGCGTCGCCTGCGCATACATCTCGGCACGCTGGATCCACGGCTGCGCGAAGCGCCGCTGGATCTCGCTGTTGACGACCACCGTGACCGTCCCGACGAGGATCAGCGCCAGGGCCAGCCAGAAGGACAGGAAGATGCGCCAGTAGAGCGAGCTCACGCTTCTAAGGCTCGCCGTCCTCGGTACGGCTCGTCAAGGCCAGTGCGTAACCGGTGCCCCGGACGCTCTGCACGCTGACCCGGGAGGTGGCCCTGGCCAGCTTGCGGCGCAGGTTGCTGACATGCGTATCCAGGCTCCGGTCGGTTGGCAACAGGCGCCGGCCAAGCGCCTGCGTCATCAACTCATCGCGCGTCACCGTCTTCGTATCGGCGCGAACCAGCAACTCGAGAATGCGCAGCTCGGCCGCGGTGAGCTCCAGATCCTGGTCATTGACGTCGGCGCGGCGCGCGCGCAGGTCGATCCGCAGCGGCCCCCACTGCATGGCGCCGCTGGCCGTCTGACCGGTGTCGGCCATGCGTCGCAGGACCGCGCGGATGCGGGCCACCAGTTCGCGGGGGCTGAAGGGCTTGGCCAGGTAGTCGTCGGCGCCCATCTCCAGTCCGACCACCCGGTCCACTTCCTCCCCGCGTGCTGTCAGCATGATGACGGGCACCCGATTGGCGCCCCGGATCCGCCGCAGCACCTCGAAGCCTGACAGCCCCGGCAACATGACATCCAGCACGACGAGGTCAACCGGATCGCGACCGAGCCGCTCCAGGGCAGCAGGACCACTTCCCACGGATTCCGTGACAAACCCTTCCGGACCGAGATACTCGGCCAGCATGGCGCGCAGCTCCTCGTCGTCGTCCACGATCAGGAGGCGGGGTTTGGGAGTCACAGCGGTCGCGGCCATGGCCGCGGCATTGAGTTCTGGCATATTCATCTCCTCACTGTACGCCCTGCAGCGCAGCGAGCCCGGCTCGCCAGGCGCTCCCAGTATATTTCTTTGCATTTCTTGAGCGCGCGCGAGGCTTGCGAGGCGGGGCTGTGCGTCCATCGAGCCGGGTGCGAATCCAGCCACGCTGGAGCACGCGATCGCGGTACTGGTGCGCAAACCCCCTTCCGACGCGTTGACCGCCGAGTGCTCGGTGCGCGACCTCGCGACGCGCCGGCTCACCGCGAGCCTGGGCCTGCCGATGTCGCTGGCGGCGGCTGCAGCACCGCCATGCCGGATCACTGAACCGGTGCGGTCAGGCTGGGTTTTCCAGGCTGAACGCCTGCCGGTTGTCATCGTAGGCAAACGCCTCGGCATAGCGGCCCCAGCTGATGACGGTGCGCAGAGTCTGCTCGGCGGCCTCGGGGGCCATGTAGTCCTCGAGTTCGTCGAAGAAGCGGCTCTTGGGCGCGGAACGGCCCTTGCGCTCATCCAGCACGCGGCGAATGTGCGCGGCCAGCGGCACGAAGGTCAGCAGGTGGCGCGAGAACAGCCTCTTGCGCTCATCGGTATCCGACTTCGCGAACTGCAGGCCTGCCTCGGTCAGGCGGATGTCGCCGCGCTCGATCTCGGCGAAGCGCAGCATCTGCAGCGCCTCGGCCACGGGCAGCAGGTCGCCCGCTTCCAGGTGCAGCGCTTCGGCGATCTCAGGCAGGTCGGCCTTGCCGCGGAAGGGCTCATCGCTGACCGCCTCCATCAGACCTGACAGCAGGTTGGACGAGACGTGCGTCAGGATGGTGCCGATGCCCGTGCCCGGGAAGCGCTCCATCCGCGCTGCGCCGTGCCGCTGTTCGCCCGTGGGACGCGCGGTCATTTCGGCATAAACGCGGTCCACGAGCGCAATGTAGCGTGGGTCCATCGCATGGCGCGGCTTCGGCAGATCGACCGGGATCTCGCTCACCACCCGGCCCGGATGGGTCGAGAAGATCAACAGGCGGTCGCACATCTGCACGGCCTCGTCAATGTTGTGCGTGACCAGCAGCACCGCCTTGATGGGCAGCTGGCCCTCGCACCACAGGTCGAGGAAATCGTTGCGGAGCGTCTCGGCGGTCAGCACATCGAGCGCCGAAAAGGGCTCGTCCATCAGCAGGATGTTGGGATGTACCACCAGCGCCCGGGCAAAACCCACCCGCTGGCGCATTCCGCCGGAGAGCTCGCGCGGGTACGCGGATTCGAATCCGTCGAGGCCGATCAGGTCGATGGCCGCGAGCGAGCGACGCCGGCTCTCCTGCGCCGGGACCCCGAGTGCTTCCAGGCCCAGCTGCACGTTTTCCAGCACCGTGAGCCACGGAAACAGCGCGAAGCTCTGGAACACCATTGCGATACCGGCCGCCGGTCCATTCACGCTGTGACCAAGGTATTGCACGTCCCCGCCGGTGGGCGGGTTGAGACCGGCGATCACCCGCAAGAGCGTGCTCTTGCCCGAGCCCGAGCGGCCCAGCAACCCGACGATCTCACCTTCGCGCAGCGTGAGGTTGACTCCCTCGAGCACGACGAGCTGGTCGCCGTCGGGCTTGCGGAAGGCCTGTGAGACGCTTTGCACATCGAGCAGGGGTACGGCGTTCACTGCAATCTCCCAAACCAGTTCGCGACCCGTGCCGCGCCACCACCACACGGAATCCGGCCGCGCATCAGCTCAGCCGGAACTTGCGTTCCGCCCGCCTGTACAACGGCCGCCAGAAGAACCTGTTGATGAGCACGACGAGCAGACTCATCATGACCGTGCCCAGGACCATGCGCCGGTAATCCCCGGCATCGGTCGCCGTCGCAATGTAGGAACCCAGGCCCGTCGCCGTGAGTTTCTCGTGGCCCCACACGGCCACCTCCGCGGCGATGCTGGCGTTCCACGAGCCACCCGAAGCGGTGATCGCACCGGTCAGGTAGAACGGGAACACCGCGGGCAGCGCGATCCGGCGCCACCACAGCCAGCCCCCGACCCGCAGGTTCTCGGCCACGTAGCGCAGCTCTGCCGGCAGCGCCGAGGCGCCTACGATCACGTTGAAGAGGATGTACCACTGAGTGCCCAGGATCATGAGCGGGCTCAACCAGATGTTGGGGTTGAGCCGGAAGGCGACAATGCCCGAAACCACCACGGGAAAGAACAGGATGGACGGAAACGCGGCCAGGAACTGCGCCACCGGCTGGGCGATGCGCGCCACGGCGGGCCGCAGTCCGATATAGATCCCGATGGGCACCCAGATCAGGCTCGCCACCGCGATGAGCACGATCACGCGCAGCAGCGTGATCAGTCCAAGGACGACCACGTGCCCGATCTCCCCGGGGGTCACCCCCGAGAGCACGAACCAGGTGGCCTTCCAGAGTGCGCCGGCGGCGATGACGCCGATCATCGAGTACCACAGCAGATCGCCCAGACGGCTTGGCTCCCGAAGCGCCATCGCACGCCGGGCCTGCGGATCAGCCTCCGCCGGCGCAGCCACGCCGCCGCCGATCTTCAGGATGCCGCTGAACAGCTTGGCGAACAGCGCAAGCAGTCGTGAACGGCGCATCATCGTCAGCGCCCACGCGCGCGAGGGGGTCAGCTGGCCCGACTCCTGCTCGAGCCGGAACCAGTCGGCACTGGCGATCAGCGGCCGGAACAGCAGCTGATCGTAGATGAGGATGACCACGAACATGGCGGCTATCGCATAGCCGATGGCCGCGACGTTGCGTTGTTCGACGGCCAGTGCGATGTAAGAGCCCACTCCCGGGACGGTCACGGTGGTGTTGCCGACGGAGATGGCTTCGGAAACCACCACGAAGAACCAGCCACCGGACATGGACATCATCATGTTCCAGATGAGCGCGGGCATGGCGAACGGCACTTCCAGGCGCCAGAAACGCATCCAGTTGCCCAGGTGGAAACTGCTGGCGACCTCGCGCAGCTCATCCGGAATGCTGCGCAGCGACTGGTAGAAACTGAAGGCCATGTTCCAGGCCTGACTGGTGAAGATCAGGAAGATGGCGGCCATCTCGGCGCCGGCCACCCGCCCGGGCGTCAGGGACAGGAAGAACACGATCAGGATCGAGAAACTGAGGATGGGTACCGACTGCAGGATGTCCAGCAGCGGCACCAGCACCATCTCCGCGCGGCGGCTCTTGGCCGCCAGCGTCGCGTAGGTGAAGGTGAACACCAGGGAGGCGCACATCGCGATCAGCATGCGCAGGCCCGTGCGGGCCGCGTAGCCCACCAGGCTCCAGGGATCCAGCGAGATGGGCGTCGCCTGCAGGCGCGCCAGAGGTTGTGTCAGCCCGTGCGCCGCTTCCGCCAGGTAGATGAAGAACGTCACCACCAGCAGGAAAGCCAGCACGTCCCAGTGACC
>DATKLO010000066.1:0-28983 GCA_035542375.1 Steroidobacteraceae bacterium | reverse complement strand
TGGGCCGTGTTCCACGTGGAACCGGGTTTCGCGGCTCAATGGGTCCGCTACAACCGAACCCTGAAGCAGCGCAACGCCGCCCTGAGGCAGCCCGGTCACGACACCGGTCCCTGGGACGTCGAGCTTGCCCGCCTCGGGGAGTCCATCTCCCAGTCGCGGCGTGGCGTGATGACGTCCCTGGCGCCGGTCTGGATCTCGACGGTGCAGTCCTTGACGGACCTCGAGATCGACCTCACTTACTACCAAGGCTGGTCGGCGGACCACACCCTCGAGCAAGCCCTGGCCCAGAGCCAGGCGCGGGACGTGGCCCGTGGACTGACTCACTCAGGTCCGCACCGGGCTGACGTGCTGGTCAGGGTGGGAGGCAAGGCAGCCCGGGAGGTCCTGTCCCGGGGCCAGCAGAAGCTGGCCGCGGTGGCCATGATCCTGTCCCAGATCCGGCTTCTCCAGGACTCGCTGGGCACCCAGCCCAGCCTGCTACTGGATGATCCGGCCGCAGAGCTGGATGCCTTGCACCTGAGGCGTTTCATCGATGCCGTGCAGCCCTTGCGCTGCCAGCTGGTGCTGACGTCCCTGCAGCCTGGCGCCGACCTTTTTGGCCGTCCGGACAAGACGTTCCACGTGGAACGGGGACACGTTAACCCTGTATAATCGCTGGGATATTTGGCCCCAGCGCAAGCCTGCCGATGGACCCGTTCGGCCCTTCAGGCCCGCACCGGGGCAGACCTGAAGACGCGGCAGTCCGGCCACCCTCGAGGGGTCACTGCGGCAACGTGCCCGCCAGTCGCAGGCGGCGCCCAACCGAGTAACTTCATGGCATCTGACGACGTCTACGATTCCAGCAAAATCAAAGTCTTGAAGGGCCTGGACGCCGTGCGCAAGCGGCCGGGCATGTACATCGGGGATACCGATGACGGTTCCGGCCTGCACCACATGGTGTTCGAGGTGGTGGACAACTCCATCGACGAGTCCCTTGCCGGCTACTGCGACCGAATCATCGTGACTATCCACGCCGATGAGTCGGTGACCGTCTCCGACAATGGCCGTGGCATTCCGGTGGACATCCATCCGGAAGAGGGCCGATCTGCCGCCGAAGTCATCCTGACTGTGCTGCATTCTGGCGGTAAGTTCGACGATACGTCCTACAAAGTGTCCGGCGGCTTGCACGGGGTGGGCGTCTCTGTGGTGAACGCCCTGTCGGACTACCTGCTGCTCACTGTCTGCCGAGACGGCAAGATCCATCGACAGGAATACCACCTGGGCGAGCCCGTCGCCCCGCTGGCCGTCGTGGGCGAAACCCAGGAGCGCGGCACCGTCATCCGCTTCCGACCCAGCGCGAAGATCTTCACCAACATCCAGTTCAACTACGAAGTGCTGGCGAAGCGCCTGCGCGAGCTGTCCTTCCTGAATTCCGGCGTGCGCATCGACCTGGTGGACGAGCGCGAGAACAAGTCGGATGTGTTTCGCCACGAAGGCGGCCTGCAGGCCTTCGTAAAACATCTCAACCGCACACGCACTCCCGTGCACGAGTCGGTGTTCTGGTTCAAGACGCAGGAAGGGCCGGTGGCGGTGGAAGTCGCCATGCAGTGGAACGACTCCTACCAGGAGAGCATGTTCTGCTACACCAACAACATCCCGCAGAAGGATGGCGGCACGCACCTGGCCGGATTCCGCAGCGCGCTCACCCGCACACTGAACGATTACATCGAAAAGGAAATGTCCACCAAGAAGGAGAAGATCCAGACCTCAGGCGACGACGCGCGCGAGGGCCTGACCGCCATCCTCTCGGTGAAGCTGCCCGATCCGAAGTTCTCCTCGCAGACCAAGGACAAGTTGGTGTCCTCCGAAGTGAAGGGCATCGTCGAGACCGCGGTGAGCGCGAAGCTGCAGGAGTTCCTGCTGGAACATCCCGCGGATGCGCGCTCCATCATCGCGAAGACCATCGAAGCGGCGCGCGCGCGCGAGGCCGCGCGCAAGGCGCGCGAGATGACTCGCCGCAAGGGGGCGCTCGACATCGCCGGATTGCCCGGAAAACTCGCCGACTGCCAGGAAAAGGATCCCGCGCTGTCGGAGATCTTCATCGTCGAGGGCGACTCGGCCGGTGGCTCTGCCAAGCAGGGCCGCGACCGCCGCACGCAGGCCATCCTGCCGCTGAAGGGCAAGATCCTGAATGTCGAGAAGGCGCGCTTCGACAAGATGCTCTCATCGGCCGAAGTCGGCACGCTGATCACCGCGCTCGGCTGCGGGATCGGCCGCGATGATTTCGACATCAGCAAGCTGCGCTATCACCGCATCATCGTCATGACCGATGCCGACGTCGACGGCTCGCACATCCGTACGCTGCTGCTGACTTTCTTCTACCGGCAGATTCCGGAGTTGATCGAGCGCGGCCACATCTACATCGCGCAGCCGCCGCTCTACAAAGTGAAGCGCGGCAAGCAGGAGTCCTACGTCAAGGACGATAGCGAGCTGGATGCCATGCTGCTCAACACGGCGCTGGAGAACTCCGCGCTGCACGTCAACGCCGAAGCACCCCCGCTGCAGGGCCCCGGGCTCGAGGCGCTCGCGCGCCAGTACATGGAGGTCCAGGCCATCATCAAGCGCTGGTCGCGGCGCTATGACGACCGGTTGCTCGAGCAGCTCATCTACATGCCCGAAGTCAGCACGGCCGATTTCGACCGGCCCGACTGGTTGCGCGGCTGGGCGCAGGAGCTGCATCAGCGGCTGAACGGGATCGATGATGGGACCCGCACCTACGCCGTGCGCGTGAGTGATGCAACGGATGGCCATGCCGCCCGGGTGTTGATCCACAAGACCGAACACGGCACGCCCAGCAACAAGTACCTGCCGCGCGAGTTCTTCGAGTCCGCCGAGTACCAGCGGATCGCCGAACTGGCGCGCACCCTGGCCGGCCTGATCGGCGAGGGCGCCTTCGTCACTCGCGGCGAAGAGCGGCAGGAAGTGGGCTCGTTCAAGGAGGCGATGCGCTGGCTGCGCGAGCAGGCACGCCGCGGCCAGAGCATTCAGCGCTACAAAGGCCTGGGCGAGATGAATCCGGAGCAGCTCTGGGAAACGACCATCAATCCGGAGTCGCGCCGGCTGATGCAGGTGCGCATCGACGACGCCGTGGCCGCGGATGACATCTTCACGACGCTGATGGGCGATCAGGTCGAGCCGCGCCGCGAGTTCATCGAGAAGAACGCGCTGTCGGTGCTCAACCTCGACGTGTAGGCGTCGCGCGCAGCGACTGCATCGCCGTGGCCGCCGACGCGTGTGCCGCTCGCCCGGACGTCTCGCGACCGACCCCGTAACCGGGTCTCGAGACCTCTGCCCGGCCTCAATTGGCTCACATGCGCGCCAATGCGATTGAATCAGGCGACGATTGCGTCGCCCGCGGTGTCTCCATCGACTATGGCGCCGTGACAGGCGAGGACTCCGCCATGGCTCTCAATTCTGCCTGTGCAGCAGCACGAGACCTGCGGCGAATGCGGCGTAGAAAAGAATGAACGTGGCGAGTCGCACGGGCGACAGGGCATTGCCGCGAAGCAGCATGTAAAGACCGGCCACGGCGAGTGCGGTGATCGCCCCGGCGAGCGCCAGTGGAGCATCGAACAGCCAGGGCGTGAACAGAAGTCCGAGCGCGGTCGGCACCGTCGCCTGGATCATCATGGAGCCGCTGATGTTGGCCAGCGCCAGGCGGTACTTGCCCTGGCGGATCCAGATTACCGCGTTGAGTGTCTCGGGCAACTCGGTGGCCACGGGACTCAGCAGAAGCGCCACCACCGTGGACGGAATGCCCAGCGCCGGCCCCACGATGCCCAGTTGCTGCACGAACAGATGCGAGGCCGCGAAGATCACCACCAGCGCGATCACGCTTTGCAGCCAGGCGAGCCAGGCGGATGGTGTGGCGCTGCGTGGCTGCAGTCGCAGCGGTTCGAGTTCACCCTCGGTCTCGGCCGACTGATCGCGCATCTCGGACCAGGTGTAGGCGACATACGCGGCCAGGAACAACCAGCCCAGCCGCGGCTTCACCGCGAACGCCACGAAGCCGAGCGCGATCTTGCAGGCGAAGATGAGCAGGAACCATCCCTGGTCGCGGCTCAGTCGCGCGCGGTTGAGGTCGATGGGCGCGCGTGCCGGTTGCGCACGGGTCAGCAGCAGCATCAGGCCAACGACCGGGTAAGCAATAGTCGCCAGCACGAGCGGGCCACCCAGCGCCGCGCCGATGCCGATGTTCTGCGTTGCAGCGTCGTGACTGAACACGACGGCAACGAATGTCACCACGCTCTCGGGCAGCGCGGTCCCGAAAGCCGCCAGTACGGTACCGACCGCAATCTGCGAGAGGCCCGCCCTGCGACCCACCCACTCGATGCCGTTGACGAAGTACTCGCACGCCCAGTAGACCAGCGCGGCGGAAACCAACAGGACGAGAACGGCGGCGGGCAGTGAATGCAATCCGGACATCCTGCTGGCTCGTCAGCCGGCGGTTGCCATGTCAGGCGCAGACCGTCATGTCAGGCGACGGTCGCCATGTCAGCCGGGTGTGAGCGAGGCGACCGTGGCTTCGATCCAGTCCTGCACCTGCTGATTCAGTTCGCGCACATCGCGGCCGGCCGCCTGGAAGGGCGGTCCGATCACCACGCGGATGGTGCCCGGCTTCTTCAGCAGTCCGCGGCGCGGCCAGAAGCTCCCCGCATTGTGCGCGACCGGCACGATCATCTTGCCGGTCGCGGAAGCCAGCAACGCACCGCTCACACCGTAGCGCCGCGTCTGGCCGTGGGGCATGCGAGTGCCCTCGGGAAAGATGATGATCCAGTCGCCTTCCTCCAAACGCTGACGACCCTGTTCCACCACCTGGCTCACCGCCGAGTGACCCGACCTGCGATCGATGGCGATGGCGTGCATCTGGCGAATGCCCCAGCCCACGGCGGGAACCCACAGCAGTTCGCGCTTGAGCACCCACACCTGCTGTGGGAACACGACCGTCATGGCGATGGTTTCCCACGAGGAGGAATGCTTCCACAACGCGATGTGATTGCCTTCGGGAAGGTTCTCGCGCCCCTCGATGCGGTAGTCCAGGCGGCACGTCCACTTCAGCACCGTGAGCAGCACGACCCCCCACACGCGCGCCAGCAGGAAGCGCTTGGGAAACGGCAGGAAGGAGCACGCGATCACGAAGAAGATGGCGTAGCCGAAGGTCCAGACAAACAGGAACACCGTGAACAGCAGCGAGCGGATGAACTGCATGGGCGTGCCGGTCAGCCGGGCAGACGGGACAGATCCGCGATGCCGCCGAACAGGCCATGCAGTTGCGCCAGCAGTCCCAGCCGGTTGGCGCGCAAGCGCGGGTCCTCATCCATGACCATCACCTGTTCGAAGAACGCATCCACGGCCGGTCGAAGCTGCGCAAGAGTCCCCAGTGCCCGAGTGTACTCGCGCTGCGCGACCGCGCCGGTGACCGATTCCTGCAACGAGCGCATGGCATCGAACAGGCGCACCTCCGCGGGGTCGCGCAGGTGTTCGACGTTCACCTGGGTTGATGTGGCCGCACCCGACTTGCGCAGGATGTTGGCCGTGCGCTTGTTGGCGGCAGCCAGGCTCGCCGCCTCCGGCAGCGTGAGGAACACGCTGAGCGCTTTCAGCCGCGCATCGAAGTCCAGCGGCGATGCCGGCCGCGTCGCCAGGACCGCATCGAACATTTCGCCCGTGAGCGGGACCGCGCCCGTCTCACCCGATACCGGGCTTGTCTCGCCCGGCACGGGCGCGCTCTCCAGGTAGTAGGCGCGCAGCCGCTCCATGATGAACTCGTAGACCTGAGTCACGCCGGTCTCGGGGTCGGCAGCCACGGCAGGTCTGCTGGAAGTGCCTGAGCCAGGCGCCGCCGCTCCTGCCGCCGCTCCAGCCCCTGGCGGAGTCGCCGTCGCTGCGGTCGCACTGGCGGCGCCACGCAACCGCGCGATGTCCACCCGCACCCGCTCGAGCGCCTGGGCGATGAAGTCGCGCAGATCCAGGTCCAGTCCCTTCTCGATGAGGATGCGCAGGATGCCGATGGCGGCGCGGCGCAGCCCGAACGGATCCTTGGTGCCGGTGGGTTTTTCGTTGATCGCGAAGATACCGGCCAGCGTGTCGAGCTTGTCGGCCAGCGCCACGGCGACACCGCTGGGAGTCTGCGGCAGCCCATCGCCGGCGCCGCGCGGCAGGTAGTGCTCGCGAATGGCCGTGGCGACCTCCGGGTCCTCGCCATCGGCGCGCGCGTAGTAGGTCCCCATGATGCCCTGGAGCTCGGGGAACTCCCCGACCATCGCCGTCAGCAGGTCGCACTTGCACAGCTCGCCGGCGCGGCCCGCGCGAACGCGATCGCTGTGCAGAGCCGCGGCCATGTCGATCGCCAATGCGCTCACGCGCCGCGTCTTGTCACCCTGCGAGCCCAGCTTCACGTGGTAGGTGACCTTGTCGAGCGCACCCAGGCGGGCGGCCAGCGGCTGCTTGCGGTCCTGTTCGAAGAAGAAGGCGGCATCGGCGAGTCGCGGACGCACCACGCGTTCGTTGCCTTCGCGGACCTTCGTTGGTTCCCGGCTCTCGATGTTGCTCACCGCGATGAAATTCGGCAGCAGGCGCCCTTGCGGGTCCTCCACGGGGAAGTATCGCTGGTGATCCTGCAGCGTCGAGATCAGTACCTCGCGCGGCAGGCTGAGGAATCGTTCTTCGAATCGCCCGGCGAGCGGCACGGGCCATTCCACCAGCGCCGTGACCTCCTCGAGCAGATCCTCACTGATGACAGCGCGGCCGCCCACTTCCTGCGCCAGTTCGGCCACCCGCGCTGCGATCAGGTCGCGACGCGCGCCGAAGGCTGCCCGGACGTAACCGCGCTGCTGCAGGGCGCGCTCGTACGCCCCCGGCGTCGTGATGCGCAGCGGCTTGGGCGCATGAAACCGGTGACCCCGCGTGAGATTCCCCGAAACGGTTTCCAGGATCGTGGCCGGAATGACATCCCTGCCGTAAAGCATCAGCAGCCAGTGCACGGGCCGCACGAACTCCGCGGTGCCGGAACCCCAATGCATGCGCCGGGGAATGGGCAGCGCATCGAGCGATGCCTGCACGATCTGCGGAATCAACTCGTTCACCAGCGCTCCCGGCTTCGTGCCGATGAAGAACAGGAACGTGCCTTTGCCTTCCTCGAGCTTCTGAAGCTGCTCGACAGGCACCCCACAACTCGCAGCAAACGCAGACGCAGCGCGCGTCGGCGCCCCAGCACCATCAAAAGACGCAGACAGTGGCGGCCCCCGCCGCCTGATGTCCTGGTCAGGCTGCCGGTGCACGAGCCGTTTGACCAACACGGCCAGACGCCGCGGTGTCGCGAATGATGTGATGTCACCGTGCGCGAGACCCGCCTTCTCAAGGCCTGCGCGGATTCCGTTCGCAAAAGCCTGCTCCAGGCCACGAAGTGCCTTGGGGGGAAGTTCCTCGGTCCCCAGCTCGACCAGAAAGTCGCGACGCTCCACGCTCATGCGCCGGCTCCCGTCGGGGACCCTGCCACGCCAGCCTTCGACTGCGCCGCGCCAGCCGATTGCGATGTACCCGGTGGCAATACGGCACCAGGCGTGGCCGGCCCGGCAGCGGCCGAGCCGGCAGTCCCGCCCTGCTTCAGCATCGGGAAGCCCAACGCTTCGCGGCTCGCGTAATACGTCTGCGCCACGGCGCTCGCGAGTGTTCTTACCCTGAGAATGTATCGCTGCCGCTCGGTGACCGAGATGGCCCGCCGCGCATCCAGCAGATTGAAGGTGTGCGAGGCCTTCAACACCTGTTCGTAGGCAGGCAGGGCCAGCTTCGCTTCCAACAACTGCCGGCACGCGCTCTCGTGCTCTTCGAAGTGACGCAGCAGCGTCGGCACATCCGCCAGCTCGAAGTTGTAGATCGACTGCTCCACTTCGTTCTGGTGGTACACGTCGCGATAGGTGACCGTGCCGCGCGCTCCCTGCGCCCACACGATGTCATAGATGCTCTCGACACCCTGCAGGTACATCGCCAGCCGTTCGAGGCCGTAGGTGATCTCGCCCGTGACGGGCCGGCAGTCGAGCCCACCCACCTGCTGGAAGTAGGTGAACTGGGAGATCTCCATGCCGTTGAGCCACACCTCCCAGCCCAGTCCCCACGCCCCGAGCGTGGGCGATTCCCAGTTGTCCTCCACGAAGCGCACATCGTGCACCAGCGGATCCAGGCCCAGCGCCCGCAGGCTCCCCAGGTACAGGTCGAGGATCTCCAGCGGCGAGGGCTTGATGACCACCTGGTACTGGTAGTAGTGCTGCAGCCGGAACGGGTTGTCGCCGTAGCGGCCGTCGGTGGGACGGCGCGAGGGCTGCAGGTAGGCCGCGCTCCAGGGTTCCGGTCCGATCGAGCGCAGGAAGGTGGCCGTGTGGAAGGTGCCGGCGCCGACCTCCATGTCATAGGGCTGCAGGATCACGCAACCCTGGTCGGACCAGTAGCGCTGCAGCGTGAAAATCAGATCCTGAAAGGTGCGCGGCGCGGTGCCGGTCTTCATGCATGAACCCGTGGTCGGACAATCTGCCGTCCCGGGTGCGTTGGCCCCGGGGGGTGTTCCCGGTGCCGGGCACCCGGGCGGCCAGCGAGTATAGCGGCTCGGGTCCGGTTCAGTGCTCGAGCAGGCGCAGCTCGTACACTCGGCTGATGGAGTTGCCGTCCCAGACGTAGCGCAGGTGCGCTCCCTGCCGAAGGTTGCGCACCAGACGGGGCCGGAAGACGGCCAGGCACTGTCCGCCGGCATGACGGACACTGTCGAAGGCGATCCCGTTCGATCCCCCGAGTCGCAGCTCACGCCCGAATACCTGCGAGGACACGTAACTGTCAGGATCGTAGATCGCGGACAGGCTCGGCCGCAGACCGCGGATGTCATGAAATCGGGCTTCGACATCCGCCAGGTAGGTGCGCATGTCGAGTTCGATGGGACCTTGCGCCGTGGCCCGCAGGAAGCGTTCGCGATGATGGCGGGTCTCCGCCACGGAAGTCGCCAGACTGGCAGCCGCGTAGAAGGCGCCGAACGTGCCGTCGGTGAAGCGGCTGCCGGACGGGTCCAGATGCGTGAAGGGCGCCATGATCACCGTCGAGCCCGGACCGCTGAGCCGGTCTTCCGGTGGCACGCGAGCCAGCTCGCCGGCCTCTTCGCGCAGTCGCGCATTGGTCAGCGACTCGAGTGCGTAGAGCGTGTCCCAGTCCTGCGGGTCACTCAGCCGCTCGAACAGATGAATGGTGGGATAACGGCTCGAGATCACGCGGAAGCAGGGCTGCCAGCGGACTTCGCGAACCGGAATGGTGTCTGGGATGGCGGCCAGGGGGGTGCCCTCAGCCGCGTTGCGCATCGAGATATTGACGGACGAGGTACAGGTCGGCGACCTGACCCGACAACATGCGCTGCAACGCCGAACGCCCCCCGAACAAGGGTGCTTCGTTGGGACGGCGTACCCACTCATCCGCCGCGCGGGTGTCAGGTAACAGCAGTTGCAACGCCTTGTAGATTCCGAGCACGTAAGAGATCCGCTCGAGCGTGTCGCGCGGCAGGCGAACCTGGGCGTCCTTGCGCCACTTGAAATAGGTCGACCGCGAAGACAGTCCGAGCAGTGTGAGTTGCTCCGCGACGGTGAGGTGCCACAGTTCCGCAATCCGGATGAACGCCCGCAGACCTACCGCACCCGCGTTCTCGGGCAGGCTTCGGGCAGTGAGCAATGAGTCCATAAATGGACTCTATCATACTATTCATCCACAAATAGACTCACAGCCCGCACCAAGATCAGGCGCAGGAGCCACCTCTGGCTCGCAGCGAGGGGTTTCGTCGCGCTTTGCGAGCCCGGTACGCCCACTTCTGGTGCACAATCGCGGTCCACACGCACCAATCCTGTGCAATCTGCGGCTCGGCATCCGGTAAGCGGTTGATTTATCAGCCGCACCAGGCTGGCACAGCGCCTGCACTGTCACTGGCGCTCTACCGCGCGATGGCCGGCGTCTGGCTGTTGGCGACGTCGGCCCGGGGGCCGGCGGTGGGGCACCCTTTTTATCCGGAGGCGATATGACACCCACCGATGTGATCAAGCTGATAAAAGAAAAAGACGTGAAGTTTGCGGACCTTCGCTTCACGGACACGCGCGGCAAGGAGCAGCACGTGACGATTCCCGCGAAGCTGGTCGACGAGGACCTGTTCCGCGACGGCAAGATGTTCGACGGCTCCTCCATCGCCGGCTGGAAGGGCATCAACGAGTCCGACATGATCCTGATGCCCGAGGCGGGCACCACGGTCCTGGACCCGTTCTTCGAAGAGACCACGGTCAACATCCGCTGCGATGTGATCGAACCCGCCACCATGCAGGGTTATGAGCGCGACCCGCGCTCCCTGGCCAAGCGGGCCGAGGCCTATCTCAAGTCCACCGGGATCGCCGACGGCGCCCTGTTCGGACCCGAGAACGAATTCTTCATCTTCGACAGCGTGCGCTTCGGCAACGAGATGCGCGGCTCGTTCTATTCCATCGACTCCGTGCAGGGTGCGTGGAACTCCCCCACGGAATACCAGGACGGCAACAAGGGACACCGGCCCGGCGTGAAGGGCGGTTACTTCCCGGTGCCGCCGGTGGATGCATTCCAGGACATCCGTTCTGCGATGTGTCTGGCCTGCGAGGAGATGGGGCTCAAGGTCGAAGTGCATCACCACGAGGTGGCCACCGGCGGCCAGTGCGAAATCGGCATCGGCGCCGGCGGGCTGGTGATGAAGGCCGACCAGGTGCAGATCCTGAAATACGCCGTCCTGAACGTGGCGCACGGCTACGGCAAGACCGCGACCTTCATGCCGAAGCCGCTGGTGGGCGACAACGGCAGCGGCATGCACGTGCACCAGTCCCTGCAGAAGGAAGGCAAGGCACTGTTCGCCGGCGACAAGTACGGAGGCCTGTCCGACCTCGCTCTCTACTACATCGGCGGCATCATCAAGCACGCTAAGGCGCTCAATGCCTTCACCAACGCCGGAACCAACAGTTACAAGCGGCTCGTGCCGGGATTCGAAGCCCCGGTGATGCTGGCGTACTCGGCGCGCAACCGTTCCGCCTCCATCCGCATTCCGTGGGTGTCCAGCCCGAAGGCGCGCCGCATCGAAGTACGCTTCCCGGACTCCAGCGCCAATCCCTACTTCGCCTTCACCGCGATGATGATGGCGGGACTGGATGGCATCCAGAACAAGATCCATCCCGGGGATCCGGCCGACAAGGACCTGTACGACCTGGAGCCGGAGGAGGCCCGGCACATCCCGACCGTGTGCCATTCGCTCGACATGGCGCTGGAGCATCTGGACAAGGACCGGGAGTTCCTCACGCGCGGCGGTGTGTTCACCAACGACGTGATCGATGCCTACATGGGGTTGAAGATGCAGGAGGTCACGCGCTTCCGCATGTCCACGCATCCCATCGAACTGGAGCTCTATTACAGCTGCTGATGGGAGCCGTGTGACATTTCGGACCTCCTGTGGGGCGGAGGTGGCGGTATTTCACGGATATCGCCACCCCGTTTTGTGGCGCTCGCTCCAGGGGGATATGCTGGAAGCCTATGCGCGCCATCCTGTTTACCTTAATGTCGCTCGGCTTCACGGCGGCTCTTGCGGCAACGGTCTACAAGTGGGTGGACGACGAGGGTGTCGTTCACTACAGCGATCAACCGCACGAGAATGCGCAGAAGGTGGAGCTGAAGGCTCCGCAGACTTACAGCGCACCGCGGGTCTCGCCGGGCAGTCAGTCGACCACGTCGGGAAGGTCGGGTCCAACGTATCAGAGCTGCGCCCTGACGTCCCCGACGCCGGATCAGGCATTCGTGAACGTGGACTCCATCGCTGCTTCGGCGGCCATCGTTCCGCCGGTGCGCCCCGGCGACAAAGTCGTCGTGACACTCGATGGCCAGCGGGTTCCAGGTGTTCCCCCGGATGGCAGCGCATTCGCCATCTCGCCGATCGACCGGGGTTCGCACGCCCTGCAGCTCTACGTGCAGGATCCATTGGGCAAAAACGTCTGCCAGTCCGCGAGCGTGACGTTTCACGTACGGCAGCCCACTGCGGTGTCTCCGAGCGGCTCAACGGCGCCGGGCGTACCCACGGTCCCGGGTGTGCCGACCGCGCCGGGTGTGCCGACCGCCCCCAGACCCAAGTAGCGCCGGCGTCCCGCAGGGACGTCCCACGGTTTCACCCCGCTGAGCGCCACGCCGCAATCCTGAGCGGTCTTCCCGCTTCCGGCTGGCCCCGAGTGCACCGTGGCAGCTGAGACCAACCTACCCTCGGCGCTGTCGCATTTTGATCCCACCGATCTTCTCGACGCGCTCTCCACTGGCATCGTCATGCTCGATGCCCAGTTGTGCCCCATCTACGCCAATGTCGCGGCCCAGGACCTGCTCGCCTTCAGTCTCAACAAGGCACGCGGCCGGCCGTTCGGCGACTTCCTGCAGGATTCCAACGGATTCACCGCCATCCTGCGCCGCGCGCTCGACACCGGCGAGGGCATCGCCGACCGTGAGCTGGTCGTGCGCCCCCTGGGCACGCCGCGCGACAGCCGGATTCTCGATGTCACGATCACGCCGCTCGCTGGTCAGGTCACCGGCACGCATCTGCTGCTGGAACTCGCTGACACCACCCAGCGCCAGAAGATCTCCCGCGAGAACGACCTGCTCGCGCGGCTCGACGGCAGCCGCCTGATGATCCGGCAGCTGGCGCACGAGATCAAAAACCCGCTCGGCGGCCTGCGCGGCGCGGCGCAGCTGCTGGAGCGCGAGCTGCAGGAGGCCGGCCTGAAGGAATACACGCGCGTGATCATCGGCGAAGCCGACCGGCTCACCGCCCTGGTCGATTCCATGGCCGGCCCGAACCGCGCACCGCAGAAAGTGCTGCTGAACGTGCACGAGATCTGCGAGCACGTGTATCACCTGCTGCGCGCCGAAGCGCGCGCCGCCGTCACGATCGATCGCGACTACGATCCCAGTCTTCCGAACGCCATGCTGGACCGGCATCAGACCATCCAGGCACTGCTCAACGTGGCGCGCAACGCGCTTCAGGCTGTTGGCGAGATCGGGCACCTGGTTCTGCGGACGCGCGCTCTTTCAAACGTTTCCATCGGCTCCGCGCGTCATCGGCTCGTTGCCAGCGTGCAGGTCGAGGACAACGGTCCCGGCGTTCCTGACTCACTCCGCTCCAGCATCTTCTATCCGCTGGTCACGGGTCGCACCAACGGCACGGGTCTGGGACTTGCGGTCGCGCAGGAACTGGTCACACGCAACGGCGGCCTGATCCAGTTCGAAAGCGAACCCGGACGCACCGTATTCACTCTGCTCCTGCCACTGGGAGAAACCTCATGAACGGCCAGGCACTGCGCATCTGGCTCGTCGATGACGATGCCTCGATCCGCTGGGTGTTGGAACGGGCGTTGCGCAACGGCGGGATGTCACCACGCGCGTTCGAAGCAGCGGAGCCCGCGTTGGATGCATTGCGTCGCGAGTCTCCCGATGTGCTCATCACCGACATCCGCATGCCGGGTCAGTCGGGACTGGACCTGTTGCGCAAGATCCGGGATGCGCGGCCGGCATTGCCCGTCATCGTGATGACGGCGCATTCGGATCTGGGCAGCGCGGTCTCGGCCTACGAGGGCGGTGCGTTCGAGTACCTTCCCAAGCCGTTCGACATCGATCAGGCGGTGGCCCTCGTGCGGCGCGCTGCCAATGCCCACCCGCAGGTGGGAGGGGATGCCGCCAGCACTCCGCGCATTCCCGAACTGTTGGGTCGGGCACCCGCCATGCAGCAGGTGTTCCGCGCCATCGGCAGACTCGCGCGCTCGAGCGTCACCGTGTTGATTACCGGGGAATCCGGCACCGGCAAGGAGCTCGTCGCGCGCGCACTGCACGACCACAGCCCGCGCGCCGGCAAGCCGTTCATCGCACTCAACACCTCGGCCATTCCGGCCGACCTGCTGGAATCGGAGCTGTTCGGTCACGAGAAGGGCGCCTTCACCGGGGCCGATTCGCAGCGGCGCGGCCGCTTCGAGCAGTCCGACGGCGGCACGCTGTTTCTCGATGAGATCGGCGACATGTCCACGCCGCTGCAGACACGCCTGCTGCGCGTCTTGGCCGAAGGGGAGTTCTATCGCGTCGGCGGCCAGACGCCGATCCGCACAGATGTGCGGGTCATCGCCGCGACTCACCAGAATCTGCAGGACCGCGTCAACCGCGGCCTGTTCCGCGAGGACCTGTATCACCGGCTGAATGTCATCCGCATCGAACTGCCACCCCTGCGCGCACGCGCCGAGGACATCCCGGCGCTGCTCGGTCACTACATGACCGTGGCCGCGCACGAGCTCGGTGTGGAGCCGAAGATCCTGGCGCCCGAAGCCGAGGCCCGGCTCAGTGCCTATGGCTGGCCCGGCAATGTGCGCGAGCTGGTCAACCTGTGCCGGCGCCTGTCGGTGCTGGCTCCCGGCAGCGAGGTGCGGGTCGAGGATCTGCCGCCCGAGCTGGGAGCCGCGCCCGCGAGCGGCTCCGCGGAAACCGACTGGGCCAAGGCCCTCGCCGGCTGGGCGGACCGTCAGGTCGTGAACGGCAAGCGCCCCCTGCTCGATGAGGCTCAGCCCGAATTCGAGCGCGTCCTGATCCGCTCCGCGCTCAAGCGCACCCAGGGGCACCGCCAGGAGGCGGCAAAGCTGCTCGGCTGGGGTCGCAACACGCTGACGCGCAAGCTCAAGGAGCTGGGCATGGACTCGATCGAATAGCCCGACGCCGCGCGACCCGCTTTAATCCCGCGCGCAGCGCATGAGAACATGCGCGCCATGCTGCGCTGGCAAGACCTGTTGAATGTCCAGTTTCTCGGCAACCCCGTGACCGAATGGGCGCTGGGGCTCGCCACCTTCCTGGTCACGCTCACCGTCCTGCCCATCATCAAGGGGTTCATCGGCGCGCGTCGGCGCCACTGGGCGGCGCAGCGGCAGGAACTGCCCCGGGCCGTCGAGCTCACCACCTTGCTCGTGGCGCGCACCAGCCGGGTATTCCTGTGGGCCGTGGCCCTTTACCTGGCATCCCGTTACCTGACCTTCCCGCCACGCCTGGAGCGGGTGCTGACGGTCATCATCGTCGTGCTGTTCTGGTTCCAGGTCGGACTGTGGACCATGGTCACGATCCGCTTCGGCATGGACCGGCGGCGCGCGCTGTCGAGCGATCTGGATGCCGTGCTGACCGGATCCACCGACATCATCCTGTTCTCGGCCGGCCTGATCGTCTGGGCCATGGTGCTGCTGCTCGCGCTCGACAACCTGGGGATCGAGATCAAGCCCCTGCTGGCGGGCCTGGGGATCGGCGGCATCGCGATCGCGCTGGCCGTGCAGACCGTGCTCGGCGATCTGCTCGCCTCGATGTCCATCGCGCTCGACAAACCGTTCGGGGTCGGCGACTTCCTCACGCTGGGCGACTTCCAGGGCACGGTCGAGCACATCGGCGTGAAGAGCACACAGCTGCGCAGCGTCTCCGGCGAGCAGATCATCATCGCCAATGCCGACATCGTGAAGACGCGCATCCGCAACTTCGGCCGCATGAGCGAGCGGCGCGCGGTGTTCCAGTTCGGTGTTGGCTACGACACGCCGACGGACGTGCTCGCGGCAATCCCGGCCGAGGTGAAGCGGATCGTGCAGGCGCAGCCCAGCACCCGCTTCGACCGCTGCCACTTCCTGACCTACGGCGATAGCGCGTTGCAGTTCGAGTTGGTCTACTTCGTCACGCGGCCGGATTTCAATTCCTACGCGGACGTGCAGCAGGCGATCAACCTGGCGCTGCTGGAGCAGCTGCGTGGCATGAAGGTACAGCTGGCCCCCCCCACGCGCGCTCTTCTATATGTGGAGAACCCGGCGGTACGCGGGGCTGCCGGAACCGCCGCCGCAACGGCCGGTGCGCCCGCATCGCCGGCCACGGCCACCGCATCAACCAACACGACCGCTGCATCAGCCGGTGCGACCGCAGGGGCAGCCAACCCGGCCACCGCACCGCCCGGGTAGCGCGTCAGTCCACCTTTTCCACGGCCGCTTCCGCAGCCGTGCGCAGCGTTCCCACGAGTTCGGTCACGTTCCGCAGACCATTCTCGTGCAGATACTCGGTGATGCCCGCGTTGATCTTCTTGCACACCATCGGGTCGTAGAACAATGCGGTGCCGACACCTACGGCCGTCGCGCCGGCGAGGATGAACTCCAGGGCGTCGGTGGCCGTCGTGACGCCACCCTGACCGATGATCGGGACATGGTGGCGGCGCGCCACTTCGTACACCTGGTGAACCTTCAGCAGCGCGATCGGTTTGATCGCCGGGCCCGACAGTCCACCCTGAACATTCCCGATGACAGGGCGGCGCGTGCGCACGTCGATCGCCATCCCCATCATCGTATTGATTACCGCCAGGCCGTCGGAGCCCGCCTCGATGCAGCGCCGCGCGTTCTCCCGGATGTCGGTCTGGTTGGGCGACAGCTTGGTGATGATGGGCTTGGTCGTGACGCGGCGGCAGGCTTCCACCACCTGCGCCGACATGTCCGGATAGTTGCCGAAGGCAACGCCGCCTTCCTTAACGTTCGGGCACGAGATGTTGATTTCGATCGCATCGATCGGGGACTGGTCGAAGCGGCGCGTGACTTCGACGTACTCCTCGACCGTGGAGCCGGAGACGTTGGCGATGAATCGCGTTTCGGAGAAGTCGAGCTGCGGCAGGATGCGGCGCACCACGTGGTCCACGCCCGGATTCTGCAGGCCGATGGCGTTGAGCATGCCGGCCGGGGTCTCGTAGACGCGGTGCGGAGGGTTACCCAGTCTCGGCTTGCCGGTCGTGCCCTTGAGCACGATGGCACCGGCATCGCGGTTGGAGAAGCCCTCGATCCGCGTGTACTCCTCGCCGAATCCGACGCAGCCGGACAGCAGTACCAGTGGCGTGGCGAAGTCGAGTCCGCAGAAATTCAGGTGCAGCGACGACCCGCCCTCTGCGGCCGGATCCTTTGTGGCGCCACTGTCTTGCGGCCCTGGAGGTACTTGGGCCCCCGGAAGTACTTGCGCCCCCGGAAGTGCTCGAGGCTCCTGAGGTCCTCGCGGTCCGCCTGCGGCGCCGCCCCTGGGTGGCTGACCGGAACTCATGCAGGGCATTATGCCTCCCTTCATGCTGCATGTCGTCCTGTTCCAGCCCGAGATTCCGCCTAATACCGGCAACGTGATCCGGCTGTGCGCCAACGCCGGTTGCGTGCTGCACCTGGTGCAACCGCTGGGCTTCGAGCTGACCGTGCGAGCTGTGCGCCGGGCCGGGCTGGACTACGGCGAACTCGCTCAGGTGCGGGTACACGCCAGCCTGGATGCCTGTCTGGAGCAGACCGCGCCTGCACGCGTGTTTGTCGTGGAGACCGGCGGCAGCCGCCGCTACAGCGAGGCGGCTTTCGCGCGCGGCGACATGTTGGTGTTTGGCCCCGAGACGCGGGGGCTGCCGGCGAGCGTTCTCGATCGCGTGCCGCGCGAGCAGCATCTGTTCGTGCCCATGCACCCGGGCAATCGCAGCCTGAACCTGTCCAACACGGTCGCGCTCGTCGTCTACGAGGCCTGGCGCCAGAACGGCTTTGCTATTCAGTCTCCGACCGGATAGGCCGGCTCATCAGGGCGCGCACCGCATCCTGAGCGGGCACGTTCTCGTACAGGACACGGTACACGCACGTGCACAGCGGCATTTCCACGCCCAACCGCTGCGCCAGAGCGTGCACCGCCCTGGCGGCAGCGTAGCCTTCGACCGCCTGGCCGATCTCCTCGAGAGCCTTCTGCGGCGTGCGCCCTGCGGCCAGCAGCAGACCGAACCGACGATTGCGTGATTGATCGTCGGTGCAGGTCAGTACCAGGTCTCCCAATCCGGCCAGGCCCATGAACGTGTCACGTTGGGCCCCGGCCGCGATGCCGAGCCGGGTCATCTCGACCAGGCCGCGCGTGATCAGGGCCACGCGTGTGTTGGCGCCAAAACCAAGGCCATCGGACAGGCCGGCGCCGACCGCCAGCACGTTCTTGACCGCGCCGCCGATCTCGACACCCACGATGTCCGTGGAGATGTACGCACGGAAGTTGTTCGACGACAGACCGTGAGCCAGTGCTTTCGCGAAAGCATCATCCGGCGAAGCGATCGTCATCGCAGTCGGCAGACCCGCGCCGACTTCGCGTGCGAACGTGGGGCCCGACAGGACAGCCACGGCGCGCGAAGCTCCCAGCACCTCGCGCGCGACCTGATGCGGCAGCAACCCGGTGTCGAGTTCCAGACCCTTGGTGGCCCAGGCCAGACGGGTTTGCGCGGTCAGGTGCGGTGCGATCTGTTGCAACACTGCCCGGAACGAGTGACTGGGCACGGCGATCAGCGCATCGCCGGCGCCATGCAGGGCCGCGGCCAGATCCGGTTCGACGCGCAGCCCCTCCGGAAACGCACCACTGGGCAGGTACCGCTCGTTGCGTCGACTGCGGGCCATCGCCGCGAGCTCAGCGCGATTGCGACCCCACAATCGCGTGGGGTGCCCGGTCCGCGCAAACTGGATGGCCAGCGCCGTCCCCCAGGAGCCGGCGCCGAGCACGGCGACGGTCGTTCCGCCTTCCGCTCCTGGTCGCGGGGTCATGGGTTGCCGGGCGTCAGTTGGTCGTGGCCGGCGGCTGGGCGGCGGATTGCGCGTACAGGGCGTCGAAGTTCACTGGCGGGAGCAGGAACTGCGGGAATCCGCCCTGGGTGACCAGGCTCGACACCATGGCGCGCGCATACGGAAACAGTACGCCCGGGCAGACACTGCTGATGGCGCGCTTCACATCGGGTTCCGACAGGTTGCGCATCAGGAAGATGCCCGCCTGCTTCACTTCGACGAGAAAGATCGTGACCTCGTTCTGCCTGGCGGACACGGTGACGGTCAGCACCACCTCGCGCAGATCCGGCGACAGGCCGCTCGCGCCCGTCTGCAGGTCGAGGTTGATCTGCGGGTTCCAGTTGCCATCCACACGCGGGCCGTTCGGCGCCTCGTAGGAGCAGTCCTTCAGGTACACATTCTGCAGCGCCAGCGTCGGGGAGAGATCGTTCTGCGCATCGGCTGCCGGCACGCCGCCGGTCATTTCATTGCTCATGTCATGCTCCAGATTCAAGTAAGGGGTCGAGGCCGCCAGCCGCATCCAGCTCGTACAGATCGTCACAGCCGCCTACATGCCTGGTGCCTATGAAGATCTGCGGTACCGTGCGTCGTCCGCTGCGCTCGATCATCTCGGCGCGCGCGTCCGGGCGCGCATCGATGTCAATTTCCTCGATCGCGGCGCCCTTGCCCTCGAGGAGGCTGCGTGCCCGCGCGCAGTACGGACACCAGGCCGTTGCGTAGAAAACGACGCGGGGCTTCGTCATGAGGCGTCCGTCCCTGTCGGGATCGGGAAGATGCGCGCTGGCACTGGAGGATCCGTTACGTCCTGGACAGCGGCAGGTTCTCGGCACGCCACGCGGCCAGCCCGCCGCGCAGATTGAACGCCCTGGTGAAGCCCTGCTCCACCAGCTGCCGCACCGCCGCGGCGCCCACAGAGCCGGTATCATCATAGACGACGACCGTCTTCTCTTTATGTTTCCGCAGTGTGTCGCCGGCTTTGAGAATCTGCTCGCCATCCATCTGCCGTGCCCCGGCCACATGTCCGCTGGCGAACGCCTCGGCTCCCCTCAGGTCGATCAGCAGGGCACCCTGGTTCAGCAGGCGGATCAGATCCTGGGGTGATACCGCCGCCTGGCTGTCGCGCCGCGCCCGCAGCTCGAAAACGAGCACCAGCGCCGCGGCCAGCCCCAGGCCGCCGGCATACCAGGGGTGATGGCTGATGTATTCGAGGAGACGTTCCATGGCGGGGGAGGAGCCGGGGTGCCGTAAAAAGGGCGCGCATTATAGCGCCCCCGATCGGCGCCTGATCGCCGGACTGGCGGAGGCCCGCAAGGCTCCCGGCCGTGGGGTCCCGAGCCGCGAGGCCGCAAGCCTCGGCCCTGGATCGCGGGTCCGTCCCGGTCCCTGGCTGGCCGTGGCGGCCGCGGTGGCCCTGGGCCTGCTGACCGGTCGCCCCCTGCCGGCGGCCCCCGCTCAGCCCGCATCTGAGGCGCGCAAGGCCGAAGCGGATCTGCAGGCGGTCAAGTCAGAGATCGACCGGGTCACGCGGCAGATCAGCAACGATCAGGTCGAGCGCGATCGTCTGACCCGGGACCTGCGCACGGCTGAGTTGTCCGTGAGCAAGGCGCGCGAGGGTCTGGATGCCGTTAGGCGGGCCCGGGCGGAGCGTGCTGCGCGGCGCACGGCCCTCGCGGCCACGAAGGGTGCGCGCGAAGCCGATCTGGCCAGCAACCGCAGTGCGCTGGCGGGACAGCTGCGCGTCGCCTACCGTACGGGCCGCGAGGAACCGCTGAAACTGCTGCTGAACCAGAAGGACCCGGAGCGCGCCGGCCGCATGTTTGTTTACTACACCTACTTCGGCAAGGCACGCGCGGACCAGATCAACCTGATCGAGGGCGACGTGCAGGCCATCGCGCAGCTCGACAGCGCGCTCGAGGCCGAGGACGCACAGCTCGCGGAGCTGGAAAAACAGCAGCGCGCGCAACTGGCCGAGCTCGAACAGGCGCGCACCCGGCGCTCCGGAGTGCTCGCCAGCCTGACCGCCGAAAGCAACTCGCGCGCGCAGAGCCTGGAGCGCCTCAAGAGCCAGCGCGCCGGCCTGGAGAAGCTGCTGCGCGAGCTGCGCCGGGCGATGGAGAAGTTCCCGGTAGACAGCAACGACGCCTTCGCGCGATTGCGCGGCAAGCTCGCCTGGCCCGTCAGCGGCCGACTCGTGGCCCGCTACGGCGAGCCGCGCGCCGGTGGCGTCAAATGGGACGGCGTGCTGGTGGCCACGGAACGGGGCGCCCCCGTGCGGGCCGTGTATGGCGGCCGGGTCATCTACGCCGACTGGCTGCCCGGTCTGGGCCTGCTGACCATCGTGGACCACGGCGAGGGGTACATGAGCCTGTACGGCCACAACGAGAGGCTCTACAAGGCCGCCGGCGAGCGGGTCAATCCCGGCGATACCCTGGCCACCGCCGGCGACAGCGGCGGCAGCTCCCGGCCCGAGCTGTATTTCGAGATCCGCAAGGGCGGCAAGGCCGTGGATCCCCGCCCCTGGTTCAAGGCCGGCGAGCCCTAGCCCCCGGTTTTTATGTGAAGACGGTCATGTTTCCGGACCAAAGGCCCGCCGCGGCACCCAAATCGCCAACTCGCGCAAGGACCGGCCCGCGCCCCCTTTGAGAAGGTGCCCCCTGCCCCTACGCGAGGGACCACACGGCCGGCGGGGATGACTGAACCTGGCAACAAGAACGAGATGACCTCCGATCCGTGGGGCTCCTTCGAGCCCTACGTCCAGCTGGTGCGCTCATTGCTTCCACGCGCCAACGGCGTCGTGCTGTTCGATGCCAGCGGTAACGAACGCTGGTCCAGCGAGACCACCACGGGACCCGACCTGCATCACCTGGTCGAGATGGCCCTCGAGGCTGGCGGCACGAATCCCCAGGGACCTGGCCAGATGCGCCTGCTCGATGGCAGCCAGCCTGTGTATCTGTGCTGGCTCCGTGATGACTCCGAACTGCTCATCGGTGTCGTCGCGGTCGTCTGCCGACCCAGCGGTGGCGACCCGGATGCCGAGAGCCGCGGATTCTCGTTCGCTCATGCCCTGCTGCGGCCAGCGCTCGAGTGCCTGCGCCGCGACCTGCTGTCGCGCGCCGCCATCGAAGTGCTGAGCCGGACAGTCAACTCGCGCGACAAGGATCTGGAACTGCTGCTCGCCGATGGCGCTCCGGACCGGCCAACCGGTGACGGTGCGGACGAGCTGAAGGGCGTGTTGCAACAGGCCATCGAACACGTGGGCTGCGCAACAGCGGCCCTGATCGTTCCCGACAAGAGTATCGCCCTGCTGCGCTCGGTGTCGCAGCGACCCGCGGACACCCAACTCGTCGCCCGGGCGCATCGGCAGTTGCTGTCGATGGCGCAGATCCGGCGCGAGCCCGTCATCATCAACAAGCTGGCGCCCAACAGCGCCATGGGCATCCTGCCCTACAAGATCCTCTCCTGTGGACTGCGCTCCTCGGCCGGCAAATCGATGGGCGTGCTGGCCCTGTTCCGCGAGGATCTCGGCGAGTTGTTTTCCGACCGCGACGCGCGCCTGACGGAGATCCTGGCCCGCAAGGCCGTCGGCATCATCGAGAGCAGCTACGACGCGCTCAGCGGTTTGTATACGCGACCGGCCTTCGAGCAGCGCGTGCGCGCTGTCGTCGCGGATGCCAAGAGCAACAGGTCATGGACGGCGTTGTACATCGATGCCGACCAGCTGCATGTCATCAACGACAGTTTTGGCATGCACGTGGGCGATTCCGTGCTCGGTCAGCTCGGCGAGCTCATACGCCGGCGTCTGCCGCCGGGCGCGTTCGCCTCGAGAATCTCGGGCGACCGCTTCGCGGTGCTGCTGCCCACCCAGCTGGACGACGCCGAGAAATTCGCCGAGTCGCTCCGCGAGGGCGTCGAGCAGCTCGGCACGACGCACGGCGAGTCACGCCTGCATGTCTCGATCAGTATCGGCGTGGCGCTGCTGGATACCGCCGCCGGCGAGCTGATGCACTCCCTCGCGGCCGCGGAAACCGCCTGCAAGGCCGCCAAGGACCGCGGCCGCAATCGCGTCGAGGTCTACAAGACCAACGATGTCAGTCTCGTGCGCCGCTTCGCCGACATCAACATCGCCGGGCAGCTGCGGCAGGCCATCGATGCGGGCCGCCTGCAGCTGTATTCGCAGCTCATCCTGCCGTTTGCCGCGGCTGAGAGCCCGCGGCCACACTTCGAGTTGCTGCTGCGCATGCTGGATGAGGACGGCCGCACCATCGGTCCCGACCGGTTCCTGTCGGCGGCCAACCGCTACCAGCTCATGCCCGAGATCGATCGCTGGGTCATCAACAAGGCGATCGAGCTGCTGAAACCCCAGGCCGAGGTACTGGCCGGGCGCGCGGTCTCCTTCGCGATCAACTTCTCGGGCCAGTCGCTGAACGACGAGGAGTTCGTCGATTTCCTGCTGGAGCGCGTTCGCTCCAGTGGCCTGGATCCGGCGCTGTTCTGCTTCGAGCTCACCGAGAACGCCACCATCGCCAACATCGCGCGCGCCGAGTCCCTGATCCGGCGGCTGCGCAGCCTCGGCTGCGGGGTGGCGCTCGATGACTTCGGGACCGGCCTGTCTTCGCTGGCGTACCTGCGCCAGCTGCCGGTCACGCTGCTGAAGATCGATGGCAGTTTCGTCCGGGACATCCTCAAGGACCCGCGCGCAGAGTCGATGGTGAGAGCCATCGCCCAGCTTGCGCGCAGCATGTCGATCGCCACGGTGGCGGAATACGTCGAGACGGAGGAGATCCGTACGCGCCTGGCCACTCTGGGCGTGGACTATGGCCAGGGATTCGCCATCGGCAGACCGGGGCCCCTGGTGGACCTGCTCGCCGACCTGCCGCTGCTCGTTGCCGCGGATCCGGTCCCCACGGTCATCAGCGAGATCGTGATCGACCGGCACTCCGACGTCGTTCACTGACCCGCACGATCCCTCCCAGATGGCCGCAGCCCCTTCCAGTTCCCGAGTCCACGGCTGCACCAGTGCCCGCTCCGCGTTCCGCGCCCGTTGCGCTCGTCTGCCTCGTCGCGAGGCGGTTCGGCATTGACCCATGAGGGAGGCCTGTAGTAATCGTGCCGTATCCGGTTCGGGGGGTTTACGCAGCATGTCGACGCGATCGCGTACGCTGATCGCTCTCGTCGCGGGGGCCGTTTTCGGCTTTTCCGCCGCGCTGGCCAGCGGCGTGCTCGCCGAGCGCCCCGGCCAGGCCGCGCAGTCCGGCAACCCCGCCGCGCTCCCCTGGGAGGAAGCCCGTCTTTTCGCTGAAGTCTACGAACGCATCAAGCGCGAGTACGTCGACGATGTCGATGATCACGCGCTGATGGAAAAAGCCATCCGCGGCATGGTGGCCGCCCTCGACCCGCACTCCGCCTTCCTCGACAGCGAGGAGTTCGAGGAGATCCGCCTGAGCACCATGGGCTCCTACCCGGGCGTGGGGATCGAGGTGGTTGCGGAGGATTCCGCGGTCAAGATCCTGCGGCCCATCGAGGGCTCGCCCGCCGACCAGGCCGGCCTGCAGCCCGGGGACCGCATCGTGCGCATCGACGACGCCGACATCGGTGCCGACCTGGCCGGTGCCATCGCCAGGATGCGTGGCAGCTCGGGCAGTCTCGTCAAGCTGACCGTCGTGCGGCCCTCGACCGGTCAGACTCTGGATTTCTCCCTGCGGCGCGCCAAGGTCGAAGTCCACAGCGTCGCGCAACAGGATCTCGAGCCCGGCTACGGCTACGTGCGCATCACCGGATTCAGCGAGACGACCGCCGATGATGTCAGTCGCGCGATCGCCCGCCTGAAACGGGACAACCCGCAGGGGTTGAAGGGGCTCGTACTCGATCTGCGCAACAACCCGGGCGGTGTGCTCGAAGCAGGCGTTGCTGTTGCCGATGCCTTCCTCAACGAGGGAGTCATCGTGACGGCGGACGGCCGCACGCCCGACGCACGCTTCCGCATGGAGGCGACTCCCGGTGACCTGATCGACGGTGCCCCGCTGGTCGTGTTGGTCAACGGCGGTTCCGCTTCCGCCTCGGAAATCGTGGCGGGGGCGTTGAAGGATCACGGTCGCGCCGAGCTCATCGGTCACCGCACCTACGGCAAGGGCTCGGTGCAGACGGTCATGCCGCTGTCACATGGCGGCGCGGTCAAACTCACGACGTCGCGGTATTTCACACCCTCCGGAGCCTCGATCCACGGCAAGGGCATCGTGCCTGACATCGTGGCGGAAGGTCCCGAGGAGCAGCCGGCCGAGCTGCAGTCGGTCAGGTCAAGCCAGCCGCTGGCCGCGCGCGACAAGGAAGTGCATCTGGCCCTCGATGTGCTCAAGGCACGCGTCGCCCTGGCCCATGCCCCGGCCGGTCCCGCGGCCCTGGTGCGGGCTGCCTTCGTGCCCTGAGGGCGCGCTGCGCCCGAACCCCGTAATATCCCCCGGAAGCACCACGCCGCCGCCGGCGTGCCCAGCGGGGGTACCGTTTGATTGCCTGGTTCATCGATCTCGTGTTGCATCTCGACCGTCATCTGGTCGAGCTGCTGGCCCACTACCACATCTGGCTCTACCCCATCCTGTTCGCGGTGATCTTCGCCGAGACCGGACTCGTCGTGACGCCGTTCCTCCCCGGCGATTCGCTGCTGTTCGCTGTCGGCGCGCTGGCCGCCGTTGACACCAGCGGCACCCTGAACGCGCCGGTGCTGTTCATCCTGCTGTCGGTGGCCGCCGTACTCGGCAACACGGTCAACTACAGTATCGGGCGCGCCATCGGTCCACCGGCATTCAGCGGCCGCTACCGGCTGCTCAAGGTGGCGTATCTGCGGCGCACCGAGGAATTCTTCGATCGCCACGGCGGCATGGCGGTGGCGCTGTCACGCTTCATGCCGCTGCTGCGCACCTTCGCGCCGTTCGTCGCCGGTGTTGGCCGCATGCCCTACGCGCGCTTCCTCGCCTACAACCTGGTCGGCGGAGTGTCGTGGGTGCTGGTGTTCCTGTGGGGCGGCTATCTGTTCGGCAACATCCCGCTCGTGAAACGCAACTTCGGGATCGTGACGATCCTCATCATCCTGGTGTCGCTGACACCGATGGTGATTGCGTTTCTGCGCTCACGCGCGAGCCGTCGTTAGGGTGCCGACAACCTCGGAGCCCCCAGGGTCGGGTTTACGGCGTTCCGCAGGCGGGTATGTGTCAGCTGCGCGATGCCAGCAACATACCCGCCACGACCGACCTCGTGCTCAGAGAAGCGCCCGCACGGTTCCGTAGATCGCGCCGAGCAGCAGAATGGACGTCGGTATCGACGAGAGCACGTATCCCAACTCGCGCTTGGCCGGATCACGCACGTAACCGCGCAGGTACACGTACCGCCCCACGATATACACCGCCCCCAGGCCAGCGGCAGTGGGCGCATTCACGTAAAGACCAAAGATGAGGCACGCCGGTATGAACACGATCAGCATCTCCAGCGTGTTCATGTGGACCCGGAAGTAGCGCTCGAAGATCTCGTTGCCGCTGGTGGCCGGCGCCTTCACCCCATAGCGCCCCCGGGCGCGCCCCACCTCGAATCCGAAGTACAGGAATTCCAGCACGGCAAGGCAGATGACGAGATGTACCCAGGCCATGACACGTCTCCGGCGGTAGTGGGGGCGGCCGCTAGCATAGTTCAGCCCACGCCACGGCTGCACCCGCAAGCGCTGCCTGCCTGCTGCGCACGCAAACGCCGCCTGCCCGCTGCCCACGCAAACGCCGCCTGCCCGCTGCCCACGCAAGCGCCAACTGCCCGCTGCGCACACAAGCCCCGCCTGCTCCGCTGCATCCGCGGGTGTTTCCCGGTCGCGTGGCACAATACTCACATGGTGGACCGAACCCGGGGCTACGCCCATCGCGTGGATGTCGCGGCCGACGCCGGCCAGGTGTGGCAGGCGCTCACCGAGGGCCGGCACCTGGTGCGCTGGTGCTCGCCCGGCGCCCAGATCGCCGCACGTCCGGGCGGGCTGTTCCGCGCCAGCGTGGACCGCGTGACCGAGATGGAAGCGCATATTGACGTGTTCGAACCGCGCCAGCGGCTGCGGCTGATCTACCTGCCCGGCCCCAACCTGCCCCCCGCTGACAGCGTCATCATCGACGATTTCATCCTGGAGCCACGCGACTCGGTCACTATCCTGCGGTTGCTGGGCTCGGGAGTCCCGGGCGGGTCGGAGTGGGATACCCAGTACCGCCGCTTGCGGCTGGGCTGGCAGCAGGCCATGACGCGGCTCAAGGTATTCGTGGAAAAGCAGCTTGGGAGAGAGTCCACATGACAGGGTTCATACTGCGTGCGCTGATCAGCGCGCTGGGGCTGTGGGTCGCCACGCGCCTGGTCTCCGGGATCCGCATCGATGATGCCACCACGCTGGTGCTGGCCGGTCTGCTGCTGGGTGTGGTCAACGCCATCGTGCGGCCCATCGCCATCATCCTGACCTTGCCGCTCACCATACTCACCCTGGGCCTGTTCCTGCTGGTAGTGAATACGGCGATGGTCGCCCTCGTGGCCGCCCTGCTGTCGGGCTTCCACATCTACGGCGGTTTCTGGTCCGCCTTCCTGACCGCCGTGATCATCGGCATCACCGGCTGGATCGGCTCCTACCTCATCGGCCCGCGCGGCAAGATCGAGGTGTATGTCAGGAAGCTGTGAGTCTGGAAGCCCCGCCCGGACGATCGGGTGAGGTCGCGGTGCGGAACAGCCACACCGCGAGCAGCGCCAGGACCAGCACGCCCAGCCACTGACCGAACTGCCAGGCCGCCGGCAGGGCAAGCACGTCAGCACGCCCGTAGGCCACGATGGGGATGGCGATGAGGATGCCCATCAGCGCTTCGCCGGTGATCATGCCGGCGGAAAACAACATGCCCTTGCGATTCAGGCGCTCGATCTCCTCGGTGCTGGCGGTCCCGCCGCCGGCGCGGGCCAGCAGCTTGCGTTCCGCCGCCCAGGCCAGAAGCCCGCCCAGGAAGATCGGCATCGTGACATCCAGCGGCAGGTAGATGCCAACAGCTGCTGCCAGCACGGGCGCGCGGAAGGTCGCGCCCCGGATGCGCAGGATCTCATCGATGATGATGTTGAGGATGCCGATCAGACCGCCAACGATGACCATGTTCCACGGCAGTTCGCCGCCGAACATGCCTTTCGCCACGGAGGCCATGAGCGTGGCCTGCGGCGCGAGCAACGGGTTGGGATGCTCGGGTGTTGGAACGCCGATTCCGTAGGCCTTCGCCAGCAGATTCAATACCGGCGCCATCACCAGGGCGCAGACCCCTGCGCCGATTGCCAGCATGACCTGCTGCTTCCACGGCGTTGCACCGACGATGTAACCGGCTTTCAGGTCCTGCAGATTGTCGCCGGCGATACAGGCTGCGCAGCACACGACAGCACCGATCATGATGGTCGCGACGGGGCCCAGCGGGGCGTTCTTGCCCATCAGTACGAGCAGCACCACGGCCGCGAACAGGATGGTGGCGATGGTGATGCCGGACACCGGGTTGTTGGACGATCCCACCAGTCCCGCCATGTAGGCCGAGACCGAGCAGAACAGGAATCCCGCGATCACCATGATGATCGTCATGGGCAGGCTGACGATGAGGCTGCCCACGATGTTCTGGTAGAGCAGCCACAGCGGCAGCGTGAACAGCACGACACCGATCAGGATCCACTTCATCGGCAGGTCCTGTTCGGTCGCGGGCACGATGCGCCCGGCACCCGCACGGGAAACCGCAAGTCCGCTGCGCACGCCGGACAACAGTGACGAGCGCAGTTTGATCAGGGTCCAGATGCCGCCGACCAGCATCGCGCCCACGCCCAGGTAGCGGATGTGCTTCGACCACAACACCCCGGCCGCATCCGCCGCGCTAAGACCCGCGACGGCGTGCGCGAGAGCAGGATTGTCCGGCAGGAAGAACGCGCCGTAGATCGGGATCACGATATTCCAGGACACGACACTGCCGGCGACGACCACGATGCCAATGTTGAGACCGACGATGTAGCCGACTCCCAGCAGCGCGGGCGACAGGTTGGTGCCCACATAGCCGATCAGTTTTCCCAGGTGACCCGACAGGAAGGCCGTGTCAGGGATCATGCGCAAGCCGCTCGCCGCCGCCAGCTTCGCGAGCCCCCCTGCCAGCGCCGCGCTGCCCAGGATGCGTACTCCCTGCGCCGGATTCTCACCGGCCCGCAATACCTCCGCGGCCGCCTTGCCCTCCGGAAAGGCCAGATCCTGGTCCACGATCAGCGAGCGGCGCAGCGGCAC
>DATKLO010000065.1:0-2201 GCA_035542375.1 Steroidobacteraceae bacterium | reverse complement strand
TGGACTTCTATCCCGACTTCGTCTCCGACGATGACCCGGCGTCCGGCTTTGCAGTCGCTCCGCAGCTGCCGCGTTTCTCGGACGGTTACTGGGACCTGCACAACCGCTTCGCACTGCTCCTCGAAACCCATTCATGGAAGGACTATCCGATACGCGTGCGCGTGACGCACAACATCATCGTGTCACTGGCCGAGATGATGGCGCGAGAGGGTGCGGACTGGCGCAAACAGGGAGAGGAATCAGACGCGCGCGCCACTCACCTGGGCGGGCAGGAGGTCACGCTCGAATACATGAACGGTCCGCATGTCGCGATGATCGACTTCCGCGGTTACGCGTATACCCGCGAACTGTCGCCGATCTCGGGCGCGCTGGTCACCCGCTACGATACCTCCAGGCCCCAGATCTGGCACGTTCCGTTCAAGGACACGATCGTGCCGAAGACGACGGTGAAGGCACCCGCCGGCGGGTACATCGTGCCGGCGGCCTACGCTGAGCTGGTTGCCGAGAAACTGACATTGCATCGCATCCACTTCGAGCGCCTCGGCCACGCCCGGACCGACTCGCCTCTGGAGACGTTCCGCGCGACCGCGGTTACCTATTCGAAGGTTCCCTTCGAGGGTCACACCACGTTGCAGTTCGAGGGGAAGTGGCAGGATGAGCGGCGTGCCTTGCCCGCGGGGTCGCTGTTCGTGCCCATCGCTCAGCCCGCTTCCCGTGTTCTCGTCGCGCTGCTCGAGCCGCAGGCACCCGACTCACTCGCCGCGTGGGGCTTCTTCAATACGGCCTTCGAAGCCAAGGAATACATCGAGCCCTACGTCGCCGAGCCGATGGCGCGCGAGATGCTGGCGAAGGATCCGAAGCTCGCTGCCGCCTTCAAGGAGCGGCTCGCGACCGATCCGAAGTTTGCCGCCGACCCGCAGGCGCGGCTGGACTTCTTCTATCGCCTGTCACCCTACTGGGACGAGCAGTTGAACCTGTACCCCGTCTATCGCGTGGCCGCGGCGCCCTGAGCGTCGACTCATCGCGAGGTGCCGCTGCGCTCTCCGCCAATCCGACTGCACCCTGACCCAAGACCCCTCCGCCCCCTGTTGCGTAGGTTTGGTCACCGATTCGCACGGGGTGCCAGATGGTCTGCGCAGGAAAGTCTTCTCTCCGGTTCGGCCAGCGTCAGCTGAATTCCTCGCCGGTTGTTTCGATACTCGGTGTCTGCCTCGCCCTTTCATTGTCATGCAGCCAGGCGCAAGCCGCGGCTGCGGATAGTGACAACGACGATACCGCGGCCCGGTTGCCGGAAATCACGGTGACCGCGCAGCGACGCGAGCAGTCCATCCAGGATGTCGGCATCGCCATCACCGCCTATTCGGGCGAGCAACTGCGCGAATTCGGGTTCCAGGACAGCTACGACATCGCGCGCCTGACTCCCGGAGTGCACATCAGTGGCAACAACGGAGGTGAGAAGACCCTATTTACGGTGCGCGGTGTTACCCAGAACGACTTCAACGATCAGACCGAGTCGCCGGTCGCCGTGTATGTGGATGAGGGCTACGTCGCCTTCGGTCAGGGGCAGACGTTCGGGCTGTACGATCTTGATCGTGTCGAGGTACTGAAAGGTCCTCAAGGGACGCTGTTCGGCCGCAATGCGACCGGCGGCCTGGTGCAGTTCATCACGAAGAAGCCCACGCAGGAGATGTCTGGATTTGCGGACGCCACCTACGGCTCGCACGATGAATTGCGATTCGAGGGCGCCTTCGGCGGCGGCCTCACCGATTCGATCTCCAGCCGCACCTCGGTACTGTTCAATCGATTCCATCCCATCATCAAGAACAACTATCCGTACGGCGCCGTCACGCTTGACGGCCAGCCCTCGCCCCTGGGGCACCAGGATACGTTCAACGACAACACTCTGGCCCTCAGGCAGCAGCTGCAGTTCGAGCCTACGAGCGACTTCAGCGTGCTCTTGTCGGGCAACTACGCGCGCACGCGCCAGTCCACGGCTCCCCTGATGGAGCTCCCGACGATCCCCGTGTTCGATGCCGAAGGCAACCATATCAACACCATCGTTGCATCACCCACGGATGACCGTCAGGCTGCCGCCCCCGACGGCACCCCCATTCATCATCCGCTCTCGGGAATTCCGGGCGTCCTGCGGCCCGCGGGCGGCAATCTCTGGGGACCCAGCTGCACGCAGCAGAATTTCAAGG
>DATKLO010000064.1:0-4934 GCA_035542375.1 Steroidobacteraceae bacterium | reverse complement strand
ACCTGCTGCTGCCGTCGCGTGAGATGGCGATACGCCAGATGCCTTGCCTCGGTCGCCACGGAGTGGCTGATCTTGGGCAGTAGGGGAGACAGGTACTGTGCCCCCGCAAGAACTTGGTCGATGGCATAGTAGAGTTCTTCGGTCTTCGCGTCCTTGGGGATGAGGCCCGCTGCACCGGCAGCGATAGCGGTGTCGGCGAGTAGCCGGTCGCGGTACATCGTGACAATCAGGATGCGCAATGCAGGTTGAATGCGAAGCGCGTCGCCGATGACATCCAGGCCGCAGCGATCGGGCAATTGTAGGTCGAGCAACGCCACATCGGCCTGAGTCGATTGCACAAGCGTGAGGAACTCGTCAGCTCGATACGCAGTGGCTACGAGGTCGTAGCGTGCGGTCAGCGATTCACCAAGAGCCTGCGCGAACATCCGATGGTCATCGATCAAGACCACGCGAGGGCGGCGCCCAAGCAGAAGGTGCCCGTCGCTCACGAGACCCTCGCAGCGCGCACAGAACGCGCTGTGTCGTCGCAAGTTGCCGCGGCCTCCGTGTCAGAGCTTTGCCCAACCATGGCTCGATGACAGTCCATTGGCGTCCGGCCCTCAAGCGAAGCGTCTGATGGTCCTCAGGATTGGCGCAGTCCGGCCCTCTCAGCCGCGTCTACCCGGTTGGGTCAGGCAAGACACTCTTTAGGCTATCGCTCACAGGAGCCACCTGACAATCGTTCGGTTATCGGGGGGCCGCGTGGAGCTATGCGTCTGCGCCGATCGAGTAATGCACGAGTGGGGAAGCAGGATGGCGCGCGGGATCGAGTCCCCCACCAAGCAGGGGGCCGTCATGGCTAGGCCCAGGCTCTCGGCAAATCGCTTGGCACGCCTTCTCATGTCAGGAGCTGGCGCGCGTTCGTGCCCTGGCTGGGCTTCCCTGGCCCTAACTTGCGTTCTTCTTGCCCCCTCCTGTGAACACCAAATGGAGCCGACTGGCGACGTATTGGACGTTCCCGATGCACTGGCCGCAATGACCAGATTCGCAGCATTGTGCGCGGGGCGCGCCGACATCCCGCTCGCCTCGGACTCGCCAGTTCTCTCCAGTGTCGATAGGGCCGATTTCAGTGATACCGAGAACATCATTGTCGTGGACGGGATCGAGAACCGCGTCTTCGGCTTCGATAACAGGGGGCGGCTGACCCGTGCTCTTGGCCGGCGCGGTGGCGGTCCCGCTGAGTATCAGCAGTTAGTCGATGCTGCGATGCTCCCCGGTCAGCGGATCGCGGCGCTTGATCGATCGGGGAGGATCGCCGTGTTCAGCGCGAATGGGCTGGAAGCTTCCCTCCTACCTTCCAGTCGGGTCAGTGGGGCTGCGTGCCTGGCCGGCTTCGGCAACGGAGAAGTGCTCCTTGCGACGAGCGCTCTGACATCCGCCTACATGGTTCATTCCATCAACTTGCGTACGGGCGCTGTCGTCCGTTCGTACGGGAGTCAACGAGGCGTCAGGGCCGGAAGCCCACTGCGGGTCATGACGGGTGTCGCAGTTGGCAGCGACGCACAGGGAGCCCATCTCGTCACCTCTGTTACCTACGAAGCCAGAGTGCAAATCTACGAGCGCTCCGGCGCGGAGGTTGCCGAGTGGGCACTGACGCTTCCTGGTTTTGTTGCTCCCACGGAGCCTGGGGCAGTGCTTCGATCCCGAGATGCGTTGACGCGATGGGCCCGGTCGTTCAGCCATGTGCTGCTCGTGACGCTCCGCGGACCCGACACGCTGTTGTTGTCGTGGGACCGCTTCGTGGAGGACAAGAGGCACTACTTCATCGCCGCGGTCGCCGTCAAGTCGGGTCGCGTCCTCTGGTCTGAGGAGGTGCCGTTTCGACCCCTGAGATCAAGAGGGTCGGCCGTCCTATTCCTGGATCGCCGACGCGAGCCCTCGTACGTAGGCGTGCTTTGCAGGCGCTTTGGGCCGCGGCCGCCGAATAGTCCACCTCAGAGGAGGTAGTACATTGCGCGCTGGGACGATGACCTTCCTCGGGGCTTTCGTATTGGCTGGTTTCGGCGTTGCGCTGTGGATGTGGTCCGTAGAGCGAGTTCTCGGCTGGCTTAGCTGCCTCTGAGGATTCAGGCAGGGCCCCGCGCCTGTTCCGGCCCCCGGAATCGTGCCTTCTCACGAAGGTGCCTTGGTCCCTGCAGAACTCGGAGCAGTTCTGTTGCGGTGTGCCAATCGCGGTCCGATATTCGGCAATGAGGTAAGACCCTCCTCGTGGCCCGGCTGCGACAAGGGGACGGAGCCAGCTGTGAGGTCCATGATGTCGCGACTCGTCGGGTTCTTCTGCCGGATCCGCCAGCGCAGCCTGCGCCAAGGATGGCTCGGCACGCGACGGCGCCCGAGTCGGGCAGGCAGCCTCTGGGTAACAGCGCTCGTCGGCGCGCTGTCCTGGTGCGGCGCTTCGCCGGTTTGGGCGCAACAGCCGCAACAGCCGGAGTTGGGCGCAGCTCGCGAAGCGCTGGCTGCGGGCAGGACCGAAGACGCGATACGGATCGCAGAGCGCTACACGCGGAGCCATCCCCGCGACGAACGAGGGTTTCTGCTGCTCGGCGACGCGTGGTTCGCGAACATGCCGGTTGGGCGGTTCCAGGCGGCCAGAGCGTACGAGGCGGCCGAGCGCTTGGCGCCTCGCGATTCGGAGCCGCCGTACAAGTACGCCCTTGTCGGACTGTGGCTGGGCGGCGACGACGGCGAGGGAATGGCCAGGCACGGCGTTGAGCGGGTACTCGAACTGGCCCCACTGTACCGGGACGCTTGGGACCTGTGGCTGACGCTATTCCGGGGCGAGGCTTCGCGCCGACGGATGCGGCAGCGGTTGGAGCCGTTCGCTGTTGAACCGGTCGTCCGTTTCCGTCTCGCCCTGCTGTGGCTCGAGGATGAAGCGTACGCCCAGGCCGACGCGCTTCTCGACTCGGCCCTGGTGGCGGACTCCGCGAACCCCGCTTACCTCGCCCTCCGAGCGCAGAGCGCCTTCGAGGCTGGGGACACGGCCGGCGGCGCGCGATTCTACGAGCGAGCTCTCGCCAACGCAGACCGCGACACCACAGACTACCTTTGGCACCAAGCTGTAGGGATTGCATCGCCCGCGGAGGTCGAAGCCTGGTCGGCAGGGATTCCGCCCGCGCGACGGCGAGATTGGCTGGCGAGCTTCTGGGCGCGCCGGAATCCGGACCTCTTTGCAGGGGTGAACCAGCGCCTGGCTGAGCACTTCATCCGCCTGCGGTTCGCGCGCAAGCACTACGCGCTGCTGCACCCCTTGGTGTCCTATCACCGGAGCCAGATCAGCCGGATCATGAACCTCGAACCGTCTCGTGGCGAGCGCGAGTTTCATCAGCGCTGCGAGATGTACGAGGTGCTGGTGCCGCCCGAGTTTCGGCCCCTTCCGGGGGGGGAAGTGCGGAGTTCCCTGAAGACGGAGGAGGACATCGCGCGTTGGGTCGGCGTCCCCTTGCAGGGTGTGAGCCGCGCCACGGATCGCGCCCGCATCTCCCCGGAAGTGTGGTCCATTCTCACGGAGGCTGAGCGGCAGAGGGCTGAGTTCGTCACCGGTTTGAAGATCCCGCCGGCGCTCTACTCTCCGCTCAATCTGAGCCTCCGAGGTGTGGATTCCGTCGCGGCGAGGGTCGGGTACAATCTCGCAACCGGGCTCGACGACCGAGGCGTCATGTATCTGCGTTTCGGGCGGCCCGACCAGGCATTCATCGGCGGCTCGAACTCGGCAGACCCCCAGTGCCATACCCCCGATCTCGAGCGGTGGACGTACCCCGGGATCGGGGAGGTGCGATTCTCGCGACCTAGCGCATTCTCGGGAGGGGAACGCGCTGTCCCGGACATGGTCTTCCGGCCGATGAACGTGCCGCAGTTTGAAGGCATGCGCACGGGGTTGACGCGTGATGCCACGTCCCTTGTCGCACCCCTCGAGTTCGGCGTGTGGACCGCCCAACTGGCGAACGTCGCCGATCCTGCTCTAACGGACCTTCTTGTCGTGTCGACACGAGGTGAGGTGGCCGCGTCTGTGGTCGGGGCGACGAGCGGGGCGAGCCGTGGCGCGAGCGCGGATGGGCGGGTCACTGTCGCCACTTTCCCCGGGCGGTTCATCCTTCTCGCACAGGCGCGCGACTCCGGCCAGCTGGGGCGCCAGACAATGCAGGTGACCGTGCGGCCATTCTCCCATGCGCCCGCGGTGAGTGATTTGCTCCTCGCCGTGACGTGGGCGGGCGCCCGGCCGGATCGGGCCGCCATGCTCGGTCGCCTGCAGCGCACTCTCGATTTCGAGCACGGGACTACCATCCGGAGCTATGCTGAGATCTATGGCTTGCGACCCGTGGCTGGCTTCGTCCGCTACAGGGCAGATTACCAGGTGCTGAGGTCGACAGCTCCGGATCGGGACGTCCTGCGGAACGATTGGCCGGATGCCGTACGCATGCAATTCGAGCGAGAGGTGCCCGCTGCACAATCAGGCACTGTGGTGGAGATGCTGGACATCACCCCCGACCGTACGCCCCCAGGGCGATACCTGCTCAGGCTCCGGGTTTGGGACCTCCGCAACGACGCCGACGCGGGCCAGGCCACCATCGCATTTGTTGTCCGCTAGCCCCGAGGCGCTGCCGCCGCCGATCGCCCTACAGCGCCTCGATGAACACGTTGCGGAAGCCGATCCCGCCCCGCTCGTCGTGGTTCTGCAGGCCGACGTAGCCGCGCGGCGCGAAGTCGCGCACCTTGCCGCGCGGCTCGGCGTTCCAGTCGATGACCTTCCGGTCGTTCAGCACCACGGTCAGGTGGTTCCCCTGGAAGGTGATGACGAAGTGGTTCCACCGTCCCGGCGGCAGCGTGGCGACTTCCGTCGGCGGCTCGGCGTCGTAGACGGCGCCGGTCTTGTGGATCATCCCCTCGCCGGCGTC
>DATKLO010000063.1:0-10979 GCA_035542375.1 Steroidobacteraceae bacterium | reverse complement strand
CTGCATTCGCTTCAAAGGGGTGGTCCCCTGTGGGGACTCAAGGCTGTCGGCCGTGAGAGCCATCACCCGGTAGCGAAGCGTATCGCCACGCTGACGGCGGTACTGGGCCTCGGTTGTCGACGGACGCGTCGCAGCAAACAGGCCAGCAAGAGAAGCCACCATGAGGAGTCTCACGCCAGAACCTCCAGCGCGTGGCCGCCTAACGACTCTGCGAATAAGCTGCGGGGCGCGCCAGCCGAATCCATCTAGGCGCACTCCGACAAACGCCTCTACGCTGCGAAGGTAGGACGGGCTCCGTCATCCGCCAAGCGCCCCGCCGAATGTGCGCGCCCCGTCAGCTTCATTCGCTAGTTAGGCTGCGCTCCGAGCCCAGGGTGCGAGCGCTACGAGAGTCCGAGGTACCCGACTGCCGCGCCAGTGTACCCAACTCCTACCACGCCTACCACGACCTCACTGAGCCGGACAACGGCAGCCAGCGAGAGCCAGCCGAACTCGCCGCGTGTTGCCGGATCGCGCGCGGCCTGGATGGCGACTGGGATGCTGGGAATGAGAACGGCGATCACCACGTGGAGTGCGGTGAGAGCCACGAGAACGAGGTACAGCCAGAAGCCGACTCGGGCCACCGCCAGTGAACGGCCTGCAAGGAACCCAACCAGTAGGGCCGCGCCGACGAGGAGGGCTGCGCCCTTGGCGGTATTGCGGAGTGTCCCAACGAACACGACGCGAGCAGGCAATCCGCCTACGCCCATCCGATCCGCCGAGGTTGAATCGCTAGGGTAGTGGCGTCCGAACGAAGAGACGGCCGCGCGATCAGCGCAGCCTAACGACTCTGTGCATCAGCTGCAGAGCGCGCCAGCCCGACTTGGCCAGGCGCACTCCTGGGTAGCGTATTCGCCGCTAAGGTAGGACCGAGACGGGACCGCGCAAGGCGCGCTGACGGAAGTGCGCGCTCTGGCAGCTTCATTCGCTAGTTAGGCGGACGCGTCGCTACGAACTCGGCCGCGTGGGGTCGGCTCGGCGCGCGTTGCCGGCACCATGCTCGACCAGCTGGATCATGCTCATTTCCTTCGCCACCACGCTCATCAGAGTGCGCTGCACGCTGTTGCGCTCAAGGAGGATGTGCCGTCCGAGAACCATGTGAGGAGGGAGGGGCGATGCGGGCGTGTCAACCACGTGCCAGCCGGTGCCGACGCTCTGATCTACGAGGTCCTGCAGCGCTGCGCTCTCGTCTGGGACCCTGAACCACTGGACCGAGAAGCCACGGCCGGGCAGGTCGAACAGCGTGAGCGAGCCACCCACGCCGGGCAGAAAGGGCACATCAGCCGGCCAGCTGGCCGGGCGTTCGGACGACGGCTGGTACATCGTGGTCGTGAACGCGTCGTCGGTGCCAGCCCCGAGACGCATGCGCATGCCGACCCCAGGTTCTGGCTCCTTGTCGATGGCGAAGCCGGCCTCTCGGAGGACGCCGAAGCCGGCATCGGGCCCTCCTTTGACGATCGCCTCCCGAAATCGCTCCTGCAGCGCCTCATCCGGCTCCTTCACGCGGCCTCCACGCGTACGCCTAACGGCTCTGTGCATCAGCTGCAGAGCGCGCCAACCGGATTCCACCAGGCGCACTCCCGGGTAGCGTATTCGCCGCTAAGGTAGGACCGGGCCCGCCATCCGCCAAGCGCGCCGCCGGTCGTGCGCGCTCTGGCAACTGCGTGCACGAGTTGGACGGCTGCCCCAGCCTGACGTCTTGACGCCATGACGTCATAACGCTAAGATAGGGGCATGGCCACTACTGCACCGAAGCGCGCCACCGTCTACTTCGACGCCGCGCTCCACCGCGCCCTGCGCCTCAAGGCGGCCGAGACCGACCAGAGTCTGTCGGAGCTCGTGAACGCCGCCGTGCGCCGCACCCTCGGCGAAGATGCTGAGGACTTGGCGGCCTTCGAGGCCCGCGGGAAGGAGCCCAACCTGGCGTTCGAGGGGGTCCTGAAGGACCTGCGGCGGCGTGGCAAGCTATAGCCTCTTCCTGAAGCCCTCGGCGGTGAAGGAACTGGAGGCTGTGCCGATGGCGGACCGGCGGCGCATCGTCAGCCGGATCCGGGGGCTCGGGGCGGAGCCGCGGCCGCGCGGCTGTGAGAAGCTCTCCGGGGAGGAAAAGTACCGGGTGCGGCAGGGTACCTACCGCGTCGTCTACAGCATCGATGACGAGACGCGGGAGGTCGTGGTCGTCAAGATCGGCCACCGCCGCGACGTGTACCGGTGAACGCAGCCGCCTAACGACTTCGTGCATCAATTGCAGAGCGCGCCAACTCCATCCCGCCAGGCGCACTCGTGAACAGCGTCGTCACCTCTAGGGTAGGCTCGTCTGCGCCATCCGCCAAGCGCGCCGCCGGTCGGCGCGCTCTGGCAATTGCATGCACTAGTTAGGCAGCCGACCCGACAGAGTTCTCCAACAGCACGCCGCGACTGAAGAACGTCTGGAGATCCCTCACCCTGACGAGTCCAACGTCCACCGCGAGCGCGACGGTTCGCGCGAACGCTGTGGGTCCGACATGGCCGCGGGGCTCGACGAGTGCTAGGCGCCCGCCGGGCAGGAGCGCCGCGGCGACTTGGGTCAGAAACCCCGACTGGTCGGGCACCTCATGCACCATCCAATGCGCAAGGGCGAAGTCGAACTTGCCGTCGAGCTGCAGCCCGGTCGCGGCCGCCTGGTGCAGGCGGATCCGGGAGGCCAAGCCGGCCCGCGTGGCACGCCGGCGGACGCGAGCCAGCATCTCCGTCTGGAGGTCGACGGCGATCACGATGCCCGACGGGCCGGCGAGCCGGGCCATGGGGAGCGTGAAGTAGCCGAACCCACATCCCAAGTCCAGGCACCGGTCGCCTGAGCGCACCAGAGGCCTGAGGAATCGCTCGGGTCGCTGCACCACGCGGCGGAGGGGGTTGTCGAAGAGGTAGAGCAACCACCAGGGGCACACAGACCCGTGCGTCGGAGCAGGCGAGGATTCTGCCATGGGCACTCGCATTGGCGACGACAGTGTTGTCGGCTGCCTAACGACTCTGTGCATCAGCTGCAGAGCGCGCCAACCCGATCCGGCCAGGCGCACTCCTGGGTCGCGCATTCGGCGCTAAGGTAGGACCCGCCCCGCCATCCGCCAAGCGCGCCGCCGGCAGTGCGCGCCCCGGCAGCTTCATTCGCTAGTTAGGCACCCGCCCGTCCGGAGGCCAGCGCATGCCAATCGAGACCAGCACGACGTGCCGTGGCTCCGCTTGAGCGCCCAGTGTTGGCTGGTACCGGCCTTCGATGAAGGCGGCCCCGTCCAGCAGCAGCCCCACGCCGGCTTGCGTCGCGAGGCGAACGGCTGGCGAGCGGTCCGGATGGCTGGCCAGCAGCTGGGGCCCGAAGCCCGCGACAAGATAGAACCCGCGCCGGTCGGCCTGCTCGTGATACTGGATGCTGGCGAGGGCGCTGAGAATACGGATGCGACCGGCCCCGGTACCGGCGGACCTGGGGCAGACCTGACCAGGCCGACAGGGTGCGGTGAGCGCCACGTAGTCTTGCCCCGCGCCGAATGACTGGAAGTCCGTTTCGAGGCGAACCGCGGTGTGGGCTGCCAGGTACCGGCCGGCTCGCCCTGCCAGCAGAAGCCCGTCGCGATTGCTGACACCGTAGCTCGCCTTCAGGGCCAGGCCTGCAGAGAGCTCAAGAAAGGAGTTGCGGGCGGCCTGAGCTGCGAGCACGTCGGGGGCAACGTGCAGGACGCAGGCGAGAAGAGCGATGGAGGCACTGCTACGGCATCCCATGGTCCGCTCGCGGGTGCCTAACGACTTCGTGCATCAATTGCAGAGCGCGCCAACCCGATCCTGCCAGGCGCACTCGTGAGCTGCGTTCTCACCCCGAGGGTAGGCTCGTCTGCGCCATCGGCCACGCGCGCCGCCGGTCGGCGCGCTCTGGCAATTGCATGCACTAGTTATGCCGCACCCCGCGCCGGGGGCAGCCAGCGGACCGACACCTTCTTCTGCTGCGCCGCACAGTCCCGCAGATACAAGTTGATGAGCGTTTGGTACGGGATCTCGCTTTGCTCGGCCAGCGCCTTGAAGTAGGCGACAGTCGCCTCGTCGAGGCGAATGGTCACCGAGCGCTTCAGGCGCTTGGCATACGGGTTCAGCCGGGCCTTCGTGAAGTCGTACTGCTTTCTCATGGTCGCCACCTGGCCTCGTAGGTCGCGCGCTCGGGGCGAGTCGCCTTGCGCGCCGAGATGAGGCGGATCGAGTCCTCGGCCTCGCGATAGCAGTGCACCACGACGAGGGCGCGCAGCGCGGCGCTGAGGCCCAGGAGGACGAAGCGGTCCTCGCCGGCCGAGTGATCCGGGTCGTCAATTAGGAGGCCGCGCTCGTCGCTGAAGACGGTGACGGCTTCTTGGAATGAGACGCCATGCTTCCGGAGGTTCGCGGCGGCCTTGGCGGCGTCCCATTCAAACGACAGATCGCTCATGCCTCAAGGAATGTATGTACGGTGTATGTACAACGCAAGCCTGGGGATCGGTGCGGCCTAACGACTCGGCGAATAAGCTGCGGGGCGCGCCAACCGAATCCCACCAGGCGCACTCCGACAAACGCTCTTAGGCTGCGAAGATAGGACCGGCTCCGCCATCCGCCAAGCGCCCCGCCGGTGGTGCGCGCCCCGTCAGCTTCATTCGCTAGTTAGGCCGCGTGGCGGTCCTCGAAGATCGCCTGTCGTATAGCAGGAACCAGTCGTAGAGGTCCTGGCCCGGATAGACCCGCCAGTGGATCTCGTGGCCAACATCCGGTTCCCCCGAGAATCGCAGATTGTTGTTCCTTCCCGCAAGTCTCCTGACGATTCGCTCCGTTTCTTCGAACGGGACGACGGTGTCGAGCCTCCCGTGGAAGGCCCACACCGGCATGTCGAGCAGCCTGTCGAGGTTCTCGTCGATGAAGCTGAGGTTGCTCGTGAATCCGCTGATCGGAGCGATAGCCGCGAATAGCTCGGGATACCGAGCGGCGATGTACCAGGTTCCAGCACCGCCCAGGCTTGGCCCCGTCAGATAGACCCTGGCAGCATCGATCCTGTATCTGGCGGTCGCTTCCTTGTAGAAGTTCTCGAACCAGTCATCGGTCGACCATCGGAGATGCTCGGGACTCTGTGGGGCGAGCATAATGAACGGGAACTTCCGTCCCCTGTATACCTGATCGGGGATCCCGGATGAGTACAGCTTGTTCAGATCGGTCCCCCGGTCCGAACCTCCGTGCAGGTAGATGACGAGCGGCCACCTCCTGAGGGAGTCCGCCTCGTAGCCATCCGGGAGGTACGACACATATCGATAGCTGACGGACCTGGGATGCTGGTTCATACCGTGTCGGAACGTCGAAGCGAACTGCAGCTCCCCGCTGCGCGACCAGTATCTGACCCGGCCGTGCAATTGTCCGTTGAGCCAGTGCTCCTCCGCTTCCTTCTGCCCGCTCTCATACCAGGACGTGCTCGCGCCGTCTTGTCTCCCCCGCCTGAAACGGCCCTCGTATCTCATGCGGCCGTTCCGGTACCATTCTCTGTACGACCCCTCCTTGGTGTTTGACCGGTAGTTGCACTGGAGGTCCTCCTTCACCCGTCTGTCGAAGGACGTGTAGAAGGCATCCATCTGGATCTGACCGCTCTCGAAGTAGTCCCGGACGTGGAACAGATGCGTCCGGTCGTCGAAGTGTATGACGCGCGTGTAGACGATTGTATCGCGATTCGAGACGGCCTGGCGCAGTGCGAAGGTGTCGGGGACCTGGGCGTGCACCCGGTCCAGGCAGAACAGCATCGCGAGAGCGGCCACCGTGCGCGGTATGGCAGGCAAGTGCACCTCGGAGGCCAGCTTCTGTCGAACGGCGTGGAACGGGCGGGTCGCCATCGCCCGAATGAACGAGCCTGGTCGGTCCAGGTGCCCGTTGCCAACACGTGACCGAGGGGCTCGATGGGGGCGTCGGGCTCCGATCTCCCCGTGCATCTCCGCGCGAGGCGGCCTAACGACTCTGCGAATAAGCTGCGGAGCGCGCCAACCCGATCTGACCAGGCGCACTCGTGAACTGCGCGTTCGCCGCTAAGGTAGGCTCCGTCCCGCCATCCACCAGGCGCACCGCCGGGCGTGCGCGCTCTGGCAGCTGCATGCACTAGTTAGGCGGCTGGCGCGGGCGAAGGGACGGCCAGAGAAACGGCGTCGCGGTCCGATAGGCCCGATAGGCTTCGCCAAATCTGAGATCCAGCTCTCGCTCTTCGTACACCCTGATGAAGAAGAGCACTGTCGGTGCAACCAAGATGAGTACCCAGAGCACGAACAGCAGCGACTGAAACCAGATGCCCAAGGACAGGAAGAATGCCAGAGCCGCAAGCGCCATGGGATTCCGGCTCCGGGCATAAAACCAGTCTGCCGCCAAACGGCGACTGAGCGCGATGCCAGGCGCGCCGAGTCCTTTCAAGGCGAGGTTCACGACTGTTAGGAGGAAAGCGGCCGCTGTCACCATGACCAGCGCCAAGCCGAGTCCCGTGGGTACTGGGAGTGCCCACCCACGCCAATCTCGATGAGTGGCCACAGCTCGAATGAAGGGAACACCAAGCGTAAGGGCGAGGGCAACGTGTACGAAGGTCGTTGTCCAGACGGCATATCCGATTGTCCGGTGTCGGTCGAGAATCTTCCTCGCGAGCCAGACGACAGGGTATGTCGACATCACCCCCATCACAATCACTGCGACATTGACGACACCCGAGAGCCGTGCATAGGCGGCCAGCGAAAAGACGAAGCAGATAAGGCCGAAGAGGGCAACCCTGAGCAGAAACTCAGCGATGCGCTTCATAGGGGCCCTCGCTAGCTTCGCCCAGCCGCCTAACGACTCTTGCGAATCAACTGCAGAGCGCGCCAACCCAATCTCACCAGGCGCACTCCTGAACAGCCCTCTCGCCGCTAAGGTAGGACCGGGCTGGCAATCGGCCAAGCGCGCCGCTGGGTGTGCGCGCCCTGTCAGCTGCATTCGCTAGTTAGGTGGCGCGCCGCCCCAGCTTGCGTCGCGGCCGCTGCTTTGCCGATACGGAGCGAATGATTAGCCGCACAGGGCCGTCCTGGAGCGGCGTGACGGCACGGTCGAACGCTTCGCGCAGCAAGGCCTGAAGCTCCGGGCGGCCGAGGTCGGCAGCGCTGTGCAAGGGAACGCTCCGGACCTGGCGGCCGCTGCCCCGCAGCAAGCCGTGAGGATCGGGCAGCGCCGCACCATGGAGAAAGCAGAGCGCCAAGCGATTCGCCTGGGCGGCGACTGAAACCACGGCTTCTGAGGGCCGTTCGGTGGGACCGTAGCCGATGACGAAGAAGTTGTAGTTGTCGTAGACCAACTCGAACGCGCCCGGCAGGCGTTTCCGCAACGCGCGACGCACGGCCCGGATGCGTGCCTGGTCTTGGCTCGAGAACTTGGCGACGAAGCTCCTCAGTTGCTTCTCGGCGGTCGAGCCAGTCACAACGGCACGCTGCTCCGGCTTCGCCATAGCTGCCTCCACGGCGCGTACGGGCTCAAGCGCGCCACCTAACGACTCTGCGAATAAGCTGCGGGGCGCGCCAACCCGATGTGGCCGGGCGCGAATCTGAGCCGGCCCCGCGTTCCCCGAAATACGCTTGAAGCCGTCATAAGCCAAGCGCGCCGCCGGTCGGCGCGCCCCGTTAGCTTCATTCGCTAGTTAGGCTGCAGCCCATCTGGTGCGCGCGGCTCACCGCAGTCGGTAGAGGAAGTAGATCAAGCCGATTAGCACGCCGGCCAGGACCGGCCAGATCACGGCTTCCGCCAAGGTGCCCACCGCGCGCCACAGCGAACTTCGCTGAATCTCTGCGATCCCGACAATGAGCACGACCACCGACCATAGCCAGCAGGCCGCGGTCGCGAGGTACAGCAGGCCGACCTCAAGGAGGACGACGGGTCCGAAGCTTGAGGGGACTACGGTCATGTCCACGTACAGATCGGGCCCGAGCGTCAGCGATGCCGTGAGCCAGAAGAGGAAGGCCGTCGCGAGGGGCGCGCGCGACAGTGCCACGACGGTCCGGATCTCCCGGAACGGCACCTTGGCCTCGTCGCGGCGTGCTGTCAGGTAGATCAGGCCGCTCATGGCGAAGAGCGTGAGCAGGCCCCAGAGCGAGCCGAGGACTATGCCGGCCAGGAGGACCCACGCTACGGAGATGCCGCGCGCGCCGAGATTGCTCTGCGCTCCCTGCGTCAGGCTGGCCACCACGCCGGCGGCAAGTGGCAGGGGAAGGAGTGAGAGAAAGGACCCTTCGCGCAGGGCGCGCTGCTGAGCTAGGCGGGGATGCCGCCACGCTTCCTTCCAGGGGATGACGAGGCTAGCCATTCGCGACATCAGTGCCCTCGGCACACTTGCTGCAGCCTAACGACTCCGCGAATAAGCTGCGGGGCGCGCCAACCGAAGCTCACCAGGCGCACTCCGAACAGCGCCTTTTCGCCGCTAAGGTAGGACGGGCTCCGCAATCGGCCAGGCGCCCCGCCGGTCGGCGCGCCCCGTCAGCTTCATTCGCTAGTTAGGCCGCACTGTGGCCAAGGCGGCGGTCAGCGCCGGCAGCGCGCGAATCGCGCGTGCCACCGCCACTACGTCAGTGTCTGCCTCGATTCCGACCGAGAGGTGCCCGTCCTTGAGCGGCAGCACGAACTCCACAAAGTGCCCGTAGCGGACAAGGACCCAGTCGAGCCCTCCGCAGTCGATGTCCCCGCGCTGGCGCAGGAGAGTGATCAGCGTCGGATTGACGATGAGCTCCTCATACTTGTCGGATTCTCCCGCGCTGGGCGTCGCAATGCCCGGGCGTTGGTGGGACTCCAAGGTCCCGTTCCGATAGACCGCGACGTAGCGGACGGCCAGTGATGTTCCGAAGATCGCGTCATGCATGGACACGGTAGGGACTCCTTAGTGCGGCCTAACGACTCTGCGAATAAGCTGCGGGGCGCGCCAACCCGTTCCCGCCAGGCGCACTCCGACAAACGTTCTTCCGGCGCTAAGGTAGGACGGGCGCTGTCATCCGCCAAGCGCGCCGCCGCTCTGCGCGCCCCGTCAGCGTCATTCGCTAGCTAGACGGCGGCGAGTTGGATCGCCGGGACGCTGCGGGCAGGACGTTACGCCGCGGAGAGCACCGCACGCCGCAGGGCCGGGGGCAGCGCGATGGGCGCGAAGAAGGCGGCAGGATAGAGGTAGTCCTCGCCGGATTCGTCGACGACGCGCAGGAGGCCGTGGGCGGTTGCCGCCCGATCGGCGACAACCCGGTAGATCTTCCGGCGCTCGAGGGATACCTCGTAGCCGTCGTTGCGCAAACAGAGAACCAGTTGACGGCGTGTCGTGGCCATGTCAGTCCAGGAACCGCTTGAGCTTGAGTTCTTTCCGGCCAATGCCTGTTGCCTCATACCAATGTACTTCCGCCGAGCGAATCGTGCCGTCCAGCAGCTCTACCCGGGCGCGCCCCTTTCGTTTCCGCCACCGGCCCGGTCCGTAGGTCCGCCGCAGGCGCGGTAGCTCGCGGATTGCTGCGCCGACCGCGATCGTCGCGACCTCGGAGAGCGGCCCAGCAAGCCGGAAGTACACGCGCTAATGCTGGCGGCGTAGCGCCGAGTGGTCAAGGCGGCGGGATCGAGCCGCCGCCTAACGACTCTGCGTTTCAGCTGCGAAGCGCGCCAACCTGATCTGGCCAGGCGCACTCCTGGGTAGCGCATTCGCCGCTAAGGTAGGACGAGCGCTGCCATCTGCCAAGCGCGCCGCCAGTCGGGCGCGCTTCGTCAGCTGCAAACGCTAGTTAGGCAACTCGCCGACTCGGATGGACGGACACGCTCACGCGGATACCGGCCCGCCCGAGCATGGTCACGAGGGCATCGATGCTGAAGAGGTCGATCTTGCCGCGCTTCAGGTCGCTGATCCGCGGCTGGCTGACTCCGAGGAGCCGGGCCGCCGCCACCTGCGTGAGGCGCCGCCCCTCGATGATTCGGGTGATCTGGATCATGAGGTCCGAGCGGATTCGCAGGTGCTCGGCTTCGAGGGCGTCGAAGCCGAGGTCCCGGAACACGTTGCCGCTGCCCCGCCGCATCTTGACTGCCATTCTGTTTCCTCCTTACCGGGCGCGCCGTTGCTGCAGCACCGCCGCCAGATTCCGCCGGGCTAGGTCGAGGTCGGCTTCACGCGTCTGTCGCGTCTTCTTCTCGAAGGCGTGCAAGACGTAGAGCGCCTCGGCGAACTTCGCTACGTAAACCACGCGGTGCTCCCCGGCGGCGTGGACGCGCAACTCGACGACACCGGCGCCGACCGAGGGCATCGGGCGCCAATCCGAGGGGGGCAGGCCTAGCTGGACCACGTGCAACTGGTGTCCGGCGTCACGCCGCGCGTCCACGGGGAAGGCCCGCAGGCGCTCGCGGGACGAACCGACCCAGATGACGGGCTTCTCGGTCACGGCGGGAATATATCAGTAGTTATATAGGCGTGCAAGGGGCGGGAGCGAGTTGCCTAACGACTCTCGCGAGTAAGCTGCAGAGCGCGCCAACCGAATCCAACCAGGCACACTCCTGGGCAGCGTCTTGGCCGCTAAGGTAGGCTTGCCCTCGTCATCCGCCAAGCGCGCCGTCGGTAGTGCGCGCTCTGGCAGCTTCATTCGCTAGTTAGGCCGACTGACCGGGGGAAGGCGGAATAGTGGTGCCTTCCAGCGACGCCGGCGCAGGTTGGGGAGGCTCGGTCGGCGGCGTCTGTTCCGCTTTGGCTTCGTCCATCGAGCGGAAGTTGTCGGAGACGCTGTGGAACTCGGACACGTCGCGCACGACCGCAACCCCGGGGAGCACCTCGCCAGTAGCTCGATTTGGAATGTAGGCTGAAACCAACCCGATCATCTGAACTGAGCCCACAGCGCAGCTGAACGCGGGGCCTCCGCTTACGCCGTTGATTGCGACCCCGTCGACGAGGTACGTGGACTCGG
>DATKLO010000062.1:0-30488 GCA_035542375.1 Steroidobacteraceae bacterium | reverse complement strand
CCGTTCGCGCAGATGGCCGAGGAGCTGATCGAGCTGGTCCGCGAGGATGCGCAGGCGCTCGGATGCCTGCGCGAAGTCGAGTACGTGCGCACGATCCTGGCACGCGGCACCAGTGCGCACCGACAGCTGCGCACCTACGATGAGGCGCGTGCCGCCGGCGCCAGTGAGCGTGAGGCGCTGCTGGCGGTGGTTGATTTCCTGGTACGGGAGACAGCCGCAGGCCTGAACTGATTGCGGCCAATAACAAAGAGAGGGGGTCAGATGAGCGCAGGAGCAGGTACGGCGGACTCGGGAATCAACACATCGCTGGTCATCCGGCTGACGTTCGTGGCGACACTCGGTGGCTTGTTGTTCGGTTATGATACGGCGGTGATATCGGGCGCCGTGAGCTCGATCGATACCTACTTCATCGAGCCGCTGGGACTGTCGGAGACGGCGCGCAGCAGCCTGTCCGGCTTCACGGTCTCCAGTGCGCTGCTGGGATGCATCGTCGGCGGGGCGCTGGCCGGGTGGATCTCCACGGCGCTGGGCCGTCGCGGCGGACTCCTCATCGCCGGGGCGATGTTCCTGTTCGGCTCGATCGGCTCGGCCGTGCCGGAGATCGGTTTCGGCACAGTCGGCAAGCTCGGGCCCGGAGCACTCTGGCCGTTCATCGGCTATCGCATCCTGGGCGGCGTGGGCGTGGGCATCGCTTCCATGCTCTCGCCGCTGTACATCGCGGAGATCGCGCCGAGTGCCATCCGTGGGCGACTGGTGTCCTTCAACCAGCTCGCCATCGTGGGCGGCATCCTGCTGGCTGATTTCATCAACTGGGTGATCGGCTCGCAGGGCGATGAGCTGTGGCTGAAGTCCATGGGCTGGCGGTTGATGCTGGCTTCGGAGGCCATCCCCTCCGCGGTGTTCCTGCTGCTGTTGCTGTTCGTACCCGACACGCCGCGCTGGCTGGTCCTGCGCGGCCGCAGTACCGAGGCGCTGACGCAGCTGAAGCGCATCATGGGTGACACCGATGCTCGCTCCATCGTGTCCGATATCGAGCGCACCCTGGCCGAGCGTGCCGGCCGGTTGTTCTCCTTCGGAGTGCCTGTCGTCCTGATCGGCGTGCTCATCTCCGTGTTCCAGCAATTCGTCGGCATCAACGCCGTGCTGTACTACGCGCCGATGATGTTCCAGAACATGGGAGCCTCGGCCCACAGTGCGCTATTCGAGACAGTCATCGTGGCAGTGGCGAACACCGTTTTCACGCTCGTCGCGATCTTCACGGTCGACAGCTGGGGCCGCAAGCCGCTACTCATCACGGGTGCGGCGATGATGGCCGTGGCGATGCTCGCCCTCGGCAGCCTTTTCAACGCCCACACGGTGGGGTTGGGTGCACTGATCGCCGTAGTGTGCTACATCGCCGGATTCGCGCTTTCCTGGGGACCGGTCGCATGGGTCATGCTCGCGGAGATGTTTCCCAACTCCATCAAGGGCAAAGCCATGGGACTGGCGGTGGCGGCGCAGTGGGGCGCGAACTGGCTGGTGTCGGCGTCCTTCAAGGTGCTGGACGGCAACTCGACGCTCAATGCGCTCTTCAATCATGGCTTCGCCTACTGGCTCTACGGTGTGATGAGCGTCCTCGCTGCGTTGTTCGTCCTGCGCTACGTGCCCGAGACCAAGGGTCGCAGCCTCGAGGCGATCGAGGAGCTCTGGGTGCACCCGGGGCAGGGCTCTCGCGCTCGCGTCGTAAGTTAGACGGCGGCGCGCAGTAAATGGGTCCGCTCACCGGCATCCGGGTACTGGATCTGACACGCGTGCTGGCCGGTCCGTGGGCGACGCAGCTGCTGGCGGATTTCGGCGCGGAGGTCATCAAGATCGAAAGGCCCGACGGCGGTGATGACACGCGCCAGTGGGGGCCGCCGTATCTTGCCGGCCCGGACGGCAAATCCACCGGCGAGGCCGCCTATTACCTGAGCACCAATCGCGGCAAGCGCTCGGTGTGTATCGATCTCGCGCATGCCGAGGGGCGGCGCATGGTGCGGGAACTGGCGCTCAGATCGGACGTGCTGATGGAGAACTTCAAGGTCGGCACGCTCGCGCGCTATGGGCTGAGCCATGAGGAGTTGCGGAGCACGCATCCGGCGCTCGTCTACTGCTCGATCTCCGCGTTCGGACAGGACGGTCCAGAGGCAAACCATCCAGGCTACGACGCGATGATCCAGGCCATGGGGGGGCTGATGAGCATCACGGGAGTCGCCGATGGCGAACCGGGTGCGGGTCCGCAGAAGGTCGGCGTTGCGGTCGCCGATCTGATGACCGGCATGTACGCCACCACCGCTGTGCTCGGTGCCTTGTTCGAGCGGCAACGCTCCGGGGAGGGCCAGTACATCGATCTGGCGCTGCTGGATACCCAGGTCGGCTGGCTCGCCAATCAGAACCTCAACTACCTGGTCACGGGCCGCGCGCCCAGGCGGCACGGCACGGCGCATCCCAACATCGTGCCGTACCAGGCGTTCGCGACCTCCGACGGTTTCATGATGCTCGCGGTCGGCAATGACAGGCAGTTTGCCTCGCTCTGTGGCGCCGCCGGCTGCGCACACCTCGCCGCGGACAGTCGCTTCGCGACCAATTCGGGCCGGGTGGCCCATCGCCAGGAACTCGTGCCGCAGATCGCTTCCGTGCTGCGGGGGCGCAGCACGGGTGAATGGCTGGCAGCGCTGAATGCCGCCCAGGTGCCGTGTGGACCCATCAACGACCTGGCCGCTGTGTTCGCGGAGCCCCAGGTGATCCATCGCGGCATGCGCATCGAGCAGCCGCATCCGCTCGGCGGCCGCGTTCCCGGCGTGAAGAATCCGGTGAACTACTCGAGGACGACCTTGCAGTACGATCGGCCGCCGCCGCTGTTGGGTGAGCATACGGACGAGGTACTGCGGGAAGTGCTGGGTCTTGGGGAAGAGCAGCTGGCCGCACTCCACGCCAGCGGCGCGGTGCGGTAACGTAACGCTCACCGCGCGACCGCCAGTGCGAGCACCAGTGCGGAATCCGGACAGGGGAGAGCGCCATGAGCGATCAGATTCTCGTGTCACAGTCCGACGGTGTGTGCGAAGTCCGGCTCAACCGGCCCGAGAAGCGCAACGCGATCACACTCGCCATGTATGACGCGCTGTCCCATGCGCTGATGCAGGCCGAAGCGGACGAGTCCGTGCAGGTGATCCTGATCAGCGGGGCCGGAGCTGGTTTCACGGCTGGCAACGACATACTCGATTTCCTCAACAGCGCCGCGCTCGATCCGGAACATGGCGCGCCCCGGTTCCTGCGACTGCTGCCCAAGTTGCGCAAGATCGTCGTGGCCGCCATTCATGGCTCCACGGTCGGGATCGGCGTGACGATGCTACTGCACTGTGATCTGGTCATCGCCGCGCGCAGTGCGCGCCTGTCCATGCCGTTCGTGCGTCTCGGGCTCGTCCCGGAGGCGGCCAGCTCCCTGCTGTTGCCCCGGCTGGTGGGTCATCAACGCGCCGCGGAGCTCCTGCTGCTGGGTTCCGTCATGGATGCGGACACCGCCTGCAGATTGGGGCTGGTCAACCGGGTGACGGAGGAGGGGACCCAACTGGATGAAGCCCGTGCCATGGCACGGGCCGTGGCGCAACTGCCGGCGGGCGCGCTGCGCGCCACGAAGGAGTTGCTGCGTGCAGAGTCTTCCAGCGCGGAGGTGCGCATAGAAGAGGAGCTGCAGGCATTCGCCGCGCGGCTCGCCTCGGAAGAATTCAAGGCAGCGGCCCAGGCCTTTCTCGCCAAGAGCCGCCCCGGATGAACGACCCCGTCAGGCCTTCGGCGTGTACGAAGCGCACCAGCCGTTGGAGTTGACCGCCTTGCCCGGAAAGAGCTGGCAGGGGCCGTAGGCCTGCCCGGCCGCTCCCTGGAAGAAGTTGCAGGCGGCGCAGTGGGCGCCGGCCTTGTAGGTCGGAAACTTCGACTTGTCTACCTTGCTCGCATCCTCGGTATAACCGAGCGCCTTGGCGGTGGGGTCCGCTTCGGTCAGATGGGGCAGCTGCGCCGCCTGGGCCGGCGCGGACCCCGGGCGCGCGCCCAGCAGCGCGGCGGCGCCGGCGATCCCGACCAGTGACATGAAGCTGCGGCGCGATTGCCCGCGCGGGTCGATCTTCGATGCTGACATGAGACCTCCGTCATTAGGTGATGTGGAGTTTACGCTACGGCGGGCGCAACTTCCGTGCCTCCCGGCGCCGCAGACGCTTGTGTATACTGCTTTGCGCCGCAACAGCAAGGCACAAGAATGACACAGGAACTCAGTCGTACGCTGCGGCCCCGGCACCTGACGATGATTTCCATCGGCGGGATCATCGGTGCCGGACTCTTCGTGGGCAGCAGTGCGGCGATCGCCGCCACCGGTCCCGCCATCGTGCTGAGCTATCTCATCACCGGCGTGCTCATCCTGCTGGTCATGCGGATGCTGGGGGAGATGGCCGTCGCGTTACCCAACGTCCGCGCCTTCACCGAGTTCGCGCGGGTGGGCCTGGGGCAGTGGGCGGGTTTCGTCGCCGGCTGGCTGTACTGGTATTTCTGGATCATCACGGTGGCGGTGGAAGCGATCGCCGGCGCCAACATTTTGCATTCCTGGCTGCCGGGGGTGGCGACCTGGCAGCTCGGCCTGGGACTGATGGCGGTCATGACCGGGGTCAACCTGATGTCCGCACGCTCCTACGGCGAGTTCGAGTTCTGGTTCTCCTCCATCAAGGTGTCGGCCATCATCGTCTTCATCGCGCTCGCGGCCTCCTATGCCTTCGGTCTGGGCTCGCACGAGGCGCCGCGGTTCATGCATCTGACCGCGCACGGTGGCTTCATGCCCAACGGACTGCGGACGGTTCTGGCCGGGGCGGTGACGGTCTTCTTCGCGCTCACCGGGGCGGAGATCACGACCATCGCCGCGGCGGAATCCCAGGAGGGCTCGCGCGCGATCGCCCGGATGACGACCTCCGTGATCGTGCGCATCCTGACTTTCTACGTGGCGTCGGTGTTCCTGATCCTCTGCGTCATTCCGTGGGACACCATCATCGTGGGCAAGTCGCCCTTCACGGCGGCCCTGACGAGCATGGATTTCTCCTGGGCCAGCACGGCGATGAGCGTGATCATCCTGACCGCCGTGCTGTCCTGCCTGAACTCAGCCTTCTATGTGTGCTCGCGGGTGCTGTTTCTCCTGGCGGAGCATGGCGATGCGCCGCCCTGGCTGGTGCGATTGAACACGCGCCGCGTGCCGGTCCGATCGGTCTGGATGGGCTCGCTCGCCGGTGTCCTGGGCATTCTGTCGGCGACGCTTGCGCCCGAGACCGTCTTTGCATTTCTGGTCAACGCCTCCGGAGCGCTCATGGTGTTCGTCTACATCATGGTGGCGGTGGCGCAGATCCGCCTGCGCCGTGAACGCGAGCGCAGTGGTGCTCCGGCTCCAGGTGTGCGCATGTGGCTGTTTCCATGGGCCAGTTACGCGGCCATCGTGGGCATGCTCGCCATCCTGGTGGCCATGGCCCTGACCCCGGCCCAATCGAAGGACTTCTACGTCAGCCTGGTCACGCTGATACTGGCTCTCGGCGCCTATTGGCTGCTGCGTGCCCGCCGCGGTGCGGCGCAGGCGGCCACGGCGGCTACCGGCAGCTCAGGCTAAAGTCGCGCGCTGATGGCGCTGATGGCGCCGGCGGTGCTGCGTCACCGACAAGAATTGTCAACGCTCACCCGGCCGGTTTGACGCGCGCGCGGGCCATCCGCCAGAATCCGCCCACTGCACCGATTCACTGGTATCGATTATCGATTTTCGTGCCGTCGGGAGGTCTTCGGGGGTATGGACAACACAAGCGCCGAAGAGCGGACCCGTGCCACGCACGATCACCCGGTACCGTCAGCTGCTGTGTCCGGCCGCCATGTCGTCTACTCATGCCGTCGCCTTGTGGATCACGCGGCGATGCTGGATCGCTTTGTTCGATCGCTCACGATGGCGAAGCTGCTGGCGATGACAGCCGCGGGGCGCGGCGCATCGACCGAGGGAATGAAACTATCTTGAGGCACGTGCGGATCAACCGCACCTCTGTTGTGCAGACCCCACGTGCGCACGCGACTTGCCGGGGCACGCCATTGCTCTGGCGGGGCGGCAACGGTATTGTTCAATACGAAGCTGCCGCACTGCGGCGGAACAACGCTTAAACGGGGTGATTTCATGCGGGGAAGCAACTGCGGAATCCGTTCACGTGGTGCGGCGCGCGAGACCGTGCGGCTGATTCTGGCGATCAGTGGTTGTGTCTCAGGCGCAACAACGGTTTGGGCCGCTGACGAGACCACCCCCGCCGAGCCCGAAGCCGGCGTGATCCAGGAGGTCGTCGTGACCGCGAGCCGGCGCGAGGAGAGCCTGAGCAAGGTTCCGATCAGCGTGACCGCGATCACCAAGGAAGAGATCGACGCCAAGGGCATCAAGGACATCACCGATGTCGCCCGTTTCACGCCCGGCATCCAGGTGGACAACTCGGGCACCAACAACATCTCGATCCGCGGCATCGCCTCCTCGGGCGGTGCCGGCACCACCGGCATCTACATCGACGACACGCCGATCCAGATGCGCGCGCTCGCCTTCAACCCGGACGAGACGCTGCCGAAGTCTTTCGATATCGATCGCGTGGAAGTGCTGCGCGGTCCGCAGGGCACGCTGTTCGGCGCCGGTTCCGAGGGCGGTACGGTCCGCTACATCACGACGCCGCCCAGCCTGACCAGGAACAGTTTCTACAGCCGCAGCGAGCTGTCCTACACCCAGGGTGGCCAGCCCAATTATGAAGTGGGTGTCGCCGCCGGCGGTCCCCTGATCGATGACGTGCTGGGTGCCCGTGCGACCGTATGGTATCGCCGCGATGGCGGCTGGATCGATCGCGTCGACCCCACCGCGGCCAATCCGCAGTCCAGCGTGGTGGACCACAACGCCAATCACGGCGACACCACTCTCGTGCGGCTCGCGGCGCTGTGGCAGGTGGCGAACGGCTGGACTATCTCACCGGCGGTCTACTACCAGAACCGTCAGATCCATGACGTCTCGAATTTCTGGACGTACTACTCCAATCCGGGCAGCGACAGCTATGTGAGCGGCAACGCGACGCAGCGCTCGGAGCCGGACAAGTTCTATCTGCCGTCACTGAAGATCACCGGCGACTTCGGTGCGTTCCAGCTGATCTCCAACACGTCGTACTTCCACCGCGAGGAGCAGACCGGATACGACGGCACGGAGTACAACCTCGGCTTCTACCAGACGTTCCCCTCGTTCGGTATCCCGATTCTGCCCAGTGTGGGCTTCCCGCTCATCGACGGTACCGGTATCCATCTGCCGGCCTCGCTGGCCGACTACCGGTCGCCGGCCTCGATCGACAACGACCAGCAGAACTTCACCCAGGAAGTTCGCCTGCAGTCCACCGACCCGACCGCCCGCTTCATCTGGACGACCGGCGTGTTCTTCAGCTCGAACCGCCAGCAGTACCTCGAGCAGATCCACGATCCGATGCTGAACCAGTTCACCGAGACGGTGTTCGGCATGCCGTACACGGATGTGTTCTCGTACGATGACGGCACGGGCAACTTCATCGGCGTGCCCTACGATCCGAACTATCCGAACGACTCGTACTTCCTGCACACGCATGCGCGTGACAAGCAGTACGCCTGGTTCGGCGAGGGTACCTACGGCATCACCGACACGCTCAAGGCCACTGTCGGCGTGCGCTACTCACGCACCGAGTTCTCCTTCGACACCATCACGGGCGGCCCGCAGCTGTTCCTCGACAATCAGTCCAACTCGGCCACCAAGAAGGAAGGCTCCTTCACGCCCAAGGTCAACCTGTCCTGGCAGATGGACCCGAACAACATGTTCTATGCGACCTACGCCAAGGGTTTCCGCCCGGGCGGCGGCAACAACCCGGTGCCGTACGTCGCCTGCCAGACCGACTTCCAGAATTTCGGCATCACCAGCTCCCCGGCCACCTACAACTCCGACACGGTGGACAGCTACGAGCTCGGCGCGAAGAACAACTTCGACAACCGGCTGCGGATCGCCACCAGCGTGTACTACATCAAGTGGCACAACATCCAGCAGACGGTGGTGCCGCCGAGCTGCCAGATCTCCTTCATCGCCAACCTGGGCGAGGCCACCGCGAAGGGCGCCGACATCCAGCTGGAATTCGCGGCGACCGATCAGCTCTCGGCCGAGTTCGCGGCCGGCTACACGGAGGCCCGCTACAGCAAGGACTCCAAGTTCTCGCCCGATCAGACTTCCGCGCCCATCGTGATCTCCGGCGATTCCATCGTCGGGGAGAGCGGCCAGCCGAATGCGCCGTTCACCGCGTCCCTGGGCCTCGAGTACAAGTTCAGCGCCTTTGCCCACGAATCGTTCGTCCGCGTGGACTGGGAATACGAGGCGCGCAACAAGTGGCTGTCGCCGCGCCAGGACCCGGGCTCCGGCCAGTACGATGCGGCGGACTTCACTCTGGCCTCGACCAATTTCGTGTCGATGCGTGCGGGCGTGAAGGTAGGCGACTGGTCGATCGAACCGTTCGTGGACAACCTGTTCGATACCCATACCCTGACGAACTACGACTTCTCGATCGATCCGGGTACGGGTGACAGCCGGCTGATGCGCGGCTATACGTTCCGGCCGCGTACCATGGGCGTCACGCTGTTGTATCGCTACTAGTCAGAGCGGTGCCGCGCCAGGCCTGCCCGCGGGCAGGCCTGGCTGACGGGTAGACAACGTAATCAGGGGTGCGATCATGCGGGTAATCTCTGGCGAGTGTTCATCGACCCGCAGTGCCGCCGGTGCCGTGCGCGTTGCTGCGATACTGGCGGTCTGCCTGTCGGGTGCGAATCTGGCCTACGCCGACGCCGGACCCGCGGCCGAGAGTTCGGCAGGTCCTTCGCAGGGCGCCGGACTCGAAGAGATCGTGGTCACGGCCACGCGACGCGAGGAGAACATCAGTCGCGTTCCCGTCAGCCTCACGGCCTTCAGCCAGGATTCCATCGACCAGAAGGGTCTGAAGGACTTCCAGGACATCGTGCGCTTCACCCCGGGAGTGTCGATCGACACCTCGGGCACCAATGCCATCTCGATCCGCGGCATCTCCTCCTCGGGCGGCGCCGGCACCACCGGCATCTACATCGACGACACGCCCATCCAGATGCGCGCGCTCGGATTCAATCCCGATGACACGCTGCCCAAGACGTTCGACCTGGATCGTGTCGAGATTCTGCGCGGTCCGCAGGGCACGCTGTTCGGAGCCGGGTCCGAAGGTGGCACCGTCCGCTACATCATGACGCAACCGAGCGTGACCAAGGAGTCCACCTACGCGCGCAGCGAAGTCTCCTTCACCGAGCATGGCGAGCCGAGCTACGAGGCGGGCATCGCCCACGGCGGGCCGATCATCGATGATGTGCTCGGGTTCCGCGCCAGCGTCTGGTATCGCTTCGACGGCGGCTGGATCGATCGTGTGGATCCGACCACGCGCCAGGTCACGGACAAGAATGCCAATCACGAGAACACGGTGGTGGCGCGACTGGCGCTGCTGTACCAGCCGGTTTCGGGCGTCAAGATCACGCCGAGCTTCATGTACCAGAACTCGCGCAAGCATGACGAGTCGACGTTCTGGCCCGCGTACTCAAACGTTGCCGATGGCGTGTTCAACAACGCGACACCCGAGCGCCAGCCGGTGCCGGACGAGTTCTGGCTGCCGGCGCTGAAGATCGAAGCCGATCTCGGCAAGGCAGATCTGATCTCCAACACCTCCTACTACCATCGCCGCGAGCAGACGGCGTACCAGGGCAGCGCCTACGATCTGGCCTACTACCAGAGCCAGAGCTGGCTGATCGGTTCCTGCGGCTCGGCCTCGACCACGCCGGTGCCGCCCTGTTCATGGTACCCGCTGATCGATGCCACGGGCATCCACCTGCCGGCCGGATTCGCCGGCTATGCCACACCCAACGTCATCACCAACGGACAGGAGTCCTACACCCAGGAAATCCGCCTGCAGTCCAACGATGACAGCAGCAGGTTGAAGTGGACCGTGGGGGGCTTCTGGTCGCTGTCCCGGGAGCGCAGCGTCGAGGAGCTGAAGGATCCGCAGATCATCCCGTTCTGGAACGCCCTGTTCGGGATCAATCCGCAGGACTGGTTCGGCGGCGACTTCTACTATTGCAACGGCATGGGCACGCCGGGCCAGACGCTGCCCGATTGCGACATCTACTACAACGACAACATCTCCTTCGACCGCCAGCTCGCCGGCTTCGGCGAGGTGAGCTATGCCTTCACCGATCAGTGGAAGCTGGCAGTGGGCGGACGCTATGCGCACATGAGCTTCAGCCTCTCGCACCATGGCGATGGATATGAGAACTATGGGCCGGATTACGCCCGGGCCTCGGAGAAGGAGAATTCCTTCACCCCCAAGGTCAGCCTGTCCTTCCAGGCCGATCCGAACAACCTGATCTACGCGACCTTTGCCAAGGGGTTCCGGCCTGGCGGCGGCAACGCGCCGCTGCCCGGGTATTGCGACGGCGACGGCGGTCTGAACCAGACCGGTTATCCGAACGGCGCGCCGCTCACGTACAACTCGGATACGACGCAGAGCTACGAGATCGGCACGAAGAACAACGTGGCCGACAGGCTGCGCGTGGCCACCAGCGTCTACTACATCAAGTGGAACAACATCCAGCAGAACGTGTACGTGCCGTACAACTGCGGGCTGCAGTTCACGGACAACCTCGGCACGGCGGTGGCGAAGGGATTCGACATCCAGGCGGATGCGGTGCTGGGCGCGGGCTTCACGGCCGATCTGGCCTTCGGCTACACGAGCGCGCGCTACACCAAATCCACGCCTCCCCCGAAGCCGCTGCTGGTCCAGGCGGGCGATGCGATTTCGGGCGAGGCGGCCATCGACGGCGGTCCGGGAACCAATCCGCCGTGGAACCTCTCCCTCGGTGCGCAGTACAACTTCACGGCGCTCGAACACGAAGCCTTCGTGCGCATGGACTGGGAGTACACGGCGCGCAACGACTGGCTTGCCGGGGTGCAGGATCCAGCGACAGTGCAGTACTCGCCGAACACCTACACGCTCTCGTCCACTTCGTTTGCCTCCGTACGCGGCGGCGTGACGCTGGGCGACTGGCAGGTGGCGCTCTTCGTGGACAACCTGTTCGATTCGCACACCACGATCAACTACCAGCTCTCGCAGATCGATGCGAACAACCCGGCCTACCTTGCCAATCCGCTCGTGCCGCAGTCCGTGCAGGAGAACGATTACACCTGGCGGCCGCGCACCTTCGGCTTGACGGCCACGTTCCGGCACTGAGAAGGAGGTGCCCATGGGCGCCGGTGATTCTCCGGCCAGGCGCGATCCGGGCTATACGGGCCTGACGGTCTCGCGCGAGGGTCTCGCCGCCTCGATGTACTTCGACGCGGCGCACTATGCACGCGAGCTCGCCGCGATCTGGTACGAGAGCTGGATCTATGTGTGTCCGGCGAGGCAGTTGCCCGCCGCGCGCGATTTCGTCACCTTCGAACTGGGCGACCAGTCGATCCTGCTGCTGCGGGATGAGAGCGGTGTCATCCGCGCCTTCCACAACACCTGTCGTCACCGCGGCGCGGCGCTGTGCCGTACGAGCGAGGGCAGGCTGCCGCCGGGTGGCATCGTCTGCACGTATCACGGCTGGCGTTACAACCTGCGTGGGGAGCTGCTGCAGACCTCCTCCAAGGCGAGCGCGGAAGGCTTCGATCTGCGGGATTTTCCGCTCTACCCCGTGGCACTGCGGGAGTGGAACGGCCTGGTGTTCATCTCGCTGGCGAAGCAGCCGCCTGCCTTCGACACCTGCTTCGATCAGCCCCTGGATCGACTGGATCGCTGGCACCTGGCAGACCTCGTGGTCGGTCACACCTTCCGCAAGACGATCGCCTGCAACTGGAAGATATTCTGGGAAAACTACAACGAGTGCCTGCACTGCCCGGGTGTGCATCCGAAGCTCGTGCAACTTGTCCCGCTGTTTGGCCGGGGACTGCAGGACCCGCGCGATGATCCGGCCTGGCGCGATCACGCCCAGGATCAGGATGCGAAGTACACGGGACGGCTGCGAGCCGGAGCGCAGTCCTGGTCCATGGACGGCGCACCGATCGGCGTGCCTTTCCCCGACGTGAGCGAAGCCGACCGGCAGGCCGGACATGTCTATGTGACGGGTTTGCCCTCTGTGTTCATCGTGGCGCACGTGGACTACGTGCGCCTCGTGCGCCTGCGTCCGCTCGGACCGGAACAGACCGAGCTCAGCGCGGAGTTCCTGTTCCTGCCCGAGACGCTCGCCGATCCGGGCCGGGACATCATGAAGGCCGTGGAATTCACCCGGCTCGTCATGCTCGAGGATGGCGATGTCTGTGAGTTGAACCAGCGCGGCCTGCGCGCCCGCGCGCACGCTCACGGCGTGGTGATGCCGGAGGAATACCTGATCGCCCAGTTCCAGGACTGGGTCCGGGAACGGCTCGCGGCCGCCGCCAGACGGGACGGCAAGCCCATCCGATGAGGCTGTGGCTCGCCCTGATGGCGGCACTGTGCCTTCAGGGTTGTGGCCATTCCCGTTCTGATGCGGGATCGGGCTCGCCGGGTGGCCCTGCCTCGGGTGGCTCCACGCCGGGCGGATCGGCGTCCGCCTCAGCCAGGCGGCAAGCCGATGCGGCGGGCGCGGGTCGGGCCGCCCGCGCTGCAGGCGCGGCGCGCGATGGCGATTCCGGTGCCCAGGAAGAGCGGGTGCTGCACATCTACAACTGGGACGACTACGTCGGTTTCCACACCATCGAGGACTTCGAGCGCGCCACCGGCATCCAGGTCGTCTACGACCTGTACGATTCCAACGAGACACTGGAATCCAAGCTGCTGGTCGGGGACTCCGGCTACGACATCGTCAGCACCACTACCGGGTTCTACGGACGCCAGATCCGCTCCGGGCTGTACGAACCGCTCGACAAGTCGCAGCTGCCGAACTGGCAATACCTGGATCCCCACGTCCTGGAGGTGCAGGCCCAGGCTGATCCGGGCAACCGCTACGCCGCACCCTACCTGCACGCAATGAACGGCTTTGCCTACAACGTCGACGCCGTGCGTTCGCGCATGCCCGATGCCCCGCTCGACAGTCTCGACATGCTGTTCAAACCCGAGGTGGTGGCGCACTTCGCCGATTGCGGCATCAGCTTCCTGGATTCACCCGAGGATGTGGTGCAGCTGGCGCTCGCCTACCTGCACCTCGACCCCAATTCGCACCGTCCCGAGGATCTCAAGGCCGCGGAGCGGCTCGTGATGGGCATCCGGCGCTATATCCGGGTGTTCGACTCGAGCGACTACATCAATCAGCTCGCCGGCGGCGAACTGTGCGTGGCGATGGCCTGGTCGAGCGATTACTCCATCGCCCAGCAGCGGGCGCACAAGGCAGGGCTGGATCTGCACCTGGCGTTCACCACGCCCAGGGAAGGCTCCAACATCACCTACAACGCGCTCTTGATCCCCAAGGGGGCGCCGCACATCCATGCCGCCCACCTGTTCATCAACTTCATCCTCGATCCGCACGTGATTGCGCAGATCACCAACGACATCCACTACGGCAACGACAATCTCGCCGCCCGGCCGTTCGTGAACCCGGAGATTCTCGCCGATCCGGCCATCTACCCCTCGGCCGAGCTGCGCGCGCGGCTGTACCTGCCCGCCGAGGTCGATCCGCAGTATCAGCGACTGAGGACGCGGACCTGGACCCGTATCCGCACGGGCTTCTAGCGAGTCGCGCCGCGAACGTAGACGGGCTTGCCCTGGAACCAGGTCTTCAGCACGTGGGTCTTCGCCACATCGTCGGCCTTGCCCTGGTCGGCCAGCGCGAGGATGTCCTGGTCCAAGACGATGAAGTCCCCCGACTTGCCCACCTCGATCGAGCCGGCCTCGGCATCGCGATACAGGAAGCGCGCTCCGTTGATCGTGTACGCATCGATCACGTCACGGATCGTAACGGCCTGCTGCGGGCTCTCCGCCGGTCCGCCAGGCAGGCGGCGGGTCACCGCCAGCGCCATGTTGACGAAGGGCTGCGGGTCGGGCGTGTTGACCGGCGCATCCGAACCGGCCACCAGGATGCCGCCCGCGTCCTTCACGCCCTTGAACGGATACACGTTGGGCTCGTAGAAGCCCTTCGGGGAGTGCAGCGCCGCGTAACTGTTGCCGATGACCTTGTCGAAGAAGGGGATCACGGTCAGGTCGTACTCCGGATCGGCATTGGCCCAGGAGTAGGTGAATGCCACGTACAGGTGATCGCGACCGATGCGGGCCACATCAGAGGGTTGCGCAAGCTGCACATGGGCCAGGCTGTCGTGCAGGGAGGCGTTGCCATCCGCAGCCCGGGCGGCTTCGATGGCATCGAGCGTCACCTTGAGTGATCCGTCGCCGATGACATGGATGTGCAGGTTGAACCCGGCCTGGTGGAAGCGCTTGACGAACTCATTGATCACGGCCGGATCGTGATACAGCTGGCCGCTGGAGATCGAGCACTGGCCCGGGTGGAAGCCGTGTACCGCCATGAACTCGTGGACGGCCTTCGGCGCATCGTAGTTCGAAGCATGCCGGCGCACGTCGGCGCAGAGCGGTGAGCCGGTATCCACATAGCCCGTCACCGTCAGCCTGCCCTCCTTGTCCTTGCCGTAAATGGGTTGGTTGTACGGCTTCAGCGCCAGAGTGTTCGGCAACGTCGGCGGCACCGCGTACGGATTGCCCTCCATGACCCCATCCGCAAACAGCTTGACGAAGTCCGCGTGGATCAGCGGGTCATTCGCATGCCTGGCGCGGATCTGCTTCGCCGTGGCGACCATGGTGTCGAAGTCCACCTGGCCATCGGGCTTCTTCGTGTGCTCCGGGTCGTAGAACTGCGCCAGCGTGGCCCGGGCGCTCAGGTGGCCTTCGCGCTCGAGGGCTTCGTACAGCTTCAGCGACTCGGGAGTCACCAGCGCGTCGAGAAAGGCGGTGATGCCGGCTGCATTCAGCGCCTGGGGCAGCTTGGCCCGGTCCCGCAACACAGTGGGGTAGTCCGCGAACAGGATATCCGGGGCTCCCAGCAAGTTGCGCGCATCTTCATTGACTGCGCCGTTCGGGTTGCCCTCCGCATCGAGACCGATGAAGTTGTGGTAGGCGCCGAAGTCCGAGGCCAGAGTGGCCTTGGACAGCCCGATCTTCTCGCCCCTGGCGTTCTTCGCCAGCGCCAGCGCCGCGCTGTTGAAAGCGCCGTGATGACCATCGTTGCCGAGAAGCTGGATCGGGATCGTCCTGGAGGCCTTGTCCAGAGTGGCCAGCAGCGTTGGATGATCCGCGTCAGGCTGGTTGCCGTCCGTGTAATTCCACAGATGCACGTTCAGCCAGCCATTCGGGGTCACTTTGTATTTCGCCACGCAGGCCTGCACGAATGCGGCCATGTCCCTGAGCGACAGGGGGCGGCTGTGCAGATCGCACACGTCCACGGGCACGATCCCGATCGGATGGATGTGCGAGTCGAACAATCCCGGGAGCACCAGCCTGCCGCCGAGCTTCTCCACCTGGGTGTTCGGACCCACCAGGCGCTGCGCATCGGCGGATGAGCCCACGAATACGATCTTGCCACCCCGTAGCGCGAGGGCTTCCGCGATCGAGCGACCTTTGTCGACCGTGTAGATCCGGGCTTCACTGATCACCAGGTCGGCGGGAGCGTCCGCGGCTCGCACCCGCGAGGGCAGGACACAGACCAGACCGAGGACCAGCGCGAGCGCGAAAGAAAGTCGTTTCACGGGTTCAAGCTCCGGGGAAGGCCCCGGGGCGTGTGGCCCCGGGGCAATGGAACGGACTGCATGAGGCGTGGCCGGCGTTCGAATGCCGGCTGCGTGTCACCCAGCGGTCTCAGTACCGGTACGTGGCGGTCAGACCGAGAGTTCGCGGGCGTACACCGCGCGCAAAGTACAGGTTGTCCGTCGGGTCGTACGCGATGTCGCGCGACTTGAACAGAACGGGGTGCTCGTCCAGCACGTTATCGGCGAACAGCGAGATGTCGTAGCCGTTCCAGCGGAAACCGGCGCGCAGCTGCAGGTTCTTCGTCTGCGGCAGGCCCGGGATGGTCGTATCGTACAGCGCATTGCGGCTGTCCTGGCCGGGCAGCAATGCCGTCTGCGCGTTGGTGAACTGATAGTCCACCCGGAAGTAGGGATCGCGACCGTGCCAGTTGGCGAAGGTCTTCTCCAGGGCGGCCATGATGGACCATGGGGCGCCCACGAGGCGATTGCCCTCGCTGACGATCGGCGGTGCCGAGGTGGGTGTGCCGTTCACCACGCCGGTGCACAGGCTGGAGGCGGCATCGAACTGCAGGACGCCCGCGCACGAGCTCTTCGTGAACTTCGCATCGGTGTAGGCGACCGTCAGGCCCAGGGTGAGGGTGTCCATCGCCTTGAACTGCACGTCGATATCGCCGCCGCGGCTGGTCACCTGGCCGAGGTTGGCCGTGAACTGCTCGCCGCAGCTGGGCAGGTAGACATTCTGCTGGATGTTCTTCCAGTTGATCCAGAACAGACTCGAGTCCACCTGCAGACGGTGATCGAGGAGGGTGTTCTTGCCGCCGATCTCGTAGCTCCACAGGCTGTCGGAGGCGAACTGGTTCGGCACGTGGCGCAGGCCATCCGAGCCGACCGGCAGACCCAGGGTTTCCAGGTCCGCGCCGCAGATCAGACCCACGCCGACGTTCACGCCACCGACGCGGTAACCCTTGGAGGCGCTCAGGTAGTACAGGTTGTCGCGATCCGGCTGCCACGACAGGACCGCCTTGGGCGTTATGGGCTTCTCGGACGCGCTCGCCTGCGTGCCGGAGTTCGGGGCGCCCAGGAATGAGCCACCCGCGTAGGTGGAACCGGTGAAGTCCACCTTCGAAACGCGCAATCCGGCGGTGGCCTTCAGGGTGTCCGTGAACTTGAAGCTCACCTCGCCGAACAGTGCGATCTGCTTGTCGATGACGCGGTCCACCGGACCGTAGAAGATCTCGCCGTTCGGGCAGTCCAGCGGCGGCGCGCAGATGTCGGTGGGAAAGCCGTTCGCGGTGCTGAAGTTGAGCACCTGGTCGCGCAGCGTGGCGTCGTAGATGTTCTCCGGGATGTTCTCGTTCAGGTGCGAGAAGAACACGCCGGTGTTCCAGACAATGCGGGCGTTCGAGTCCGTCGAGGCCAGGCGGATCTCCTCGTAGATGTTGCGCTGGTTGTCCTCGAAGGTGGCGTAGCCGGCATCAGTCGGTCCCGGGAAGATGCTGGGCAGCAAGCCGAACAGCGCATAGGTGGCGCGCAGGTACTGGCTGTAGTCCGAGGTGGAGTGCTGGTTGCGGTCGAAGTAGGAGGTGTTCGAAGTCAGCTGGGCGAAGCCCAGGTTCCAGTCCACCTTGACGGCCGCCAGCCAGAACGGATCGCGACTCGGGTTGGTGAGCTGGTTGCCATTGTAGAAGCGGTCATGGTCCGGGTCCGACAGGGCCACCCAGTAGGAAGCCGTGTCGTTGATGTGGAGCTGCTGATAGTAGAAGGAAGGCGTCACCGTCACTGCATCATTGACGGCCCACTTGAGCGCGCCGCGCAAAGTCACCGTCTCCTGCCAGTTGGCGTCGGGCTGGGTGACCCGCAGGGGCGAGGGCTGCTGCAGGCTGAAGGTGGTCGGATCGGTTGGCGGTGTCAGCGTGTAGCTGGCGCGATCGACCCAGCCGCCATCCCGACGGAACGAGGCGCTGACACGGAATCCCAGCACGTTGTCGATGATGGGACCGCCTGCCGCGGCGCCCAGCTCGTAGCTCGCATCGCCATGCTTGGTCGTGCCGACCTCGCTGCGCAGGTAGCCGGAGTCCTTGTCCAGGGACGGCTGAGGAGTGATGAAACGCACGACACCGCCTTCGGCGCCCGCTCCGAAGAGCGTGCCCTGCGGTCCGCGCAGAACCTCCACGCGGTCGAGGTCGAACAATGCGGGGAAGACGTTCACCGCGCCAAAGCCGATGTGACGGCTCTGTACCGGCGTGTCGTCGATGTAAATGCCCGTGGTCGAGGTGCCCGCCTGCGAGTCGATGCCGCGGATGTTGATGTCCGAGTTCTCGTCGTTGTAGTTGGCGGACGAGCCGTTGCCGTTGCGCTGGAAGGTGATGCCCGGCGTGAGCCGGGTGAGGTCGTCGATGCTGCGCAGGCCCTGAACGTCCAGCTTGTCCTGGCTGAAGGCGCTGACGCTGATGGGCACGTCCTGCAGGCGCTCTTCGCGGCGGGTCGCCGTGACCACGATCTCCTGAAGGCCACCGGATTCGGTCTCCGCGCTCTGCGCCAGCACGGGCGCGGCCGGACTCAACAAGGACAGGACACTCAGTGTGCCCAGGCACATCGTTTTCAGGCGTCGATACATAACATTCTCCCCGTGCGGGTGCGCTCACAGCGCACCACGATGATCAGTTTGCCCCCTCGAAGCCCGGTCCCTGGTAGACGATCTGCCCGCCGACGACGGTGAGCAGGACTTTGACATCCGCGATCTGCGCGGCTGGAATCTTCGTGACGTCGCGGTCCAGCACGATCACGTCGGCGAGCTTGCCGACTTCGATCGAACCCACATCGCCCTCCGCGTGCAGTTCGTACGCGGCATTGGCCGTGATCGCGCGCAACACCACCGGCACGCTGAGCCCGGCATCCGTGCTCAGTCTGCCGGCATATTTCGCACCGGCGGCGGGATCGTTCTCGCGCGTGACACCCACCTTCAGCGCGAACCACTCATTGAGTGCATCCACCGGCCAGTCACTGCCATAAACGATACGCGCACCCGCGGCGCCCAGGTAGCCGGCGGGCTCAATGTACTTGAAGCGTGCGGGACCGAGGTACTCGCGCGCGCCATCGACGGTGTCGGGTGCAGGCTTCTCCCACTGGAACGACAGCACGGGGAGCGCATCCAGCCGCGCGTAGCGGGGAAAGTCCGCCGGGTCGACGATCTCATCGTGCGCAATCGCGGCCCGGATCGCGCTGCCGGGAAATTCCTTGCGCAGCGCTTCGACACCGTCCAGTGCCTCGCGCACCGCCCGATCGCCATCCGCGTGCAGATGGGGTTCCAATCCCGCGCGAGCGGCTTCGAGGAGCAGGGGATGCAGCACTCCGGGCGGGAAATACACCTCCGGTCCCCGGGACTTGCCCGGCTCCCAGTGAGGCCTGGCTTCGGTGCCCGTATTGGCGAAATACGGCGCCAGGAGCGCCCCCGTGCAGGCGGGCGCCGTGATCACGCCGTCCATGAACAGCTTGACGTTGCGCACCGTGAGAGTGGGCTTGGCGACCGCGGGCCCCTGGTCATACTTCTGCGCGAGCGCCTTGACGGCAGCCACCGCTTTCTTCGCATCCCGGCCTTCCGGCGGTGTAATGACGACCGCGAAGTGGGCGCGCGCGGTGAGCTTGCCTTCGCGTTCGGCCCCGGCGAATGAAGCCAGGGTTTCCGCAGTCGCGGCGGCGTCCAGGAAGGTCGTGACGCCTTGCTTCCTCAGGGCATCGAGGGCTGCTTCGGCCGCCTTGACGTTCTCGGCCGGGCTGGCCCGGGGCAGGGCCCTGGTGACGGCGGCGAAACCGGCATCCTCGAGGATTCCCGATGGATGGCCGGAAGGCTCGTGATCGATCCTTCCGCCCAGCGGCTGCGGCGTGGTGGCTGTGATGCCTGCGAGTTCCAGGCCGCGTGTGTTGACCAGCGCCGTGTGCCCGAAGGACGACATCACGAAGATGGGGCGCTTTGTCTTCAAGGCATCCAGCGTCGCGCGGGAGGTTGCCACGCCGTTGGGCACCATGGCTTCGCGGAACCAGTTGCTCACCTCCAGCCATTTGTCCGGCTCGCCGCCCGGGGAGGCATCCAGGCAGGCCTGGATGCGTGCCTGCATCTGCGCCACCGTCAGGCGCTCGTAGTTGAGATTGCACTTCAGCAACACCGCCCCGCCATCCATGGGGTGCATGTGACCGTCGATCAGTCCGGGCATGAGCATGCGACCGTGCAGATCGATGACCTGGGTTTTGTTCGAGATCAGCCTTTTCGCACCCGCACTCGTGCCAACGTAAGAGATGCGGCCGTTGCGCACGGCGACCGCCTCCTGCACGGAGTCCCTGGCATCGACCGTGTACACGTACCCATTCACGAAAACGGTGTCCGCCGTCTCGGCGGTCCCGCCAGCAGCGGCGGTGGCAGTGCCGGAGCAGACTCCGCACAACAATGTCAGCTCAATGAGTCTGCGACGCATACACCTTCTTCCCCCGGAACCAGGTTTCCAGCACTCGGGTCTGCCCGATGTCCTCGGCGTGGCCATCGGCCAGCGCCAGGATGTCCCGGTCGATGACGATGAAATCGGCCGATTTGCCCACTTCGAGTGAGCCGGCTTCCCGCTGCAGATCGAGCATGCGGGCGCCGTTGATGGTGTAGGCCTCGATCGCATCGCGGATGCCGATGCGCTGTTGCGGACTGAGTGGCGGCTTCCCGGGCAGGCTTCTCGTCACGGCACGCATCATATTGACGAACGGCCGTGGATCGCGCGTCTCGACGGGTGCATCCGAACCGGCGGCGAGAATGCCACCCGCCTTCTGCACGGCCTTCACCGGATAGGTATTCATCTCGAAGTAGCTGTCGGGTCGATGCAGGGAGGCGTAACTGTTGCCGCTGACCTTCTCGAAGAACGGGATCACGGTCATGTCGTAGTCCGTGTCGGTGTCCATCCACGCATAGGTGAACGCGACGAACAGGTGATCGCGCCCGATCCGGGCGACATCCTCGGGTGCGGCAAGCTGGATATGGGCCAGGCCGTCGCGCGTACTCGAATTGCCGTCGGCGGCGCGCGCCGCCTCGATGGCATCCACCGCCGTGCGCACCGAGCGGTCGCTGATCGCGTGAATGTGCATGTTGAAACCCGCCAGATGCATGCGCTTGACGTATTCCAGGATGATCTCGCGCGAGTGCTGCAGCTGGCCGCTGGAGATAGCGCACTGGGCGGGGTGGTGGCCGTGCGCCTTCATGAAGGTCTCGACTGCCGCCGTCTGCGAGAACCTGTCAGGGTGCGCGCGCACTTCTTCGCAAGTGGCGGACGCTGTATCGACATAGCCGGTGACAGTGGCATGCCCGTCTTTGTCGACACCGAAGATGGGCTGGAGGAAGGGCTTCAGCGCGGCAGCGTTCGGGAGAGTTGGCGGCACGGCATACGGGTTGCCTTCGAGAACGCCATCCGCGAACAGCTTGATGGTGTCCGCATGAAGTAGCGGATTTCCCGCGTACTTCGCGCGCACGGCCTTCGCTTGCGTGACGATGGAGTCATAGTCCACCTTGCCGTCGGCGGTGCGGGTACGTGAGGGATCGTAGAACTGCGCCAGAGTGACCCGGACGGTCAGTTTGCCATCGGCCAGCAGTTTGTCGTAGACGGGCAGGCCATCCGGTGAAGCCATCGCGTCCAGTATCGCAGTGATCCCCGCGCCATTGAGTCGCTGAGGTATGCGCTCGGGTACCCTGGAGACGGCGCTCAGTTCCGTGTACAGCATGCTGTGCGGATTGATGAGGTAACGCGCATCCTCGTTCACAGCTCCATTGGGCTCGCCCGTCGCATCGACTCCGACGAATGGCCGGTACTCGGAGAACTCTCCGGCCAGCGTCGCCTTGGACAGTCCCACGATTTTTCCCTGTGCATTGCGTGCGTGGGAAAGTCCCAGACTGTTGAAGGCGCTGTGGTGGGCATCATTGCCCAGCAGCTGGATCTCGACTTTGGTGGACACCGCATCGAGCGCCGCGCGCAGCGTCGGGTGTTGCGGATCTGGTTGATTGCCCGCGGTGTAATTCCACGTGTGCACGATGAGCCGTTTGCCCGCCGGGGTGCGGTATCTGGCCAGGCACTTCGCCACGAACGCCGACAGGTCCTTCAGTGACAGCGGCTGGCTGTCGAGATCGCAGACATCGAGATCCACGATGTCCAGCGGATGGATGTGCGCGTCCACCAGGCCCGGCAGCACCAGCCGGCCGGCCAGCGGTTCCACTGCGGTCCCCGCACCGATCCAGCGCTTTGCGTCGGCATCCGACCCCACGAAGACAATCCGCCCTTTCCGAACGGCGAGTGCGGTGACGAGGGCATGCGTTGGATCCACCGTGTAGATCTTGCCGCCCGTGAGTACGAGATCGGCTGGAGTCGATGCGGGAGTTGCGCCGGAAAGCGCCATGGAGTTCGCCGCGAAAGAGCAGGGTGCGAGGCCGATGCAGACAGCCACAACCACCGCCAAGCGGCTGGCAACCCGAAGGCTGCTCAGTGAACCGGACATGGGCGATCCCCTAAGTGCGGCCGGCGCGCTGCAGGCAAGACGCCCGTGCCAATTGATTGTCGCGTTAAGCGTAGAGTCCGCGTGTCTCGACTCTATGACACGTGTCCCGCGTGCGTCAAACGGCAGCCGTACGTTTATAGCCGAAACCTCGCCAGTGTTGTACCGAGGCGACGCTGTACAGCGGAGCGCGCCGATACAGTTCGGCGTGGTTCAGTACTGGTCGGGCGGCGCGCTGCCGGTCGAGGACAGCTGGCGCACGACGGCGCTGCGCGTCGCGAGGACTGAAGTGAGCGGGTTATGCCGCAGTCTCGCGACTTCCTCCGCGGTGAAAGGTGCCGCGCCACGCGCGAGCTCGGCCGCATCGAATTTCTGCGCCACCCAATTGAGTACCTCGGCGAGCTGCGCATCCGACAGCGCGGAGTTCGCAGCTCCAGGTACGCGCAGCACGTAATTGCGACCCTCCGGGCTTCGCATGAAGCGACCCAGGGAGTGCGCCAGCGGCGGAACCTTGCCGGGGACACCCTCGGCCTGCGGGCCGTGACAGCCCATGCAGTACAGGATGTAGTCCTGCTGCGGGCCGGCGTACAGGTGGGTAACGGGAAGCGCCGCGATGAGGCAAGCCAGCACGGCGGCCCGGCGCAGGCGCGCCGCGGCCCCGGTCATTTCTTCTCCGGCTCCGCGACGCCGATCAGCACCGAGACCGAGCAGTGATAGTCCGACTCGGAATTCGCCATGCACCAGTTCACGTCGTTGTTGCGTGACAGGCGGTACATGGGTACCTCGCGCTCGTTGCGGTTGCAGAAACAGTCACCGCAGCTGACCTTTCCGCAGCAGTCGTTGTAGGAAACGATGTAGTCGCGGCCGTCGCCCGGGTTGTGGCAGGTGCCGATCCAGGTGATGGGCGAGGGCTGTGTGCCTGGTGGACAGGAATTGGAGGTTCCCCCGCAGCACGCGCACAGGAAGCCATCGATGGCGCAGTACTTCCAGTAGTCGCAGCTTTGCGGATCGTTCACGGCGGATTTGCCCGAGCCGGGAGCCCCCTGGGCGCGCGCGGTGCGGTCGATCGGCAGCAGCGGCAGCAGGGCCGCGCCAGTCAGCAGGCGACCCAGGGAAGCGAGCACGCTGCGACGCGAGGTGCGCCGTGCCAGGGAGCGCGCGGAATTCTCGAAAACACGATCAAGCATCGGCATCGCGGCTCCTTACGGATTCAGCACCAGCGAGGGGGTCTGGCCGAATTGCTTTTCCACATGCTTCAGCCGACCGGTCTTTGCATCGAGCACGGCGAGATCCGCCTTGTCGGTGGCCGCGAACAGGATGGGCGCCGCATCCTGCGACACCTGAACCGCCACCACCGTGCCGCTGATCTGCCTTGGATCGACGGGCCAGCGTGCGATGCGCTGGTGCGACTTGAGGTCGAATACCCAGATCTCGGAACCCCCTTCCTTGTGCGAGCCGTCACCGCCGCGATGCATCGCCACGAACAGCGTGCCCTGCGCCTTGTGGATGGCACCGATCTGGATGCCGCCCGGGCGCCAGACACCCTTGTCCGCCGCGCCGACGAGCGACCAGACCGGCCGGAAGGCCGGCTGCGCATGACTGAGATCCACCTCGTGCACCTGACCGAGGAATGACAGATAGGCCACTCCATCATCCGTGGGTACGCCCTGGACGAAGACCGGATCCTTGTCCGGATCGAAGAACGGCTCGGAGCTGGCACGGCTCGCTTCACGGCCCTGTGCGTTCAGCGTGACGGTCAGCAACCGCCCGCTCTCGCAGATCGAGGCGACCCGATTCGGACCGGACGGGACCACCAGCACGCAACCTGCCGTATCGATCTCGCTGAGCACGCTCTTCCTGACGGGATCGAGCACACCGAACGAGGCGGCGGGTTGCAGATAAGGTACATAGACGAACTTCCCGTCAGCGCTGTAGGCGATGTCGTACAGCATCGCAAGGCTCTGCGCGTGCTTGGGCAGGATGACGATCTCACCTGTCTTCGTCAGCGTCTCGTTGTCATTGAACTCGACGACATCGGTGCGCGTGCCGTGGCCGCCGCGTGAGAAGTAGGTCGCCGCCACGACAGTCGTTTTGCCATCCGGGGAGAGATTGACGCCGGGCATGAAGCCCGCGCCGATCTGTCCGAGTCGTCGGTAGGTGTCGCCGTCGTACAGCAGCACGCGTGCGTCGATTTCGTTGTTCTGAGCCTCATCCAGCACGTAGGCCCAGTGCGGGCTGCGCGGGGGAAGCTTCGCGACCGTCAGATGTTCCGCGGGTAGTGGCGGTGGTGGGGTGGCCAGCACGGGTCCGCCCGCCATGGCGGCGAGCAGCGCCGCCCGCAACAGATTCTTGTGCATCGAGACCCCCAACCCCGCAATGCCTTGCGGGAAGTCTCGCATATCGCCGCGCGGCTCGAAAGTAGCGCCTGGATCAGTGATGACAGGGCGCGCATTCGCGCGTCGGACCGTGGTGCGCGCCAGCCAGCGCCAGCTCGCGGTGACAGTCGCGGCAGAACACGTGAAAGGTGGCTTCGCTGGAACGAGTCAAATCCGCGCGCGTGCTGCGATGACAGTCGATGCAGTTCGCCTTGCCGGTGTCGTCCTGGAAGTTGTGATGACAGGCGACGCAGTTGACGCTCGTGTGCAGCTCATGCGGGAAATGCATCGGTAATCCATCTGGCGTGCGAGTACCCGGTTCCATCAGATGGGCGGTCGTCGTGCCCATCGGCAGCAACAGCAGGGCGAATCCTGCGGCGAGCGCGGTGATCGTCGCGGCCCAGTAGCGCCGGCTGCGGGAACCGCTCCAGGTGCGGATCGCATTCCACAGGAGTGGCATGGCCAGCAGCACACAGGCGACCGCGGCCTTGGGTCGCGTGTCGACATACTGTCCGCTGCCGAGCAGATGCGCGCCGAGCAGCGCTACGAACAGCGAAGCCAGGATTGCGTGAGTCGGCGCTGCGATGGGTGCGCCGCCGGGTTTGCGCATGGAGGTGCGCGTCGACAGGCCGGTGGGCACCAGGATTGCGAGCGCAACGAGCGCACCCAGACCGCACAACATGTAAAGCGGAGCGGAGGGCAGCAGATAGTGCGCGCTCAACGGCTGCGCTACCAGCAGCAGCACCGTGTGAATGGCGCCGAGTGTCAGCGCGATCCAGCCGAAGCGACGGTGTTGACTCACGGTCAACAGTCGCCGGTGCGGCAGGCTCGCGCCATCGGCGCCGCTGCCGCGCAAGGGATACAGGTACAGCACGACCGCAAAAGCAATGGCGGCGTAGCCGAGGATCATGCCGATGTCCCAGGCGGGACCGGCGCGCGCGGGTAGCGGACAGAGCAGCAGCGCAGCCAGCGCCGCGCAGGTGCAGATCACGCGGCGGACGTGCGGGGGTGGCGATTTGCCGCTCAAGGATGCTCTTGCCCGGGTGCGCTTCGATCTCGTATCTTAACCTCGAAGCGACAATAACACCTCACGCGGGTACCGGAGATTCCATGACCGACAGGCGCAAGCGACCGTCACCGGCGCGAGGACTGGGTGCGGACCGTTCGATTCCGCGACGTGATTTCCTGCAGGGCACGCTGGTCGCGGCGGCCACCACACTCGCCGGTCCGTTGCTGAAGGCTTATGCGGGTGTTGGTGCCGCGGTTGCGCCGCAGGACGCCCCCGGATATTACCCGCCGGCGTTGACCGGGCTGCGCGGCAGTCATCCGGGTTCGTTCGAGGATGCACATGCGCTGCGCGACGGGCGCCAGAGTCCCGCGCCCGTTGACACGGGCGAGACTTACGATCTGGTTGTCGTGGGTGCCGGTATCAGCGGGCTGTCGGCCGCGCATTTCTTCCGTGCCCGCACCTCCCCGGGCAGCCGCGTGCTGCTGCTGGACAATCACGATGACTTCGGCGGCCACGCCAAGCGCAACGAATTCCAGCTCGGTGGTCGGCTGCATCTCATGAACGGCGGCACGCTCGAGATCGACAGTCCGCGGCCGTACGCGCCGGTGCCGGCCGCGCTGATCCGTGAACTCGGCATCGACGTGGAGGCGCTGAGTCGCCGGGTCGAGCATCTGAAGTTCTACGAGGATCTCGGGTTGCGCACGGGCGTATTCCTGGACCGCGAGACCTTCGGCGCCGACCGCTTGCTGGTGGGCTTCGGCAAGCTGCCCATGAAGCAGCTGCTCGCCGATTCGCCGCTGTCCGCCCGCGCGCGCGCCGACATCGAGCGGATCGAGGAAGGCGAGGTGGACTATCTGCCGGGGCGCAGTTCAGCCGCGAAGAAGGATGCGCTCTCCAGGATCAGCTACAGCGATTTCCTGCGCAATCTGGTCAAGGCCGATCCTGCCGTGGTCGCCTTCTATCAGTCGCGCACGCATGGCGAGTGGGGCGTGGGAATCGATGCGGTCTCCGCGCTCGACTGCTGGGGATTCGGCCTGTCCGGTTTCCGTGGCATGAAGCTGGAGAAGGGCTCCATCTCGCGCATGGGCTATACCCCCTCCGGATACGAGGATACCGGCGGCTCGGCGACTCTGCATTTCCCTGACGGCAACGCGACGATCGCCCGACTGTTGGTTCGCAGTCTGATTCCCGATGCGCTGCCGGGCCAATCGGTGGACGACATCGTGAGCGCGCGCGCCGACTACAGCCGGTTGGATCGCGCCGCATCGAATGTCCGCATCCGGCTGAGCAGCACCGTGATCCGCGCTCGCAATTCAGGCGGTGACAGGGGCTCCGTGGAAGTCACGTATCTGCGCGGCGGCCAACCCTACACGGTGCGCGCGCGCAACTGTGTCCTTGCCTGCTGGAACATGATGATCCCGTATCTGTGCCCGGAGCTGCCGGAGACCCAGAAGCAGGCGTTGCACAAACTCGTCAAGACGCCGCTCGTCTATACCAGCGTCGCGCTGCGCAACTGGGAATCCTTCGCGCATCTGAAGGTGCATCGCGTCTACGCGCCATCCGGATATCACTCCAGCTTCTCGCTCAATCCCAAGGTGGATATCGGCGCGTATCGCAGCTCCACGGTACCCTCCGAGCCCATCCTGGTGCACATGACCCGCACCCCGTGCAAGCCAGGGCTGCCCGAGCACGAGCAGAACAAGGCCGGGCGCGCCGAGCTGCTGGCGACACCGTTTGCCACTTTCGAGCAGAACATCCGTGAGCAGCTCGCTCGCTCGCTCGCGGGGGGCGGGTTCGATCCGGCGCGGGACATCCAGGGCATCACGGTCAACCGCTGGCCGCACGGGTATGCCCCTGAGTTCAATCCGCTGTTCGAGCCTGATGTGCCCGAGGCGCAGCGGCCCAACGTCATCGGCCGGGCACGCCTGGGGCGCATCGCCATCGCCAATTCCGATTCCGGCGCCGCGGCCTACACGGATTCGGCCATACTGCAGGCCGACCGGGCGGTGCGCGAGCTGCTGGCCGGTTAGCGCAGGCCGCCGGCAGCGGTGGCCGAGCGCCCGGTTTGACCGCTCCCGGTGGCCTGACATAGAGTGCCGGCCTGTTTCCGATAAAGTCTTATCGATAATCGAGTGAAGTGCAGATGGCCGTCCTGAGATCGCTCTGGTCCGCGACCGCGGCACCGGGACCTGCGATCGGCTGGCTCACGGCCCCCGTGCGTGCGCAGGTTGCCATCGTCGGTGGTGGTTACACCGGGCTGTCGGCAGCGCTCCATCTGGGCGCGGGTGGCCGTGACGTGGTGCTGCTCGAAGCGGGCGATATCGGTGAGCGCGCTTCGGGTCTCAATGGCGGCCAGGTCATCCCCGGCGTGAAGCACGATCCGGACGCGCTCGAGGCGTTGTTCGGACCGGTGAGCGGCCCCGAGCTGGTGCGAACCGTCGCTTCGGGTCCCGATCTGGTGTTCGAACTCATCGCACGGCATGGCATCGATTGCGACGCCACGCGCACGGGCTGGATCCAGCCGGCCACCTCCACTGCGGCACTGGCTGCGATCCACACGCGGGTGGAGCAGTGGCGCCGGCGCGGCGCCGATGTGGAAATGCTCGATGCAGCGCAGACGGCGCGACTCATCGGTTCCCGGCGATATAGTGGTGGCTGGATCGACCGGCGAGGAGGGACGGTGCAACCGCTGTCATATGTCCGGGGCCTTGCACGCGCCGCGCAGAACGTGGGAGCGCGCATTTTCTGCCGCAGCCCGGCGCTCAAGCTGGAGCGAACCGGGGGGGGCTGGCGCATCGACACGCCGGCAGGCAGTGTGAGCAGCCCGATCGTCATCCTTGCTACGGACGCCTACACGGACCGGCTCGTGGATCCGCTGCGTCGAACCCTCATTCCCGTACCTTCATTCCAGGTCGCCACCGAGCCACTCGCGGAAAAAGACCGGCGCAGCATCCTGCCGGGCGGCCAGTCGGCCTCGGACACCTGGCACCTGTTGCGCTACTTTCGTCTCGATGCGGGCGGTCGCCTGGTCATGGGCTCGCGCGGCACTTTTGCCGATGTGGCACCTGAGGTGGCCGCTCGTGCTCACTACCGTGCGGTGCGCGAAATCTTTCCGCAGCTCGATGGCATCCGCTACGAGTATCACTGGGGCGGCCTCGTGGGCATGACACGCGATCACCTGCCTCATCTTCATGAGGTGGCTCCCGGTCTGCTGGCCGGACTGGGTTACAACGGTCGCGGCGTTGCCATGGCCACGGTGATGGGACGCACGCTGGCGAACTGGGTATTGGGTACGCCGGCCACGCAACTTGGATTTCCGGTCACCGCGCTGCAGCCGATTCCGCTGCATCGTTTCAATCAGCTCGGCGCGCGCGTGGCCATCCAGAGCCTGCGCGCGCTGGACGGCCTGGCGCGGCTGCGCAGCCGTTTCCTGGCCGCGGGTGCGCGCTCATGAACTGGCCCCACTGGAGCCTGCCGGCGCTCGGCCTCCTGGCCGCGCTCGTGATCATCAACATCCTGTTCCTCATCGGCTGGCTGCAGGCGCGCCACACCCATCCCAACCGCGACAGGCCGACGATCGGCGACATCGTCATCGGCTTCGTCACCGATTTCTTCGATGCCCTCGGGATCGGCTCCTTCGCGCCCACGACGGCACTGTTCAAGCTGCGCGGCCGTCCGGCCGATGAGCTCATTCCCGGCACGCTCAATATCGGGCACAACGCCTCGGCCTTCGTCGAAACCGCCATCTTCGTGACGGTGGTGGCAGTCGATCCCATCCTGCTGGTGGCGATGGTGGGCAGCGCCACGCTCGGCGCATGGATGGGCGCCGGCACGGTCAGCAGGCTGCCGCGCCGGTCGATTCAGCTCTTCATGGGTGCGGCACTGCTGATCGCCGCAGGCTTCTTCGTCGTGGCCATCCTGGGCGAGCACCCGGAAGGCGGCGCGTCCATGAGCCTCACCGGCTGGCGCTTCTACGTTGCCGTTGCTGTCAACTTCATTCTCGGCGCGCTCATGAGCGTGGGTATCGGCGCGTACGCGCCGTGCATGGTGCTGCTGTCATTGCTGGGCCTGAATCCGATCGGTGCCTATCCCATCATGATGGGCACGTGCGGACTGGTGCAGCCGGCCGCCGGTCTGCGTTTCTTCAAGACGGGCCGGTTCGCGTGGGGCCCGTCTCTCGGGCTCACGATGGGTGGTGTGTGCGGTGTCGTGGTCGCCATATTCCTGTTCAAGAAACTGTCGCTGACGGCGGTCAGATGGCTGGTGCTCGTCGTCGTGGCCTACGCGGCCATCTCGATGTTGAGATCGGCCCTGCGTCCCCGGGCCGGAGCAACTGAACAGGCCGCGACCGCGCGCGCCGATGGTTTATAATCCGCGGCACGATGCCCAGTCCGACCGTTGATCCCGCCATCGCTGCGCTGATTCTCGCCTGCAACTGCCTGCTGTTCGCCGGCGCCGCCGTCCACAAGTTGCGTGACCTGCGCCGCTTCGATGAGATCTTCCGCGCCTACGGCCTGTTGCCGGCGTTCGCGCGGGTGCACGGCTCTCGCGTCGTGCCATTGCTCGAGGCGGCCGTGGCCGCCGGCCTGCCATTTCCCGCCACGCGGCCGGTGGCCGCTGCCGTCGGCGCGCTGCTGCTGCTCCTCTATGCGGGTGCCATCGGAGTCAACCTGCGGCGCGGCCGGCGCGACCTGGCCTGCGGCTGCGGCGGTCCGGACGACCGGCGGCCCATCGCGGGCTGGATGATCGGGCGCAACGTCCT
>DATKLO010000061.1:0-2978 GCA_035542375.1 Steroidobacteraceae bacterium | reverse complement strand
TCGGGAGGCGCCTTCGGCGACTCGCCGCCGTCGACGCGCCGGCAGCGCGCCTCCCGAGAACGGGATCTCGGCCAGCCGCAGGGCGAGGAAAAAGCAGGGAAGGGCGCAACCGCCGACCGCCACGGAGACCTCTCCCGCGGCCGCGGCGTCCCCTGCGGCTAAGGAATCCGCCCGCAACACCCACCGAGCGGATACCGATCCCTGGACGGTGCCGCAGTCGGTCCGCGACCGATTCGTGCAGGAGGGGAATCGGTTCTACTATCCGGACGGCGCGCCGGCCTTCAGGGACCGGGGGAGACGCCTCACCACGGTGAGTGAGAACACGGAGATCGTGAGGAGCCTCGTCGAGATCGCGCACTCACGAGGTTGGACGGAAGTTTCCGTGTCGGGGACCGAGCGATTCAGGGCCCAGGCCTGGCAGCAGGCGCGCCTCGCGGGCCTTGCCGTTCTCGGCTACCGGCCGTCTGAGGAGGAGCGGATTCAGGTCGTTCGCGCAGTTGGGCGCAGCCGCGATGAGGTTACCGAATTGACCTCCCTCGACGCGCCGCCGCCGGCGCCTGCGCGGGGAGCAGCGGATGCCGCCCCCGAGCGGATTCGAGGAAGGCTGCTCGAGCACGGTAAGGACTTCTATCGGCACGATTCGAACGAGCAGCAGTCGTATTTCGTGCGGCTGAAGACTGCAACCGGAACCCGGGAGGTCTGGGGGAAGGACATCGAGCGGGCCGTCGCCAAGTCGCTCTCTCAGCCCAAGGTGGGGGACGAGGTGGTTCTGCAGCGCACGGGGCGCGAGGTGGTGACCATCAAGCGTCGGGAGAAGGATGAGCAGGGAGACCTTCGGGAAAGGGAGGTGGGCGCGTTCCGGAACCGATGGGTGCTCGAGACGCAGGAGTTCTTTGAGAAGCGTGCACAGGTGGGGCGCGTGCTGCGCGATGCCTCGCTCAGCCCGCGAGATGCGACGCAGCGGCACCCGGAGCTGGCCGGCACCTACGTTGGTCTTCGCGCCGCCGAGCTTGCCTCGTCCCGATTAAGAGACCCCGAGGATCGCCGGCGGTTCCTCGCGCAGGTTCGCCGTGCGCTGGCCGAGGACATCGAACGGGGAGAGCCTTTGCTTGCCGTGAGGCTGCGGGAGCGCGCTGCGTCCCCAGCGACCAGGGAGCACTCGCCGCTCACTCGCGAGTGATCCCGTTGCAGCAGGTTCCTTGGGCTTGCGTCTGCACCAGTCTGTGAAACCGGGACGGCCGGCGGGAATTGACCCTTCTCGGCCGTTCGTGACAGGCAGGTTCGCGGCAGTCAAAATTTAGGCCGGACCAGGCCTTTGGTGCGCTCCGGATTCCTTCGGGTGACTGTTCGTTCAGTGGAGGAAGCGGTCTCATATGAACGCACCCCTTACGGCGAGCTTGATGGGGGGCGCCATCGCCGCCGGCTTCATGGCGCTACTTGGGTTGCCTGCCTTCTTCCGCGGCCGCGCGCTCATGGCACTTTTCGCCATCTCTTTGTCCTTCGCCGACGAGTTCATACAGGCGTGGGGAGCTTTCGGGGGAATATCGCTCATCCACGGTTCATGGAACTGGGACGGCAAGCTATTCGATCTCGCGTTTCTTCTCCTCGTGGCGGTCGTGCTCGTCGCTTCTGGCGTTTTCAGCCGGGAAGACCTCGGGCTCACCTGGAAGCAGCGTCCCGGCACGTTGCGCGCTGTCTTCATCGTGGTTGCCGTTATCGTGGTTATTGACTTCACGTTCATACATTTTGCGCCGCATGAATCCTTTGCCGCCGAAGACCTTGCGTTCCAGCTCACAATGCCGGGCTTCACGGAGGAGTTGTTTTATCGCGGACTCCTGCTGGCGGTGTTCGACAGGATGTTTCAACCGCGCGTGACGCTTCTCGGCGCGAAGCTGGGATACGGCGCAATCGTCACTTCGCTGGCTTTTGGGTTCGTGCATGCATTCAGCGTCAGTCGCGCGCTACATGTGACGTTCTCGCCAGTACTCGCGGTCGGCCCGCTTATCAGCGGGTTCTTCACGGCTTGGTTTCGCGCCCGTTCAGGGAGCCTTGTCCTCCCGATTCTCGGACACAATCTTTCAAATACGATGGTGACCGTGGCGCAGGCGTGGTAGCTCACCGCCTTGCGTGGCCGATGCAACGTCGAGCGCTGCTACCAGGGGGATAGTGACCGTTTTGCGGAGGCACAACGCTTAGCGTCAAGGTCGGCTCCTGCCCGGTTGTCGCCGCGCAAGCTGGGGCTCACCTCATCACCCGCTTTAAGAAGGCCAATATTTCCTTCCATGACTGCTGGTCGGCATCGGCGTTGTACTCGTTTTCTGGCATATCGAAGTGCTGGCCGCCGTACTCATTTGGCGCCGGATTAGTGAACGAGTGCTTCACCCCAGGATAGGTAACAATTTTGTAGCGCGCTCCCGCGGCTTTCAGTTCACGATCAAGAGCATCGAGCTGTTCCTTTTGCGTATAGGGGTCGGCACCACCCTGCAGCACGAGCACTTCCGCTTTGACCCCGCCAGGCTTTGCCACCGGATCGGTGTCGAACACTCCGTGCACACTCACCACGCCCCGTAGATCCTCGCCTGCGCGCGCCATCTGTAGCACCACCGCCCCGCCGAAGCAGTAGCCGATCGCAGCGATCCGCGCCGGATCGACATTCGGCTGCGTGCGGAGAAGATCGCGTGCGGCATCAAAGCGTGCCTCCATGAGTGGGAGATTGGTTCGTATCTCAGTCGAGAGCACGGCGGCTTCGTGGGGCCTGTGTGCCTGCTTGGCCTCGCCATACATGTCGAGTGCGAGCGCAACGTAACCAGCTTCGGCGAGCCGATGCGCTTGATGACGCGCGTGCTCATTAAGACCTGACCACTCGTGCACCACCAGAACCGCCGGCCGCCTGCCAGCTCGACTATCGTCGTACTGGAGCGAGCCCTTGAGCACTGTGTCGCCGGACTTATAGTCGACCTCGCGCTCTATCACCGCGG
>DATKLO010000060.1:0-35142 GCA_035542375.1 Steroidobacteraceae bacterium | reverse complement strand
CATGCCGGGCTGGATGTGGTCCGCCTCAACGCCTCGCACGGCACGGTCGACGACCGCAAGCGCCGGCTCGCGCTGGTGCGCGAGGCGGCCGTCCGCGCCGACAAGTGTATCGGCGTGCTGCTCGATCTGGGTGGTCCCAAGATCCGCATCGAGGGATTCCGCGGCGGCAAGGTGATGCTGCAGGAGGGCCAGGCTTTCGCGCTCGACACCGAGCTCGATTCCAGGTCGGGCACGATCGACGCCGTGGGCGTTGCCTACAAGGACCTGCCCAAGGATGTGGTATCCGGTGACACGCTGCTCCTGAATGACGGACAGATCGTGCTGGATGTCGAGCGTGTGTCCGCCACCAGCATCGAGACGCGCGTCCGGGTCGGCGGCGAACTGTCCGATCGAAAGGGACTCAACCGCCAGGGCGGCGGCATCTCGGCTCCCGCAATCTCCGAGCGCGACATCGAGGACATCCGCTTCGCTGCCGAGCATGGCATCGATTACGTTGCCGTATCGTTTGCCCGGGACGCGGCCGACATCGAACAGGCCAGGCGTCTGCTGCGCGAGGCCGGCGGTGATGGCCGTATCGTCGCCAAGATCGAACGGCACGAGGCCGTGGATAACCTCTCTGCCATCATCGAGGCATCCGATGTCGTCATGGTGGCGCGCGGTGACCTCGGTGTTGAAATGGGATACGCCGAGCTGACCGGTCTGCAGAAGACGATCATCCAGCAGACTCGCGCCCGGAACCGGGTGGTCATCACCGCGACGCAGATGATGGAGTCGATGATCCAGAACCCCGTGCCCACGCGCGCTGAAGTCAGCGACGTGGCGAACGCGGTCATGGACGGAACGGATGCCGTGATGCTCTCTGCCGAGACGGCGACGGGCCGCTATCCGGTCAAGGCCGTGCAGTCGATGGCCCAGGTCATCGAGGGCGCCGAGAAGTATCAGCTGACCCACGTCCGCACCCGGCACCGGGTCGAAGGGCAGTTCCAGGGAACGGAAGAAGCCATCGCGATGGCCGTGATGTACACGGCCAATCACATGAAGGTGCGCGCGATCGTCGCCCTGACCGAAACAGGCGCCACGCCGTTGTGGATGTCGCGTATCCGGTCGGACATTCCCATCTACGCCTTTACACGGCACGAGGCGACCAGACGGCGCGTGACGATCTTCCGCGGCGTGTACCCGGTCATCTTCGACGTGACCAGTCCCAACTCGATGGACGTGCTCTACCGCGAACTGTTCACGCGGTTGCTCGAGTTACAGCTGGTGAAGAAGAACGACCTGGTGATCCTGACCAAGGGCGAGCTGTCGGGCGTGCAAGGTGGCACCAACGCCATGCTGATCCTCAAGGTGGCGCTGGAGGAGTGATCCGGCAGCCTCCGCCGCGCATGGCATGAGAAAACGAACCATCGCGATCGTCTGCGGGGCCCTGATCCTGGCGCCGGTCGCGGTGTTGCATGGACTGCTGCGCGGTTCGCTTCCCCGTCTCGATGGCTCGATCGCGGCAACCGGCCTGACTGCGCCCGTGAGTGTCGATCGCGATGCGCAGGGTGTGCCGACCATCGAAGCCGCGAATCGCGCGGATCTGGCCTTCGGCACAGGCTTCGTGCACGGCCAGGACCGCTTTTTCCAGATGGACCTGTCGCGCCGCCTCGCCGCCGGTGAACTGTCGGAGCTGTTCGGCGAAGTGGCGGTGGAACAGGACCGCAAGGCGCGGATCTTCCGCTTCAGGCAGGTTGCCCGAGAGGCCGTCGCCCAGGCCAGTGACACTCAGCGCGCCGTCCTCGATGCCTACACGCGCGGTGTCAACGCCGGACTGGCAAGCTTGACCAGCCGGCCGTGGGAATACTGGCTGCTCGGCTCCAGGCCCGTTGCCTGGCGCGCCGAGGACACGATACTGGTCAGCCACTCGATGTGGTGGGACCTGCAATACTCGGATTTCGAGCGCGACATCGTCCGCCAGCGGATCAACGCCCGCCTGGGTGGCGCCCTGTGCGATGCCCACTGGAAGTGCGGTATGCAGTTCCTCTATCCGGCGCGGAGTTCGTGGGATGCAGCCAACGGCGGCGCCAATCCCGCGGAGTCTCCGGACGTAACGGTCAACATACCGCCGCCCGAAGTACTCAACGTGCGGGCGGCCACGATGACGGCGGCGAGCGCCCGCCCCGCCAACCCGGGCCCGCCGGGCATGACCGGCTTTGATACGCCACCGCGTGGTATCGGCAGCAACAACTGGGTGGTGTCAGGCAGTCTGACATCCACGGGCGCCGCGCTCATGGCGAATGACATGCATCTGACTGCCCGGGTACCGATCGTCTGGTATCGGGCGCGACTGCGCATCCGGGCGCAGGGGGACGCGCCACCCACCGAGCTGATGGGCGTGACCTTGCCGGGCGCGCCGGTGCTCGTCGCGGGCTCCAACGGCCACCTCGCCTGGGGCTTCACCAACAGCTACGGGCAGTGGCTCAACATCGAACCGGTCGCGTGCACGGCCGATGACGGATCCACGCTGCAGACGGCCGCCGGCACCGTGACTCTCGCGGTGCAGCAGGAGGAAATCCGCGTCCGTGGCAAGCCGGACGTGAGGCTGGCCGTCAGAACCGGGCCCGCGGGTGTCCTCTTCGAGAGCCATCCCGAGGAGCACCAGTGCTGGTTCGCCACCTGGCTCGCACAGGTCCCTGGCGCGACCAACATGAACCTGCTGAACCTGGAGCGCGTCACCGGCATCGAGGAGGCGCTGGCGGTGGCGCCGGAGCTGGGCATCCCTCATCAGAACTTCGTCATGGGCGATCGTGATGGACACATCGCCTGGACCATCGCCGGCCGGATTCCCACCGACAGGGGGACGACGCGCGCCAACGGCGCTTCGCCGTGGACTGGCCCCGATGCCCATCCGCGGCTCGTCGATCCGCCGGCGGGCCGGATCTGGACCGCCAATGCGCGTGCCACGGATGATTCCGGCCAGGAGCAGATCATCGGCGGTGCCACCGCCTCCATCGGTGCCGATTACGATCTGGGCGCGCGTGCCCGGCAGATCCGTGACGATCTGCTGGCGCTGCGCGCACCCGCCACGCCGGCCGACATGCTGCGGATCCAGCTCGATGACCGGGCGCTGTTCCTGGATCGCTGGCAGCATCTGCTGGTGGAGCTGCTCGATGCGGACAGTCTTGCCGGCCACCCGCAGCGCGCCGAATTCCGGCGGCTCATCGCGGACTGGAATGCGCGCGCCAGCGTCGACTCGGTCGGCTACCGCCTGGTGCGTGAGTACCACGAGCGCACGCAGGCAGCGGTGTGGGAGATGATTCTCGGCGCGGTCGGTGTGCAGTCCGGTGAGGATACGACCGTGCCCTCCCAATTCGAGCCGGCTCTCTGGGCCCTGGTGAATCAGCGCCCGATGCACATGCTGGCCGCCCGCTACAGCGACTGGCGTCAGTTCCTGATGGCGCAACTCGACGGCACGATCCTGAGTTTGCAATCGAGCTGCCAGGAACTCAGCCGCTGCCGCTGGGGCACCCACGAGCCGGTGCGGATCCGGCATCCCCTGTCGCGCGCACTGCCCTTCCTTGCAGGCCTGCTGGACATGCCGGTGCTCGAGCTGCCGGGAGATCACGACATGCCCCGCGTGCAGGAGGGCTCCACCGGCGCCTCCGAGCGCTTCGCCGTCTCGCCCGGCCACGAGGACCAGGGCTACTTCCACATGCCGGGGGGCCAGAGCGGCCACCCGCTGTCCCCGTTCTACAGGGCGGGATTCATGGACTGGGCCAACGGCACCGCCACGCCGTTCCTGCCGGGCGTCGCCACGCACCGGCTGACACTGCAGCCGAACTGAACACACGGGAATCCCATGACCGAACGATTTGCCGGCACCGACCGCTACATCGCCACCGACGATCTGATGATGGCCGTCAACGCGGCCGTCACGCTCGCCCGGCCGCTGCTCATCAAGGGGGAGCCGGGTACCGGCAAGACCCAGCTCGCCCAGGAGATCGCGCGCTCGCTGCGGCGGCCGCTGTTCGAGTGGCACATCAAGTCAACCAGCAAGGCGCAGCAGGGGCTGTACGAGTACGACGCCGTCTCGCGGCTGCGCGATTCGCAACTCGGCGAGCAGCGCGTGCACGACATCGCCAACTACATCATGAAGGGGAGCCTGTGGGAGGCGTTCGAGTCGGAAGTGCAGCCCGTACTGCTGATCGACGAGATCGACAAGGCCGACATCGAATTTCCCAACGACCTGCTGCGCGAACTGGACCGGATGGAGTTCTACGTCTACGAGACCCGCCAGCTCATCAAGGCGCGCCACCGGCCGATCATCCTCATCACCAGCAACAACGAGAAGGAGCTCCCGGATGCCTTCCTGCGGCGCTGCTTCTTCCACTACATCCGGTTCCCCGACGAGGCGACGATGGCGCGCATCGTCGAAGTGCATCACCCGGGGCTGAAGAAGGAACTGCTGGCGGAGGCGCTCGGCACGTTCTTCCAGGTGCGTGAGATGCCGGGGTTGAAGAAGAAGCCCTCGACCTCCGAGCTGCTCGACTGGATCAAGCTGCTCGTGGCCGAGGACATCGATCCGGCCGTGCTGCGCTCGCAGGATCCGAAGAAGACGCTGCCCATCCTCCACGGCGCCCTGCTGAAGAACGAGCAGGACGTGCACCTGTTCGAGCAGCTGGTGTTTCTCAACCGGCGGGTACGCTAGCCGCGCCAGGGCGCCACCGATGCTGGTCAACTTCTTCTTCGAGCTACGTAAGGGTGGGGTCCCCGTGACCATCACGGAGTTCCTCAGCCTCCTCGAGGCGTTGCGCGCACGGGTCGCCTGGGCCTCTGCTCACGAGTTCTATCACCTGGCGCGAGTCTGTCTGGTCAAGGACGAACGGCACTATGACCGCTTCGATCGCGTATTCGCAGAAGTATTCAACGGTGCCGAGAAGTTGTTCGCGCAGCTGGTCGCCGAACTGCCGGCCGACTGGCTGCGGGCGCTCGGCGAGCGCACGCTGAGCGAGGAGGAGAAGCGCAAGGTGCAGTCGCTCGGTGGCTGGGAGAAGCTGCTGGAGACGCTGCGCGAGCGCCTGCGTGAGCAGAAGGAGCGCCACGAAGGCGGCAACAAGTGGATCGGCACGCGCGGTACCTCGCCCTTCGGCGCCTACGGCTACAACCCCGAAGGCATCCGGATCGGTCAGCAGGGCTCGCGCAACCGCAGCGCCGTCAAGATCTGGGACCAGCGCGAGTACCGCAATTTCGATGACAGCGTCGAGCTCGGCACGCGCAACCTGAAACTGGCGCTGCGCAAGCTGCGCAAATTCGCCCGCGAGGGCGCGGCCGACCAGCTGGATCTGGATGGCACCATCGATGCCACCGCGCGCAACGCGGGCCTGCTGGATCTGAAGCTCGTGCCCGAGCGACGCAACGCCGTGAAGGTTCTGCTGTTCCTGGACGTCGGCGGCTCGATGGACGATCACATCCGGCTGTGCGAGGAGCTGTTCTCGGCCGCGCGCAGCGAGTTCAAGCACCTGGAGCATTTTTATTTCCACAACTTCCTGTACGAGAATGTGTGGAAGGACAACCGGCGGCGTTTCTCGGCGCTGACGCCGACGGCACAGGTCTTGCGTACTTATGGACGCGACTATCGGGTGATATTCGTCGGCGATGCCACCATGAGCCCCTACGAGATCACGCAGCCCGGCGGCAGTATCGAGCACTGGAACCGAGAATCGGGCAGCACGTGGATGCAGCGCGTGGCCGCGACCTGGCCGCGGCTGGTCTGGCTGAATCCGGAGAAGACCGAGCGCTGGGAGTACACCGCCTCCGTGCGCATCGCGCGTGAGCTCGTCAGCGACCGGATGTTTCCGATCACGATCCAGGGCCTGGATGCGGCAATTGCGCAGTTGCGGCGCCCGCTGACCCGCCCGCCCGCGCCCGTCGCGGACCCCAATCCCTCGGGCGAGGTTCGCCCGACGATCTACTGACCCGCGTGCGCGACGTCGCTCACATCCGGAGCGGGCGGGGAGCGCCATAATCTACATGTCATGACGGATTTCCCCGTCCCAGCACACCGCTCCGCCGGCCGGCCCACGGTCGGCCTGGTGCTCACGGGTGGAGGCTCCCGCTCCGCCTACCAGATCGGTGTGCTCCTGGCGCTCTCGGAAATCATGCCCAGGGCGCGCAACCCCTTCCAGGTCATCGTCGGAACCTCGGCGGGCGCTGTCGCCGCCGGCGTGCTGGCGGCGGAAGCCCACCAATGGCGCCGCGCCGTGGCGGGCCTGGAGCGCGTCTGGGCCAACTTCCGCTCCGAGCAGGTGTTTCACGTCGATCCGGTGCACATGCTGCGGGCCGGTCTGCACTGGGGTCTCGCCCTGGTGTCCGGCGGGCTCGTGCTGTCAGCGCCGAAGTCGATGCTGGACAACTCTCCGCTGCGTCAGCTCCTGGGGGTGCACGTTGATTTCGCCGGTATCCGGCGCAGCATCTCACGCGGGCATCTGCGTGCCGTCGCGCTCTGCGCCACCAGCTACCTGACCGGCCATTCGGTGGCGTTCTACGATGCCGTGGAGAACTGCCCCGAGTGGTCGCGAGTGCAGAGGATGGGCCGCCGCACGAGCCTTACCCTCGATCACCTCATGGCGAGCGCGGCAATTCCATTGTTGTTTCCCCCGATGAAGCTCGGCGACGAGTACTTCGGCGACGGCGCCATGCGCCAGCTCAATCCGCTCAGCCCCGCGATTCACCTGGGAGCGGACCGATTGTTGATCATCGGAGTGCGCGCCCGCCGTGCCGCCGGCGTGGCTGTCACGCGGACCGAGCCGACGATGCCCAGCCCTGGCGAGATCTTCGGTTACATGCTCGACACGCTGTTCACGGACCAGATCTACGGCGATCTCGAGCAGCTCGAGCGGATCAACCAGCTGGTCGAGAGCGCACCCGAGGTCGCCTCGGGTTCGCGGCGCGTGGAGACCATGATGCTGGCGCCGAGCGTGGATCCGCGCGAAGTGGCGGCGCGCCACTCCGCCGAAGTGCCGCGCGGTCTGCGGGCGCTGTTACGGGTGATTGGCGGCCGCGATGCCTCGGGCTACCAGCTCGCGAGCTATCTCACGTTCGAGGCGGGTTACACACGCGAACTCATCGAGCTCGGCTACCGCGACGCCATGCAGGCGCGCAGCGCGCTCGCGGCTTTCATGAGCGGCGAACGCACTCCCCAGGTCGTCACCGCTCCCGCTGTCGTCGAGCACGCGACCTGATCAGGGCGGCCACCGCCGGTCAGGGCAGCAGTCGGCCCGGCCAGGCAGCGGTTGGCTCAGCCGTTGACGATCGCCGGCCGGCCGGCGTTGAAGAGGCGCGCGGCGGGCAGGGAGCTGTGCCGCACAGTGACGTTCTCGAACTGGCGCGCGAAGATCTCGGCCAGCCGGTCCACGATGTAGACCGATCGGTGCTGGCCACCCGTGCAGCCCACCGCCACCGTCAGGTATCCGCGGTTGCTGCCCTGATACTCGGGAATGCGCGCCGTCATGAACTGCGCGATGTCCGCGATCAGGGCGGCCACGTTCGTCTGTGCCTCGAGGAAGTGGATGACCTCCGGGTCGCGACCCGTGAGGTTGCGCAGATTCGGCTCCCAGTAGGGATTGGGCAGCGAGCGCGCATCGAAGACGAAATCGGCATCGCCGGGGATACCGTGTTTGAAACCGAAGGATTCGAACGTGATGGACAGTCGGCCCACAGCGCGCTGCTCGACGCGCTGGTGCACGATCTCGCGCAGCGCGTGGACGCCCATCTTGGAGGTGTCGATGACCAGGTCGGCGGCATACACGATCGGCTCGAGCAGCTGGCGTTCCAGAGCCATCGCCTCGCGCAGGTCGATGTTGTTGCGACTCATCGGGTGCTTGCGGCGCGTTTCGGCGAAGCGGCGCAGCAGTTCCTCGTCGCTGGTTACCAGGAAGATGACCTCGCACTGGATGCCGCTGCGTCGCAACTCATCGATCAGCTGCGGCACCGTGGCGATCTCGGCGGCCGTGTTGCGCGCATCCAGCCCGATGGCGGTGCGCTCATAGGTCGGCTCCGGACTGCGCACGGTGTGCGAGATGAACGACTTGAGCAACGCGGCCGGTATGTTGTCGATGCAGTAGAAACCCAGGTCCTCGAGCATGTGCAGAGCCACGCTCTTGCCGGAACCGGACAGGCCGCTGAGGATGATGATGCGCACGCGGGGCGAAGTTAGCGCCACCGGCATTGCCGCTGCAAGCGCGGGACCGGCGATGCACGCCGAAGGCTCAGGTTATGTCTCGCCGGCGCGCCCGGCGCCGCTCCGATCGCGCCCGCTCCGCTCCGCTGGCCGGAACGCGGCTGCGGCGACATGCCGCAGGGTCGGTCGGAACGGGCCCCCCGGACAGGGTGTCCCGGGGAACGGACCGGCGCCCACCCGAGCGCCGGTCCGAACGCGTTCCTAGAGTGCCGAGAGTGCCTTGGCCGTGCGGCGCACTTCGGCCGCGTGGTGGTCGGTGAGCTTTTCCTTGTGCTTCTTGACGCAACGATCCAGCTTGTCGGTCAGCAGATCGATGGCGGCGTACATGTCTTCTTCGGTCGCATCCGCGTGGATCGCGTTGCCGCTGACATGCACGGTGGCTTCCGCTTTCTGTCTGAGTTTCTCCACAGTGAGTACGCAGTGAACGTCGATGACCTGGTCGAAGTGCCTGGCGATGCGCTCGAGCTTCTTCTCGACATAGCCGCGGAGCGCCGCGGTGACCTCGATGTGGTGGCCGGTGACGTTGAGCTGCATAGCCGTCTCCTTTGAGTTGTGCACTTCAGCATGGCTTACATCTGCTTCAATCCTGCCCGGCGGCGCTCGTTCGAGGGCGCGATTCCCATGGCTTCGCGGTACTTCGCGACCGTGCGGCGCGCGACCGGAATGCCTTCCCCGGAGAGCAGCTCGGCGATGCGGCCGTCGCTCAGGGGGTTCTCCGCGTCTTCTTCCTTGACGAGCTTTCTGATCTTGGCGCGAATGGCGGTGGAGGAGGTGCCCGAGCCGTCGGCGCCTTCGACCTGGCTCGAGAAGAAATAACGCAGCTCGAACACGCCGCGCGGCGTGTGCATGTACTTGCCCGAGGTGACGCGCGAGATGGTGGACTCGTGCATGCCGACCGCCTCGGCGATGTCCTTGAGGATCATCGGCCGCATGTGCTCGTCGCCGTGTTCCAGGAACGCCTGCTGGCGTTCGACGATCGAGCGGGCCACCTTGATGAGTGTCTCGTGGCGAATCTCCAGGCTCTTCAGCAGCCAGCGCGCCTCCTGCAGCTGGGCGCGCATGGTCGCATGGCTCGCATTGCGCCCGATCATGCTCGCATAGCTGCTGTTGAGACGCACGCGCGGCAGGGTCGCGGCGTTGATTTCAACCGACCAGCCGTGGTCAGTGCGACGCACAAACACATCCGGTACGACATATTCCGCCGCACCGGTGCTGACGGTCGAGCCGGGACGCGGATGACATGAGCGCACCAGGGCCAGGGCGCAGGCAATCTCTTCCTCGGTGGCGCGCAGCTCGCGTTTGAGCAGCGACAGCTCGCGCTCGGCCACGAGCTCGAGGTGATGGCGGGCAATCTCGATGGCGGTCGCGAATCCCGGTGTGGCCGGATCCAGCTGGCGCAGCTGCAGCTCGATGCATTCGCCCACGGAGCGCGCACCGACTCCGGGCGGATCCAGTGCCTGCACGCCGCCGAGCACCGCCTCCACCTCGGCGGCGTCGCATTCGATCTCCGGACGCAGCGTGCTGGCGATCTCATCCAGCGGTTCGGTCAGGTAGCCATCGTCGCTGATGGAGTCAATGATGGCGCGCGCGATGGCGAACTCGCGCGGCTCGAGCCGTGCCAGCTCCAGCTGCCACAGCAGATGTTCCTGCAGGGATTGCCCGGAGGCATCGGCGAACTCCTGCTGGCGCTCGTCGTCATCGCTGCTCCAGGGAGTTTCGGCCGCCCCGACGCTCTGTTCGCCCCAGCCCTCGTCGACCACCTCGACGGTGCTTTCTTCCTGGGTCCGCTCGGCGGCCTCCGCCGGACCTTCCTGAGTCTCGACGGCCTCGAAGGTGCCGGTCAGATCGGCCTCCTCCGTGGGCTCCAGCATCACATTGGTCTCGAGGAGCTCGCGGATGTGCGCCTGGAGCTCCAGCGCCGGCAGCTGCAGGAGCCGAATCGCCTGCTGCAGCTGCGGGGTCATGGTCAGTTGCTGACCCAGCTTGAGCTGCAGGGAAGGTTTCATCATGGTGACACGGGGCGGGCTAGCCTTCCATTCGTAACCACTTGAAAGTACGAAAGTTCTTCGAGCCGGCGCGACCCGTCGGAAGGGGGCCGCTAGAGCCGGAACGACTGGCCCAAGTACACCTCACGCACTTGGGGGTTGGCAAGGATTTCTTCCGCACTTCCGGAGGCGATGACCGTGCCCTGATTGACGATGTAAGCCCTGCCACACACGCCCAGAGTCTCGCGCACGTTATGGTCCGTAATGAGCACCCCGATGTCGCGGCTGGTGAGCTCGCGGATGATGCGCTGGATGTCCAATACGGAGAGGGGATCCACGCCAGCGAAGGGCTCATCCAGCAGCATGAAGCGGGGCTCGGCAGCGAGCGCGCGGGCGATCTCCACGCGGCGCCTCTCGCCGCCGGACAACGACAGGCCGAGACTGCGGCGCACGTGACCGATGCGCAGCTCCTCCAGGAGCTCCTCGAGCCTTTGTTCGCGGCCGGCGCGATCCAGGTCCTCGCGTGCCTCCAGGATCGCGAGCACGTTGTTCTCCACCGAGAGCTTGCGGAACACCGAGGCTTCCTGCGGCAGATAGCCCAGTCCGAGCTGCGCCCGGCGGTGCATCGGCAGCGTGGTCAGGTCCCTGTCGCCCAGGTAGATGCGCCCGGCATCGCAGGGCACGAGTCCGACGATCATGTAGAAGGCCGTGGTCTTGCCGGCACCGTTCGGACCCAGCAGTCCCACCACCTCGCCATTGGCTACCTCGACAGACAGATCCCGGACGACCTGGCGCGACTTGTAGCTCTTGGCCAGGCCCGTGGCGCGCAAGGAGGTCATGGTTTCTTGCTGGACTCGTCGCCGGACTGGGGCGTGATGGTGATGTGCACCTGGCTGTCGCCGGTGGCCGCGGCCTGCACGCGCTGCTCACGGATGCTGTACACGAGTTCCGGACCGCTGATTTCATTGCGGCCATCAGACAGCCACGCGTCATTCGACAAATGCACCGTCCCCTCGCTCACGTCGTAGATGATCTGCTGCGCGTGACCGCGCGCGGTGGCGTTCGTGTCCGCACGCTTCTGTTCGAACTCCGCGGGATTGCCCGTGATGGTGGCTTTCTCGATGTGATTGTCACGAAACTCCACCACGGCTTCGTCAGAGCGCAGGCTGCCATGCTGTTCGCCGACGATGCGCACGTTACCTTCGAACGTCCAGTGGCTGTTTTCGAAGTCCAGTCCGGTGGCATGCGCACGATCGGCCTGAACCCGGGTGTCTCCCTGTGTGATCACCACGTCCTTGATGGACACCGAGTTGCCTTTGTAATCAACATGAGAGGAAGCCACTTCGATGGGCAGTTTGCGCGCGTCCTTCGACACGGCGGGCAGCGCATCCTTGGTCACCGCGGCAATTCGCAAGGTCTGCTGTTCCGCACCGCCTGCAGTGGCGCAGCAGCAAACCAGCAGCAGCACGCCGCAAAGGCGTGCGCGGACCTTCCCCATGGAAGCATCCGCCCGGCGCCTCGACGTGCGATCAGGGCGAGAACATGCCATGCACATTCGATTCCAGTTGCAGATGATTGTCCTTCAGCTCCACGATCAGGCCGCGGGACTTCAGCAGGCGCCCCGCGGCTGTCAACACCACTGGCTCGGTGGTGCTGATGATGTTTTCGCGCGTGGCCACCGTGAGTCTCTCCGTGGCCAGATCGGCGGCCTCGTCTGATCCCGGCAACACACCATTGATGTGCACATCGCCAAGCAGGTCGACCTTACCGGTTTCAGTCATGAGCTGGCCGCTGTCGGCGTGAGCATTCCAGTCCTGGCCCTGTGCGTCGCGGAAGATCAGGCGGACCTTGTCGAAGTTGACGCCATCACCCGGACTTTGACGGATCACGTCGGCATACAGGGTATACAGCGGACGGCCATCTTCACCCGTCTCGATCAGCGTGGCGTTGCGAGCGGAATATCCCAGCTCGGCGCCCGAATTGTCCACGGTAGTGGGCGAGGTCAGTTCTCGCTGTTGCCCGCCCAGCCAGAAGGAGCCCACGATGATGGCGATGAACAGCGCCGTAGCAAAGATGCGGAAAATCATCGTGCACGCCGCTTCGCGCGCGCCCGCGCAGGTGCAGACGCACGTGCAGGTACAGACGCCCGTGCAGCTGCAGGCCGCCGCGCGCTGAGCAGATAGTCACACACCTCGCGCACGGCGCCGTGTCCCCCGGGGAGCGAAGTAACAACATGGGCCGCGCGAATCGCGTCGCGGTGCGCGTCAGCGACGGCGAAGGCAAGCTTGACGGAGCCCATCAGCGGCACGTCAGTGGAATCGTCGCCGACGCAGGCGCACGCCGCAGCACTCACCCCAAGCCGCGCGCACAACGCAGTAAAGGCGCCAACCTTGTCCTGCGCGCCCTGGACAACATGCTCCACGCCAAGTTCGCGGCAGCGGACCTCCACCATTGGGGATCGTCTGCCGGAAATCACCGCGACGCCTATGCCCGCGGCCGCAAGCCGCTGAATTCCCAGACCGTCACGCACGTGGAACGCCTTCAGGGTCTCGCCTTCCGGGCCGAAGTAGAGCCGGCCATCCGTCATGACACCGTCCACGTCGAGAACCAGGAGTCGGATAGCGGCAGCGTCTTTGTGCGTCATGCGGGCGAGGCGGGATAGTGAGCGTCTGAACCGTTCAGACCACACCCGCCTTGAAAAGGTCGTGGACGTTGAGGGCGCCGATCAGCCGTCCCTGAGCATCGGCCACCGGAAGGGCGGTGATGCGACTGGTCTCCATGATGTGGATGGCTTCGGCAGCCAGTGCACGTGCACCGATGGTCTTGCAGTTCGCCGTCATGATGGTGCGCATGGTCGTCTTGTGGACGTCGATCTGGCGGTCGATCGCGCGCCGCAGGTCGCCGTCCGTGAACACGCCGAGGATGCGATCGTCGCGGTCGACCACGACAGTCATCCCCAGGCCCTTGCGCGACATCTCCAGTAAGCCCGCTCCCAGCGGTTCATCGGGTCCGATGCGCGGCAGCGCGGTGCCGGTGCGCATGACGTCCTCGACATGCAGCAGCAGTTGTCGTCCCAGGCTGCCGCCAGGGTGCGAGAGGGCGAAATCCTGCTTGGTGAATCCTCGTGCTTCCAGCACGGCTACCGCCAGCGCATCGCCCAGCGCCAGGGTCGCGGTGGTACTGGCTGTCGGAGCCAGGTTCAGGGGGCAGGCCTCTTCGGGCACGCTGGCATCCATTGCCACGGCGGCGCCGCGGCCCAGGGTGGACTGCAACTTCCCCACCATGACCATGAGGGGCACGCCCAGTCGCTTGAGGTGCGGAAGCAGGAGCACGAGCTCGGGTGTTTCGCCGGAGTTCGACAAGGCGAGCACCACGTCCGAGCGGGTGATCATGCCCAGGTCGCCGTGCCCGGCCTCGGCCGGGTGCAGGAAGAAGGCGGGGGTCCCGGTGCTGGCCAGGGTCGCGGCGATCTTGCGCGCCACATGTCCGGATTTACCCATACCGGTGACCACGACGCGCCCGGTACACGTCAGGCAGAGCCTGCAGGCGGCGGCGAAGGCCGAGTCCAGACGCGGCACCAATGCGGCGACGGCATCGGCTTCAATCGTCAGGGCACGTCGTGCTGAGGCAAGCAGCTGGTCATCCTGGCTGGAGGCGGGAGCGATCGGGGCAGGGGACTGCATGGCCCGTCGATTATAGGCGTCGGCCGTGCCGTGACCACCCGCGATCGGGGCCAGCGGCGATCGGGATCAGCGGCGATCGGGGTCAGCGGCGATCGGGGCCAGCGGCGATCGGGGTCAGCGGCGATCGGGGCGGCCGCGCTAGACTCCCATAGCGGTCCGCTTCGCGGCCGCCCGCGCAGGCATGCCCGCACCCATTTAAGATCCGCACCCCATGAATCCCGAACAAGTCGCACAGCTCATCCGCACCGGCCTCCCGGGGGCCGAAGTCCGCGTCGAATCCGACGACAACACCCACTTCGCCGCGCGGGTCGTGTCGCGGGAATTCGCGGGCAAACGCCCCCTGGCGCGCCATCAGCTCGTCTACCGGGCGCTCGGGGAGCGCATGGGGAATGAGATCCACGCGCTGTCCATCGAGGCGCTGACTCCCGAAGAGTCGGGACAGAGGTAACCGTGGACAAGCTGCAGATCCAGGGGGGTGTCCCCCTAGAGGGCGAGGTGCGCATCTCCGGAGCCAAGAACGCCACCCTGCCCATCCTGGCGGGTGCATTGCTCGCGGACGATCCGGTGACGGTGGCGAACGTCCCGCACCTGAAGGACGTCACCACGACGGTTGAGCTGCTGGGCCGCATGGGAGCCACCGTCACGATCGACGAGCGGATGCGGATTGAAGTCGACGGCTCGACGGTCAAGGAGTGCTTCGCGCCGTATGACCTGGTCAAGACGATGCGAGCGTCCATCCTGGTGCTCGGTCCGTTGGTGGCCCGCTTCGGCAAGGCAGACGTGTCCCTGCCCGGGGGCTGCGCCATCGGAGCCCGGCCGGTGAACATCCACGTCGCCGGGCTACAGGCGATGGGAGCAGACATCACGATCGACGGGGGCTATATCCGCGCGCGCGCGGAGCGCCTGCACGGTGCGCGCCTCGTGCTCGACACCGTGACCGTGACGGGAACCGAAAACCTGATGATGGCGGCCACCTTGGCCGATGGCGAAACCATCATAGAGAACGCCGCGCGCGAGCCTGAAGTCGTGGACCTGGCGAATTTCCTCATCGCCATGGGCGCGCGCATCCAGGGAGCGGGTACCGACAAGATCGTGGTGACGGGCGTCAAGCGGCTGCGGGGAACCAGTTACGAGGTCCTCCCGGATCGCATCGAGGGCGGGACGTACCTGGTAGCGGGCGCGATTACCGGCGGCCAGGTGCGGATCAAGAATACCCGCCCGGACCATCTGGATGCGGTGCTGGCCAAGCTCGAGGAATCCGGCGCCTCCGTGGGCGTGGGTGAGAACTGGATCGAAGTGGACATGCGCAAGCGTCGTCCCAAGGCCGTGGATGTGCGCACGGCTCCCTATCCCGCCTTCCCCACGGACATGCAGGCGCAGTTCGCCGCTTTGAACACGGTGGCATCAGGCGTCGGTACGATCATCGAGACCATCTTCGAGAACCGCTTCATGCATATGCTCGAGATGCGGCGCCTCGGCGCGGAGATCCGCCTCGAGGGCAACACGGCCATTATTCGCGGAGTGGAACGGCTGACGGCCGCTCCGGTCATGGCCACGGATCTGCGCGCCTCGGCCAGCCTCGTCCTGGCGGGACTCATCGCGGAAGGGCGCACCGATATCGAGCGGATCTACCACATCGACCGGGGCTACGAGGCCATCGAGGAAAAGCTGGCGCAGCTGGGCGCCCAGATCCGCCGCGTCCCGAATTAGTACATTGGCGGGATTTGCCTGCGGCAAATCCCGCGGACATCGGGCTGGACCGCGGGCAAAAAACGCGGTTTTTGCCGGCCGCGGTGCGGCCATCCCGCGGACATCGGGCCCGGCCGCTGCAAAGCGGGGTCTTTGCCGGCTGCGAACCATCAGACGATTCTGACAGCTTGGGGTCATGTGGTACGCGTAAAGTACGCGTAACGCTGCCGGGAGTGTGTATGCGCATTGGAATGGTCGGTCTGGGACGGATGGGCGCTAACATGGTGCGTCGGCTGTTGAAGGGCGGGCACGAGTGCGTCGCCTTCGACAATTCGGCCGACGCGGTGAAGGCGCTGGTTGCCGAAGGTGCGCGAGGTGCGGGCACGCTCGCCGAGCTGGTGGCGGGGTTATCAGCACCGCGCGTCGTCTGGATCATGGTTCCCGCCAGCGTGGTGGACAAGGTCATCAGTCAGCTGCGACCGCTGCTGAAGTCCGGCGATGTCATCATCGACGGCGGCAATTCCCACTATCACGACGACATCCGCCGGGCTGAAGAGCTGCAGTCCTCCGGCATTCATTACGTCGATGTGGGAACCAGTGGTGGCGTGCTGGGACTGGAAGCGGGCTTCAGCCTGATGATCGGCGGTGAGAAGGACGTCGTGACGCGACTCGAGCCGATCTTCGCGACACTCTCGCCCGGCGGTCATCCGCCAGCCGCTGCTTCGGGCGGGGCTGCGCGAACTCCGGCGCAGGGGACCGCCGGTCAGGGATATCTGCACTGCGGGCCCATCGGTGCCGGCCACTTCGTCAAGATGGTGCACAACGGAATCGAGTATGGGTTGATGGCCGCCTACGCTGAAGGTCTCAACATCCTCAAACACGCCGATGCCGGAATGCACACGCGTGAAGCGGACGCTGAAACGGCTCCGCTGGGAAATCCGCGCTTGTACCAGTACCAGCTGGATCTCGCGGCCATCACGGAAGTGTGGCGCCACGGCAGCATCATCTCCTCCCGACTGCTCGATCTGACCGCGGATGCCCTGGCAGCGAGTCCCGAACTCGGGAATTTCGGTGGACGGGTGTCGGATTCGGGCGAAGGTCGCTGGACCGTGCAGGCGGCGATCGACATCGGCGTACCGGCGAGCGTTCTCAGCTCGGCGCTGTATGCGCGTTTCGAGTCGCGGGATCGCGGCGAATTCGCCGGCAAGGTGCTCTCGGCCATGCGGCTGGGATTCGGCGGTCACGTGGAGAAGCCCGCCGAGGCCGGTGCCTCGGAAAACAAGCCACGCGGTACTGGCGGGTCGCATGGCTGAGCGGCGCGACGCTGATGCGCTGGTGGTGTTTGGCGCCACCGGCGACCTGTGCTTCAAGAAAATCTATCCGGCGCTCTATCACCTCGTGCGCCGCGGACACCTGACGCGGATTCCCGTCATCGGCGTGGCGCGGGCGGGCTGGAATCTCGACCAGCTCGCGCAACGGGTCCGTGACAGCGTGAAGGCGTCCGTGCAGGAGCCCGACGAGGGGGTGCTGGGAAAACTGATCGGGCTGCTTCGCTACGTGGACGGCGACTACACTCAGGTCGCGACTTTCGAAACACTGCGCGAGGCGATGGGTGATGCGCAGCGGCCCCTGCACTACCTGGCGATTCCACCCAGTGTGTTTCCCGTCGTGGTTTCGCACCTGGGAAAAACGGGGCGCATCCCCGACGCCCGCGTCGTCGTGGAGAAGCCCTTCGGACGCGACTTACCTTCAGCGCGCAAGCTCAACGCCTGCCTGCTGGAGAATTTCCCCGAATCCAACGTGTTCCGCATCGATCACTACCTGGGCAAGGAGCCGGTGCAGAACCTGCTGTTCTTCCGCTTCGCCAACTCGTTCCTGGAGCCGGTGTGGAATCGCAATTTCGTCGCCAGCGTGCAGATCACCATGGCGGAGACATTCGGCGTGGCCGGTCGCGGCAAGTTCTATGAAGAGGTGGGAGCGATCCGCGATGTCGTGCAGAACCATCTGCTCGAGGTCGTCACGCTGTTGACGATGGAGCCACCGGTCAACAGCGGCGGTGAGGCGCTGCGCGACGAGAAGGTCAAGGTGTTGAAAGCGATCCGCCCACTGTCATCGGAAGATGTGGTGCGGGGTCAGTTCGCGGGCTACCGCCAGGAAGCGGGAGTCGCCCCGGATTCGCGCGTCGAGACGTTCGCGGCGCTGGAACTGCACATCGAGTCGTGGCGGTGGAGCGGCGTGCCGTTCTACCTGCGCGCGGGCAAGTCACTTCCCGTGACTGCGACGGAGGTGACCGTGGATCTGCGGCCGCCCCCGGCGCGTGTGTTCGGCGGCATGAATCCCGAGCAATCCAACTACCTGCGCTTTCGCCTGGGACCCGACACGGCCATCGCGCTCGGTGCGCATGCCAAGCGGCCGGGCCCGGCCATGCAGGGGCGCGATGTCGAACTGTTCGTGGACCAGCAGCAGCAGGATGAAGCGGAAGCCTACGAGCGCCTGATCGGCGCGGCGCTCATCGGCGACACGTCGCTGTTCGCGCGACAGGATGAAGTGGAAGCGGCCTGGGCCGTGGTGGACCCGATACTCGGTACGGACTCGGTGCCCCACGAGTACGTGCCCGGAACCTGGGGACCGCGTGAAGCCGACTCACTGGTGGAAGGCCCGTGCAGCTGGCACAACCCCGGCGCGGATGCGCACACCTGGACCCGCTCCTGCGGGCCGGGCCGGTTCGGCGAACACGCTCCCTAGCTCCTGGGCTGATTTGCCTGCCGCCATGGTCGGATTGTCCGATGGGCTAGGGCGCGATCCAGACCTCCGCGCTGGGGCAGCCGGCGATGGCGCGTCGCGCCGTCAGCGTGGAGTCCGGGCGCAGGAAGGATTCCACGATGGCGTGTTTGTCAGGGCCTGCGACCAGGAACAGCGGCTGCGCAACCTGCGCCAGCAAGTCCGGCGTCACGCTGATTCCCTGCATCCCATCCGGCCGTTGCACGGCGACGGCCAAGCGGCCCCGCGCCTGTTTCAGCTGATTGCTGTCGAACAGGGAGGCCGTGTGGCCGTCGGCACCCAGCCCGAGCAGTCCGAGGCCGATGCGCACGCCCGAGCGCAGCATCCGGCCGAGTTGCTGCTCGTAATCCACCGCCGCCGCTTCCAGCGGCAGATCGGTTCTGACCCGCAGCACACGATCCTCGGGCAACGCGAGCGCATCGAGCAGCGGGCGCAACTGGAAATAGTTGCTGGACGCAGAGGTGGCCGGGACATACCGGTCGTCCGAGAAGAGGACATGCAACCCGTCGGCAGGTCGCGGTGAGCGGCGTGCGAGCTCGCGATAAGCGGGCAGCGGCGTGCGCCCGCCCGCCAGCATCACCGCCGTGCGGGCGGCGTTCGCGCCGCTGATCGCGGCGTGGAGACGCTCGATGAGCGCGGCATCGAGATCGGTCGCGGTAGCGAAGCGACGTGACTGGATCGTGGTCATGGCCTGGGACTCGAGGTCAGGGTCATTCCAATGGTCGGGGTCGGTGGAAATGGCATTCGTGCTCCGATCCGCGCTGCCCGAGGGTGCACCTTCAGCTGCGGCGCGGTCGCTCGGTGACCTGTGCTCGGACATCGAATTCGCGCGAGCCCCGCAGGCCGTGGATCGCAAGCTTCGAGCCCGGTTTGTGCGTGGCGATGCGTCCGAGCGCATCCTGCGCACTGCGCACGGCGGTCCCATCGATGGACAGGATCAGATCCCCGGGCCGCAGGCCCGCCTCCTGGGCAGGGCTGCCCACGTAAAGATCGGCGACCAGCACGCCTCCCTGGGACAGGCCGAGCTGTGCGGCCTGCTCGTCCGTCACCTCTTCGGGCACGATCCCGATCCAGCCCCGGATGACGCGCCCGGTGGCAATGATGTCTCCCAGCACGCCGCGCACCATGTTCACCGGAATCGCAAAACCGATGCCCTCCACCCCGAGGTTCTTCGCCACGATGGCAGTGTTGATGCCCACCACCTCGCCGCTGGAGTCCACCAGGGCGCCGCCGGAGTTGCCGAAATTGATCGGCGCATCCGTCTGGATGAAATCCTCCAGGGCGGCGATGCCGAGCTGCTGCCGGCTGGTGGCGCTGACGATGCCGTGGGTGACGGTCTGCGACAGGCCGATGGGATTGCCGATGGCGAGCACCACATCGCCTACCTTGAGTTGGTCCGACCGACCCATCACCGCCACGGGCAGCGGGCTCAGGTCGATCTTCAGCACTGCCAGATCGGTATCGGGATCACGACCCACGATGCGCGCGTCGGCGATCCGGCCGTCGGCGAGCTGCACCCGAATGGAGTCGGCGTTGGCGATGACGTGGTGATTGGTCACGATGTGACCGGCCTCATCCACGATTACCCCGGATCCCAGGCTGCGCTCCACGCGCTGCCGATACCGGGGCAGGAAGCCGCCGAACAGCTCCCCCAGGGAGGATGGGGCCACCCGCTCGGTGACCAGCCGGGCGGTATACACATTGACGACGGATGGCGCCGCACGCTGCACGGCATCGGAATAAGTCACGCGTGCCGGGGCGGGTACGCTCGGCCGGGACCCGGTCAGGACTGTCCCGGGCACGGTCGCAGCGCCACGCCGGATCAGCTCCGGGCGCGCCACGACCACGAGGAAGGCGAGGGCCAGCCCTCCGACCACCGATCCGGCGACGAAAGTCAGTCCGCGGCCCAGGCGCTCGAGCATGGAATCTCCGTCAGTAGCGGCACGGACCTTCCGCGCCGACCGCCCGGAAGCCCTGTTTCGTTTGTGTATAATGCGCCGCCCCCCGCAAGCCGCAAACCGAAGCCGCGTTACACGTCGCCGGCGCGCAGGCGATGCGAGGTCGAGAGCGGGCTGATTGCATTAAGCGGGAGAACGGTTGATGGCGGAAAACGTTGTCGTCGCCGACGACGGGGTCGACCTGAGTCGACGCAAGTTTCTAACCACGGCCACCGTCGCCACCGGAGCGGTCGGCGCGGCCTTCGCCGCCGTGCCCTTCATCGCCTCCTGGCAACCCTCGGAGCGCGCCAGGGCGGCCGGTGCCCCGGCTGAACTGGACGTGTCGAAGATCGAGCCGGGACAGATGGCCATCATCACCTGGCGGCGCCAGCCGATCTACGTCGTGCGGCGGACGCCCGAGATGCTCGCCCACCTGAAGGGTCACGACGATCTGCTCAAGGACAGGGATTCGAAGGATTCCGACCAGCCGCCGTATGCCACCAACGAGATCCGCGCGCGCCTGCCCGAGATCCTGGTGCTGATCGGCACCTGCACACACCTGGGCTGCCTGCCCAAGCAGCGCTTCGAGGCGGCCTCCGCCGAGATGGGAGCCTACTGGCCGGGCGGCTTCTTCTGCCCCTGCCACGGATCGCGCTTCGATCTGGCCGGACGCGTGTTCACGGGGTCGCCCGCCTCGGTCAACCTGCGCATCCCGCCGTACGAATACCCGGCGCCGGGCAAGCTGGTCGTGGGCCTCGACGAGACGCACAAAGGAGCCGCCTGATGGCCGCGCCCCAAGCAACCGGCGCAGCCGGTGCCAGGAAAGGCCTGTGGGCCTGGATCAACAAGCGGCTGCCGGTGGATGAGTTCATCGCCGAACAGCTGACCGGCTACTACGCGCCGAAGAACTTCAACATCTGGTACTTCTTCGGCTCGCTCGCGCTGCTGGTGCTGGTGCTGCAGCTCGCCACCGGCATCTTCCTCACCATGTTCTACAAGCCCGGTGAGGCAACCTCGTTCGACTCCGTCGAATTCATCATGCGGGAGGTCAACTACGGCTGGCTGATCCGCTACCTGCACTCCACCGGTGCATCGGCGTTCTTCATCGTCGTATACCTGCACATGTTCCGTGCATTCCTGTACGGCTCCTACCGCGCTCCCCGGGAGCTGCTGTGGATCCTGGGCATGCTCGTGTACCTGGCGCTGATGGCGGAGGCTTTCATGGGCTACGTGCTGCCCTGGGGCAACATGTCGTTCTGGGGCGCGCAGGTGATCGTGAACCTGTTCGGGACGATTCCCGCCATCGGGCCCGGCCTGGTGGAGTGGATCCGCGGTGATTACGGCATCGCGGATGCGACGCTCAACCGCTTCTTCTCGCTGCACGTGGTGGCCATTCCGCTGGCGCTGCTGCTGCTGGTGATGCTGCACCTGGTCGCCCTGCGGCGCACCGGTTCCAACAATCCGGACGGCATCGAGATCAAGAACAACCTCGGCGCGGACGGCAAGCCGCTCGATGGCATTCCCTTCCATCCGTACTACACGGTGAAGGACGTGGTCGGCGTGGGCGTGTTCTTCGTGCTGTTCGCGATCGTGGTGTTCTTCGTGCCGACCTTCGGCGGCCTGTTCCTCGAGGGGCCGAACTTCGAACCGGCCAACCCGATGTCGACTCCGGAGCACATCGCACCCGTGTGGTACTTCACGCCTTACTACGCGATCCTGCGCGCAGTGCCCGACCAGCGCCTGGGCGCGCTGCTCATGGGGCTCGCAGTGGTGCTGTTCCTGTTCCTGCCGTGGCTGGACCGCTCGCCGGTCAAGTCCATCCGCTACAAGGGCTGGCTGTCGAAACTGGCGCTGACGGTGTTCGCCGTCTCGTTCATCTCGCTCGGCTATCTCGGACTGCAGCCCGCGGAAGGCTCCTACGTCCTGCTGGCGCGGATTTTCGCCTTCCTGTACTTCATGTTCTTCCTCGCGATGCCGTGGTACTCGAGAATCGATCCGGTCAAGCCGGTGCCGGAGAGGGTGGTCTACCATGCGCATTGAGAAGGGTGCGTTCGTGGTACGCGCATCGTCCAGGTACCTGTTGGCCCTGCTGGGCCTGGGTCTGCTCGCCAGCGCCGCCGTGCCGGCGGCCGAGGAATCCGCAGGTGGCGTGGGTGCCGACTGGAAGAGCTGGCATGCCGACACCGATGTGAAGAACATCGCCTCGCTCCAGCGTGGCGCGCGCAACTTCTTCAACTACTGTGTCGGCTGCCATTCGCTGAAGTACGAGCGTTACTCGCGATTGGGCGAGGACCTGGCGATTCCACCCGACATGCTGGAGAAGTACATCCTGCAGCCGGGTGACAAGCCCACTCAGTACATCCTGACGAGCATGCCCGCCGCGGATGGCGAGGCCTGGTTCGGCAAGACCCCTCCTGACCTGTCTCTGATGGCGCGGGCGCGCGGGGCGGACTACCTCTATCAGCTGTTCAAGACCTACTACGTCGACATGTCACGGCCCACGGGCGCGAACAATCTGCGCCTGCCCGCCATCGCCATGCCGGCGGTGCTGTCGGAGCTCGAGGGTCCCAAGGCGGCCGTCTACCGCAATGTCGAGAAGCGCGGCGAGGACGGCAAGACCAGCACGGAGCAGGTGTTCGATCACTTCGAACAACTCGCACCGGGCCGGATGAACGCGGAGGAGTACGACGGCTTCGTACGCGATACGGTCAACTTCCTGGTGTACGTGGGCGAGCCGTCGCAGGTGCAGCGGCACGCGCTCGGCATCTGGGTGGTGTTGTTCCTGCTGGTATTCACCTGGATCGCGTGGCTGCTGAAGAAAGAGTACTGGAAGGACGTCCACTGATCGGCAACGGCGCGGGCGTAGCGGGGCGTTGCCCCGCACGCAACGGATCGCGGGAGCGGAATTTTGTCGAGCAGACGGTCCATCATGACGCTGTTTTCCGCGCCCAACGACCCTTGGAGTCACAGGACGCGCATCGTGCTGGCCGAGAAGGGCATCAGCATCGACATTGTCAGCGTCGAACCCGGCAAGCTCCCCGAGGACCTGCTCGACCTGAACCCTTATCACAGCGTGCCGACGCTGGTTGATCGCGACCTGGTGCTCTACGACTCGCGGGTCATCATCGAGTACCTGGACGAGCGGTTTCCGCACCCGCCGCTGATGCCGGTGGACCCGGTGACCCGCGCGCAGTTCCGCCTCGCGCTCTATCGCATCGAGCGCGACTGGTACGGTCTGGTGCAGCAGATCGAGCAGGAACCGGACAAGAAGCAGACCGTCAGACTGAAGAAGATCCTGCGCGACACCATCCTGCAGAGCGCGGACCTGTTCAAGGTCAAGCCGTACTTCCTCTCGGACGAGTTCTCGCTCGTGGATGCGACCATCGCGCCGGTGCTGTGGCGGCTGCCGTATTTCGAGATCGATCTGCCGCCGCAGGCGCAGTCGGTCATCAAGTATGCGAGCCTGATTTTCTCCCGGCCTGCTTTCCGCGAGAGCCTGTCGGACACCGAACAGGAAATGCGCCTGATCTGAACCCTGCAGCATGTCCAGCTTCACGCCGCCGCCGAAACGTCCCTATCTGCTGCGAGCCATGCACCAGTGGATGTGCGACTGCGGGCATACTCCGCATGTCATCGTGGACGCGGAGCGGGCCGGATCGGAAGTGCCGCGCGCGTATGTCAAGGAAGGCAAGATCGTGTTGAATCTCAGCCCCAGCGCCACCCAACGCCTGAAGCTGGGTAACGAGGAGATCGAGTTCGACGCGCGCTTCGCCGGCGTCGTTCATCACGTCTGTTTCCCGGTCGCCGCTGTCATGGGAATCTACGCGCGCGAGACCGGCGAGGGAATGGTCTTCTCCGAGCAGGACCTGGGCCCCGAGCCTCCGAACCGCCCGACTTCAGCCGAAGAGGGCAGCAACGGCGGCGGTGGCCGCCGGCCGCAGTTGAAGGTCGTCAAGTAGGTCAGCGGCCTCGAGCCCATTCGCCGCAACGCGCCGACCTGAGGCAATGCGCCGACCTGAGGCAACGCGCCGACCCGCCGCAATGCGCCGACCTGAGTCAACGCAGCCCGCTCGGCGTCAAGGCCGTCGGCTCAACGCGCCTCGAAGGCGTGCTGGATCCACTCCACGCGCGGCTGTGATGCGTGCGGTTCGTGCACCACCATGACGTCGAATCGCACCAACAGCCCGCACAGATCCCTCCGTTGCTGAAGTAGCTGCTCGGTCGCCCGCAGGACGCGGCGCTGCTTGCGTGCGGTCACCGAGGCTGCCGCACCTCCATACTCATCGTTTGCGCGTGTTCTGACTTCGATGACGGCAAGCACCCGACCCTGCTGCGCGACGATGTCGAGCTCGCCGACGCGCCGATTGAAATTACGCGTGACGAGGCGCCAGCCGCGTTCAGTCAGCCAGGACGCCGCCACTTGCTCGGCGATGCGGCCCACATCCCGCCGACCCATTCGACTGTCCATTCGACTGTCCATTCGACACTCCCTGTCGGACCCACATTCCCTCGCGGCCTGCCGTGGTGCTCACTGCACTGCTGGTTGCGCAGCTGGCGGTTGCGCGGTGGGTGGCGCTGGCGGAGGCAATATCCGGATATCGCCGTTGTGGATCTGCGCCCAGCCCAGCTCGCGGCGCACGCGCCGGTCGGGATCGAGTGTCAGTTTGCCGGTCAGGCCATCGACCTGGAAACCGCCGGAGGCGCCGCGACCCTGCAGCGCCGCGGCAAGCCTGTAGGCGTCGAAGCCGAACGCAAACAGCCGGTTGCGCCGCGGTCCGCCGCCATTGGGCCACGCATCGCGCAGCGAGGCGCGCACCGCATCCGCCAGCTCGCCGCCGAGCATCCAGGGCATGTCCGGAAACATCAGGCCCTCCAGATCCTGGTTGTTGCGTGGATCGGGCTCGAACGCATCCGAGGTCGCATAGGTGGGCACGTCCCCGGCGAAGTGGAAGCGCAGCTGCGGCCGCAACAGCCGCTCGATGTTGGCCGGCGCCGGGGCGAAGATGAACTCCAGATCGCCGCGGCGGCGCGGTTCGAACTGAAGCTTCGTGCCGAGGATCGACTCGAGGCGTCGATGCCGCGCGCTGCTGTCGCTGATGCGCAGGATCTGGGTGATGGCGTCCGAGTAATCGGTCAGCGAGTTGTCCACCATCGTGCTCGCGAAGAGCCCGCCACCGCCGGCTTGCAACTCCTGCGTGAAGGCAGCCAGCACACGTGTGCCCCAGTCCCCCGAAGGCACGACCGCGATGCCGTGGCGACGGCCCTCCGCGAGTATCCGGCGCGCGGCCTGCCGCGCTTCATCCTCCGGAGACAGCGCGAACTGATAGAACGCGGCCGGAGCCGGACGATCGGGCGGCAGGAAATTGAGAGCCAGGATCGGCGGGTGCTGCGTGGCGAGGGCAGCGGCAGCGACAACCTCTTCGCGCGTCAGCGGACCAACGATGAACTGCGCACCTTCCTGCGTCGCGCGGGTTACGGCTTCCGCGATGCCCGATTCGCTTGTGTCATAAATGTGGATCGGCGCGCGTTGTCCGACTGGAGTCTGGTAGTAGGCGGTGAGGAAGCCGTCGCGCACGGTCGTGGAAGCGGCAGCGGTCTTGCCCGAAATCGGCAACAGCAGCGCGATGTGCGCCTCGGCCGCTTGCGGCGTCAGCGTTGCCGGGTGGCCGAGCAGTTCACTGCGCATGATCTCGTTGGCAGGATGGTTGGGATAGCGTGAGCGCCACGAGTCGATTTCCGGGATCGTCGCGTTCGGACTGCGAGCTGCCGCCGCTGACAGCGGACCCAGCTCCAGCCAGCCACGAGTGGTTGGATCGGTCGCCGTGCGCGGATCGAAGCGCGTGCCGTGCTCGCTCGCATCCCGCAGAAAGCCTAGAAAATTGACCCGGCTCTGACGCAACTCCTGCGCGCTCGGCAGCCAGCGCTCGAGCGCAATCTGCGCCGCCACCGCCTCGTTCGGCCGGCCGGCGGCCAGAGCGGCCTGTTCCCTGAGGCGCCAGTAGCGAGGGGCGTCCGCAGCGGAGCGCGGTTCCGGTATGGAGCTGATGCGTTGCCAGGCGAGCACGCCTTGTCCGCGCGCGAGGGCGAGTTCGACATCGAGCAGGGGTCGTTCGGCGGTCTGTGCGGCGCTCAGGGGCGCCTCGACCCCGCCCAGCACGCGTGCGGCGTCATCGGGTCGATGACCCGCGAGAAACGCTCTGGCGGCGCGGAACAGGTACTCGTTGCGATCGACGCCGGAGTTCTGGCCGGCCAGTGCCTCGTACATGCGCGCGGCGCCGAGCGGATCTCCCTGGCGCAGCAACGCATCCGCCGTATCCACCGACGCTGGGGCTTCGGCGCGCGGGCTCAGGCTGGGGCAGCCCGCGAGGGTGAACACGATCAGGAACAGAACGGCGGCACGGAATTGCGCACAGAACATCGGTTGAACGGCCTTTCGTGCGCGGGCAGGATGCCCGCTGCTTCGGAAAGATTCGCCGGCCGTCCAGACCGACGGCCGCAAAGCGGGGAGTATAGTGAACCACGCCCGTGGCCGGCTGCTAGTGGTCGCAACGCCGATCGGCAACCTGAACGACCTCAGTCCGCGTGCCCGGGAAGCCCTCCGGGAGGCCAGCCTGATCGCGGCCGAGGACACGCGTCATACGGCGGGTCTGCTGCAATCCATCGGCGTCTCGAAGCCGATGCTATCGCTGCACGCTCACAACGAAGAGGCGCGTCTTCCCGAGCTGCTGACGCGTCTGCAGTCAGGTGAAGTGATTGCGCTGGTGAGCGACGCGGGCACCCCGTTGTTGTCAGATCCCGGTTACCGGCTCGTCAGCAGCGCTGCACGCGCCGGCATCGAAGTAGGGGTGATTCCCGGCCCCTCGGCGATCACTGCCGCGCTCGCGGTGGCCGGCCTGCCCACGGCACGATTCTGTTTCGAGGGATTCTTGCCGGCGCGCTCGCGCGAGCGTCGCACGGCGCTGGCGCGTCTCGCGACCGAATCGCGCACGCTTGTGTTGTTTGAAGCGCCTCACCGCATCGTTGAAACACTGGCGGACCTCGTGGAGGAGTTTGGAGGCGACCGGGCGGCCGTGGTTGCGCGTGAGCTCACCAAGGCGCATGAAACCATCTATCGCGGCACGCTCGCGGAGATTGCCGCTCTGGCCGCCGGCGAGCCGAATTTCCAGCGCGGCGAACTCACTCTCGTGATCCAGGGTGTGGAGGAAAAGGCGGATTCCGTGGATCGGCAGCTGTTGCGCCGTGCAGTCGATCTGCTCGCGAAGGAATTGCCTCCAGCCCGCGTCGCCGCGATCGCCGCGCAACTCACCGGGGCCACCCGTAGCGAGGCCTACGCCCTGGTGACCCGAGGCGCCCCGCCGGGCTGATTTGACTTCTCCCCGGGGGTGCTTAAGGTGGCGCCCCGGGGAGCCGGCCGGGCAGTCGCTGTTCCCGTCCGACCCTCACGGGCCGGTCGGGGGTGGAGGAAAGTCCGGGCTCCGGCGGATCAGGTGCCAGGTAACGCCTGGGGGGCGCGAGCCCACGGAAAGTGCAACAGAGAACAGACCGCCCAAGTCCCGCGGACTGCTTCGGCAGGCCCGGCGGGAACGGCAAGGGTGAAACGGTGCGGTAAGAGCGCACCGCGGCCTTGGTAACAAGGACGGCACGGCAAACCCCACCTGGAGCAAGGCCAAATAGGGGAGCAGCGTCCAGCGCGGGTTTCGGCCCGTGAGAGGGCGCAGCGCTGATCTGCGCGCGCTTCCGGGTAGGCCGCTAGAGGTCCACGGCGACGTGGATCCCAGAGGAATGATTGCCCTCGACAGAACCCGGCTTACAGGCCGGCTCCTCATATCGTCCATTTGGCGGGATTTGCTGGAAGCAAATCCCGCAGCCAACAGGCTCGAACGGACTCGGCCGCCGGCCAAGACGCGGTCTTTGCCGGCTGCACCTGGGAGCCCACCCACCTCATTCGAGCCCGGCCTGGTGACCACAGCCTGGCCTCGGCTGAACCACTGTATAAGCTTCGCCCGGCAAGCCGCTGATTGCTAAGACGAATGGCCTGCCCCCACTGTTTGAAAGCTTCGCAATGCACGGATAAGTCTTTGTGACTGCGACAAATTTCTCACTATTTCAATTGACATAGCGTGGCACGGATTTCTATAGTGGCGGCCGGTGGGAGAATGTGGGGGGGAATGGGCGCGTCCCTCATCAGGTCATGTTTCGCGGTGCAACAAAAGTCACCCTGGACGACAAGGGTCGGATGGTCATGCCTACCCGGTACCGGGAGCAGATCGCCGAGGCCGCCCAGGGCCGGTTGGTCGTGACCGTCGATCGGGACCAGTGCCTCCTCATTTATCCCTTGCCCGAGTGGGAACGGATCGAACGCAAGCTGATGAGCCTGCCGAGTCTGCACGCGCAGGCGCGCCGGCTCCAGCGGCTCATGGTGGGCCACGCGACCGATCTGGAGCTCGACGGGCATGGAAGGGTGCTGTTGCCGCCGGAGCTGCGCGAATTCGCGCGGCTCGAGCGGCACGGAATGCTGATCGGCCAGGGGAATCGGTTCGAGCTATGGGACGAGGGGCGCTGGGGCGAGCGTCGCGACCTGTGGCTCAAGAGTGAGGAAGCCGTGACCGATCTGCCGTCCGAGCTCGACTCGCTGTCGCTATAGGCGGTCAGCGGTCGGCGCGGCAGGAGTGACGAGAACAGGGGTTGCGCGCTCGAGGGGTGCGCAGCGGGCGAAAACGCGGCAACTCTCCGGGGGGCGGTTCATGCGCCGCTTCGAACGTGGATGAGCACACACCTGTGCTCGTCGCTGAGGCGCTCGCGGCTTTGGCCCCGGAAGCGGGCGGGTACTATGTCGATGCGACGTTCGGGCGTGGCGGTCATACGGCACAAATCCTCCAGGCCGTGGGTAGGGAAGGCCGCGTGCTCGCGATCGACCGGGATCCACAAGCCGTTGCGTCCGGACGCGCGCGCTTTGCCGACGAAGTGCGGCTTACGCTCCTCCACGCGTCGTTTGCCGATCTCGCCGCGCTCGTGCCGGCTCACTCGGGCGGTAAACCTTGTCGCGGCGTGCTCTTCGACCTTGGCGTTTCCTCGCCGCAGCTCGAAGATCCGGCCCGCGGCTTCAGCTTCCGCGCGGACGGTCCGCTCGACATGCGCATGGACCCGACACGTGGCGAACCGGTCTCAGCCTGGCTCGCTCGGGCGGGCGTCGACGAGATTCGCGAGGTGATCTCAACACTCGGAGAAGAACGCTTCGCTGGGCGCGTTGCTCAGGCGATCGTTGCGGAGCGTCGTGAGCGTCCGCTTGAACGCACGAGTCAGCTCGCAGCGTTGGTTGCGCGTGCGGTACGTACTCGCGAGCCTGGAAAGCATCCGGCTACACGAACCTTCCAGGCACTGCGGATGTTCATCAACGACGAGCTGGGGCAGATCCGCGAGGGGCTGGCGGCCGCGCTCGATTTCCTGGCTCCCGGCGGCCGGCTCGCCGTCATCAGCTTCCACTCGCTGGAGGATCGGCTGGTGAAACGCTTCATCCAGCAGGCCTCGACGGTGGATCCCGCTCTGGCGGCACTGCCCGTTTTGCCGCCGCAGGCGCAGCCCCGGCTGCGACGGATCGGCACCAAGAGCAGGCCGGAGGACCTGGAGGTGGGGCGCAATCCGCGCGCGCGCAGCGCGTTGTTGCGAGTTGCGGAGAAGATGGCGTGAGCGTGTTCACCCGCAGGGCCCTGTTGATCGCGATTCCCGTTCTGTGGGTGGTGACCCTCGGTTCGGCCGCGGGCGCCATCTACTGCAAGCACCGGGCGCGCGAGATGTTTGTCGAGCTCGAACGTCTGAACGGCCGGCGCGACAACCTCGAAATCGAATGGGGGCAATTGCAGCTCGAGCAGAGCGCCTGGTCCACGCATGCGTTCGTCGAGCGCGTTGCCAGCACACGCCTGCACATGGCCATGCCGCCGCCCAAAGAGATCGAGATCATCGCGCCATGAAGTCCCGCAACTCACGTGAGGTCGCGTCGGTGTCGTTCCGCTGGCGGTCCTGTCTGCTGCTGGGACTGATCGTGTGCGGTGCGGTCGCACTCGTGTGGCGTGCGGCGGATCTGCAGCTGGTCGATCACACGTTCCTGGTGAAGGAAGGCGATGCTCGCTACTCGCGCGTGGCCCAGATCATCGCGCATCGCGGCACGATCACCGATCGCTACGGCGAGCCGCTCGCCGTCAGCACGCCCGTGGATTCCATCTGGGTCAATCCGCGCGAACTGGCACTCGCCACCGACCAGATCCCGCGGCTGGCCGCGGCGCTCAAGCAGGATCGCCAGGAGCTGGCGCGGCGCGTGACGAGCAATCTCGACCGCGAGTTCCTCTATCTGTCGCGCGGCCGCCAGCCGAGCGAGGCCCAGCAGATCAAGGCGCTCGGGATTCCCGGGGTCTACCTGTCGCGCGAGTACCGCCGCTACTACCCCGCGGGAGAGGTTGCCGGACACATTCTTGGCTTCACCAACGTGGATGACGCCGGGCAGGAGGGTCTGGAGCTCGCGTTCGATCACTGGCTGGCGGGCGAGGATGGCGCCAAGCGCGTCATCCAGGACCGGTACGGCCGTATCGTCCAGAACGTGGAAAGCATCAGGCCCGCGCGCCCGGGCCGCGATCTCGTGCTGTCCATCGACCTGCGCATCCAGTATCTGGCCTATCGCGAGCTCAAGGCCGCCATCCGCGAGCAGCGCGCCCGCGCCGGCTCGATCGTCGTGCTGGATGTCACCACCGGCGAAGTGCTGGCGATGGTGAATCAGCCGGCCTACAACCCCAACGACCGCGAGCAGATGGTGCCGGCGGTCTACCGCAACCGCGCCGCGACCGACATCTTCGAGCCGGGCTCTTCGATCAAGCCGTTCTTCGTCGCGGCCGCCATCGCCTCCGGCAAATACGACGATCGCAGCATCATCGATACCTCGCCCGGCTTCTACAAGGTCGGTGCGACCATCGTGGAGGACGAGCACAACCTCGGCGCCGTCAACATCGCCACCGTACTGGCGAAGAGTTCCAACGTGGGCATGGCCCGGCTCGCCCTGAGCCTCGAGCCCCAGTTGATCTGGAACACGCTCACCCACTTCGGCTTCGGCCAGGTCACCGCCAGCGGCTACCCGGGCGAATCGGCCGGGTTGCTGGCCAACTACGCGCAATGGCGCCCCATCGGCATCGCGACCATGTCGCACGGCTACGGCATTTCGGTGACGCCGTTGCAGCTTGCCCATGCCTACGCAACGGTCGGAACCTTCGGCCTGACACGGCCGGTGTCCTTTCTGCGCGTCGACACACCGCCGGCGGGCGAGCGCGTGATGGACGGGCGTTCCGCGCGGGAACTGGTCGGCATGCTCGAGTCAGTCGTCGTGGCCGAGGGAGCCACCGGCAAGCGCGCGGCGATTCCCGGGTATCGCGTGTCCGGCAAGACGGGTACGGCGTACAAGATCATCTCCGGCGGCTACTCGACGGACCGATACATGGCCGTGTTCGGCGGCGTAGCGCCATCGAGTGAACCGCGGCTTGCCGCCGTGGTCGTGATTGATGAACCCAGCGCGGGTCTGCACCGGGGAGGGGATGTCTCGGCACCCGTCTTCTCGGCGGTCGTCGGTGGTGCGCTGCGTTTGCTGGCGGTCGCGCCGGATCGCCCCGTCAATGCGCCCGACGACTTGCCTTCGGTGCCAGTCCACGGCGGCGTGAGAACGGCGGCATTGCAATGACGGGCACGCATCCCATCCAGGTCTGTGCCGCGGGCGTGAGCGGTGGCTCTGGCGGTGGCGACGCCGCCGGGAAGGGTATCGCCGCTTACGCGGGGGCACCCCGCCGGCTGGCGGATCTCACCGCCGGCCTGATTGACGTGCCGGCCGAGATCCTCGTGCGCGACCTGACTATGGATAGCCGCGCGGCGTCCCCGGGCTCGCTGTTCCTGGCGTGCCGTGGGCGAACTCATCACGGACTGAGGTTCGCAACGCAGGCCGTGGCACGAGGCGCACGCGCAGTGCTGTATGAACAGGCAGACGATGTCTCCGGCGATCTGGTTCGGCCGCTGGGTTCGCCCGGCAGCGGGGTGTATGTCGCCGCCGTTCCGCACCTGAGTCAGCATGTGGGAACGATCGCCGACCGATTCTTCGGCGCGCCGTCCCAGTCCCTGACCGTTGCCGGAATTACCGGTACCAACGGCAAGACCACCTGCGCCTGGCTGCTCGCGCAAGCCCTGCAGCACAGCAACCGGCCCGCGGCCTACATCGGGACGCTGGGCTTCGGTGTTCCTCCCTCGGTGACCCCCACCGAGCACACGACGTCCGATGCGGTGAGCGTTCACCGTCAGCTGGCCGAACTCAGGCAGGCGGGTGCGGAATGCGTTTGCATGGAGGTCTCCTCCCATGCCCTCGATCAGGACCGTGTGGCGGCGGTTCGATTCAACACGGCGGCCTTCACGAACCTGACCCGCGACCACCTCGATTATCACGGCACGCTGCAGGCCTACGGCGCAGCGAAGGCCCGTCTCTTCGATTGGCCATCGCTGACCCATCGGGTGATCAACATCGATGACGCCTTCGGCGCAAGTCTCGCCGCGCTACCCTCGAGCGCCCCTCTCGTGGTCACCACCCGCGCTGCGCGCACCCTGCCCGCGGAATTCCTCACCGCGCAGTTCGTGCGCGCAGTGGCCGTCAGGCCCGAATCCACGGGATTGACGATCTCCATCGCATCGAGCTGGGGTGATGCGACGCTTTCCGTGCCCCTGATCGGCGAATTCAACGTCGACAACGTCCTCACCGTGCTGGCCGTGCTGCTCGCCTGGAACCTGCCGCTCCCACGGGCTGTCGCCGCACTCGCCGGATGCAGTGCCCCGAGTGGCCGCATGGAGCTGTTCGGCGGTGGCGCATCCAGCCCGCTGGTCATCGTCGACTATGCGCATACGCCCGATGCGCTCGCCAAGGCATTGCAGGCCGCCCGCCTGCATTGTCGCGGCCGGCTGCGCGTTGTCTTCGGTTGTGGCGGAGATCGCGATCCAGGCAAGCGCCCGCAGATGGGTCGTGTCGCCGAGTCGCTCGCCGATGAAGTCATCATTACCGACGACAATCCGCGTACCGAGGATCCCACGCGCATCATCTCCGGCATTCTGGCCGGTTTGCACGATGCGCAGTCCGTGCTCATCGAGCATGACCGCGCCAAGGCCATCCGCACGGCCGTACGGCGTTCCAGATCCGATGACGTCGTGCTGATAGCCGGCAAGGGACACGAGGACTACCAGATCATCGGTACCCAGCGCCGTGCGTTCTCCGATCAGGCGGTCGTCAGCGACGCGCTGCAGGGGGATGCGCCATGAAGCGCACCCTCGCCGATTTCGCCCTGGCCTGCCAGGGAACACTCCGGGGCGCCGATCGCTCCTACAACGCCGTGTCCAGCGATACCCGCTCTCTTGCGGCAGGCGATCTTTTCGTGGCGCTGCGCGGCCCCCGTTTCAACGGCAACGAGTTCGTTGGCGCAGCGCTCGCTGCCGGAGCGGCCGGTGCACTCGTTGACACGGCGCAGAGCGCCGCTCTGGCGCAAATCGTCGTGTCGGATACCCAGCTGGCGCTGGAGCGCGCGGCGCATGCGTGGCGATCGCAGTTCGCCATTCCCGTGATCGGCGTAGCCGGCAGCAACGGCAAGACCACCACCAAGGAGATGACCGCCGCGATCCTGGCAGTGGCCGGCAGCTGCCTGGCGACGCGCGGCAATCTCAACAATCACATTGGCGTGCCTCTGACACTGCTGCGCATCGAACCCACGCACCGCTTCGCCGTCGTAGAGATGGGCGCCAATCGCGCGGGAGATGTGGCCGCCCTGGTCAAGGTGGCGCAGCCCACGGTCGGCATGATCACCAACGCCGGCGCCGAGCACCTGGAAGGATTCGGGAGCCTCGAGGGCGTGGCGCGCGCCGAAGGCGAGATGGTCGCGGGACTGAACCCGGGAGCAACTGCTGTCATCAATGCCGACGACGAGTTCGCGTCTCTGTGGCGCAACATGACACCCGCGCGGGTCGTGACGTTCGGCGTGCAGAAGCCGGCGGATTTCGCCGCGGTCGCAGTCAGCACGACCGTGGTGGCGGAGGGCTTCCTGACACGCTTCACGCTGACGAGTCCCGCAGGCCGCATGCCAATCGAACTGCGCATGGGCGGTCGCCACAACGTAGCCAACGCGCTCGCGGCCGCGGCGGCCGCCATGTCCGCCGGCGCAACGCTTGATGCTGTGGCCGCCGGCCTGGGCACGGTGCGTCCGGTTGCCGGGCGCCTGCAGTTCAAGAAGACCGCCAGCGGCGCCTGGCTGATCGACGACTCCTACAACGCCAACCCGAGTTCGGTGCGGGCCGGTATTGAAGTGCTTGCCGGACTGGACGGGCGCAAGTGGCTGGTGCTGGGCGACATGGCCGAGCTGGGCAGCTTCGCGGAGCAGTCCCACACCGAGGTCGGTGTGTTCGCGCGCGAGCACGGCATCGAGCGCCTGTTTGCTACCGGCAGTCTCGCGGCGCTTGCCGTCGAGAGTTTCGGCCGCGGAGGGCAATGGTTCGCGGAGGCCGGTGCGCTCGCCGAAGAGCTGCGCGGCGCGACGGCGGATGTTCGGATGCTCATCAAGGGGTCGCGCGTCAACAGACTGGAACGGGTCGTCGATGCGCTGGTCCCGAACGCGGGGCAGACGGGGGCTCACTAGAGCATGTTCAAGCTGGGCATAGCAAAATTCGGTGGGGCCGCAGCCGGCAAGAACCACGCTTGTAGCCGGCGGCCGAGCCCGATGTGCGCTGGATCTGCCGCAGGCAAAACCAGCCAGGTGAACTAGATGCTGTACTGGCTGGCACAACATCTGACG
>DATKLO010000059.1:0-52664 GCA_035542375.1 Steroidobacteraceae bacterium | reverse complement strand
AGGTAGGACAGGTTGACGGCCGTCGTGGTCTTGCCGACGCCGCCCTTGATATTGGTGACGGCGACGATCTTCATCGCTCGATAGCGGAGCTAGAGCGTGATCTCGCTGATCTGCACGATCGGCTGGGCGTTGGTGTAGTTCGGGATGTCGCCGAGGATCTGCGCGGCGTTCGGTCCGAAGGCCTTCTGGAATGCCTCCACCGAATCGAACGTCAGGTGACCGGCGGCGATGTAGGTGGGTTTCGAGCCTGGCTCGCCACCACCGACGCCCCGCTCGGCCGCGATGCTGCGGCAGGCCGCCCCACACAGCTTCTGCACCATGGGCATGTGCTTGCTGGTGTAGTACGCCATGTCGAATTTGGTACCCGCGCCGTTCGGGTATAGTACGGAGACTCGGATCATGGTTCGCTCCCGCGCTGCTGCGCCCGCCAGTGTGCCGGCAGAGCGCCCGTAAATCCACTATTCATGCTTGACCGGTATTCGTCCTTTACCGAGCTGAGCCGCCACGAGCGGTCCGGCCGTGATTACCGCACCCACGTCCAGGAACGACCCGCTTCCGGCGTGCTCGTGATCGCCCCGCACGGTGGAACGATAGAATCGGGAACCTCGGAACTCGCGCGGGCGATCGCCTCTGAGGATCACAACCTGTACCTGTTCGAGGGCCTGCGTTCCGGCGGCCGTTCCAACGGGCTGCACCTGACCAGCCACCGTTTCGACGACCCCGACTGCCTGGCGCTCGCTGCCGCTTGCAGCGTGGTGCTGACAGTGCACGGCTGCGTTGGCGAATCCCGCATCTATGTCGGTGGGCTCGACAAGTCCCTGGCCAGCCTGATGACCGGGCGATTCGTGGAGGCCGGCTACCACGCGGCCAACCACGGACACGGTTACCCGGGCCGCCATCCCGAAAATGTCTGCAACCGGGGCAGCCGCGGGCGCGGGGTACAGCTGGAATTCACAGCGGACCTGCGAACGCCCGAATGCGTCAGCCCCATCGCCGCGGTCGCGCGCAGGGCGTTGGACGACTACCTCCTTTGCCTATAATCACCGCTCCCGAACCCTCAACCGGATACCCTCCATGCGCCAAGTCCTTGCTTGTCTGCTGTCCCTCCTGGCCGTCGGCGTCGCGACTCCCGCGCTGGCCGGCAAGACCCGCAATGTCGTGCTGATCGTGAGCGACGGACTGCGCTGGCAGGAGGTCTTCACGGGCGCCGATCCGCTGCTGCTGGATCCCAAGAACGGCGGCAGCTGGGAAGAGGAAGCCGCCCTGAAGAGCAAGTACTGGCGCGACGATCCGCGTGCGCGTCGCGAACTGCTGTTCCCGTTCATCTGGGGCACCGTGGAAAAGCGCGGGCAGATCTTCGGCAACCGCACGGCGGGCAGCGATGCGCACGTCACCAACGGCCAGGCCTTCTCCTACCCGGGCTACAACGAAATGTCGGTGGGCTACCCGAACAAGGACATCACCAGCAACGAGTTCGGACCCAACCCGAACGCCAGTGTGTTCGAGTGGCTCAACCAGATGCCCGAGTTTCGCGGCCAGGTGGCGATCTACGGCACCTGGCAGAACTACGAGGAGATCTTCAACGTCAAGCGCAGTCACCTCGTCATCCAGGCCGGCTGGCGGCAGCCTCCGAAGACGGGTGACGCCTCCCGGGATGCATTGATGGCTCGATTGATCGACACGACGACGCGATTCGATGTCGAGGATGTGAGCAATGCCTACCTCCAGGTCGAACTGCTCGACTATGTCCGTTCCGCACACCCGCGAGTGCTGTTCGTCGGCTACGGCGAGACCGACAGTTGGGCGCACCAGGGACGTTACGATCTCGTGCTCGACAGCGGCCATCGCATGGACGGCTTCGTGCACGAACTGTGGGACACGATGCAGGCCATGCCACAGTACCGCGACTCCACGACGTTCATCATCACGTGCGATCACGGGCGCGGCAGCGGTCCTGTCGAATGGAAGGAACACGGTGTCGAGGAAAAGGGCTCCGAGAATGTCTGGATCGCGGTAATGGGTCCGGACACACAGCCTCTGGGTGAACGCACCCACGTGCCGGCGGTGACGCAGTCGCAGATCGCCGCCACCATCGCCGCCCTCCTCGGCAAGGACTACCACGCGGCCGTGCCGAAGGCGGCTGCACCGATCGCCGCGGTGCTCGGGACGCAATGAGCCTCGAGGGGCTGCTGGCCCTGCGCGCTCAGCCGCCGCGCGTCGAGGCGGACGAGGCGGTACGGGTCGCCCGGGAGGTCTACGGCCTGAAGGCCACGGTGAAGCCGCTCGAGGGCGAGCGCGACCGGAATTTCCTGCTCGACACCGACCGTGGCCCGCTGGTGCTGAAATTCCTCGACCGCGAGGCCAGCGAGACCATTGTGGCGGGTCAATCGGCCGCGCTGGCACATCTGGCCGAACAGGCGGCGCATCTGCCCGTGCCACGCGCCGTCCCGACCTTGCGCGGCGAGCCCACCGGCATTGTCGAGACTCGCGCTGGCTCATGCCGCGTGCGCCTGGTGACCTGGCTGCCGGGCAGACTGCTGCAGCCCCCGGGGCCGGATCGCAGCCTGCTGCACTCCCTCGGCGGCGAGATCGCCGCGCTCGATGAGGCGCTGCAGGGCTTCAATCACCCCGCTCTCGCCCAGCCAATCGTCTGGGACGTCCGCCACGCACCGCGCCTTTCGCCGCTGCTGGAGGATGTCGACTCCCCCTCCACGCGCACGGTGCTTGCGGAGGCGCTGCGGCCCTTACCCGCCCTGTTGCCGAAGTTGCGCGGACTACGAGCCCAGGCCATACATGGAGATTGCCATCCGCGCAACCTGCTGGTGAGCGAGACCGGCGACCGTTGCACGGGCATCATCGACCTGGGTGACATGATCCACGCGCCTCTCGCGCTGGAAATCGCGGTCGCCATGTCGGAATTCCTCTCGCACGGCGTGGCGACAACCGACACCGTCGCCGACTTGCTCGCCGGTTTCACCAGCAGGATTGCACTGACCGCTTCGGAAGTGGACGTGCTGTATGACCTGATCGCGGCGCGGATCGCCATCGGCGCCCTGATCCTGGTCTGGCGTGAACGCCATGGCGTGCCGACATCACCGGGCGAGCAGGCCCAGGCACTGGCAGCGCTCGAACGACTGGGCGCTGCGGGCCGAACCACACTGACCCAAACGTGGCACGAGGCTGCCCGCACGGTGTCGCGGAATCCCGGCGCGGCGGCTAGGAAACCGCTCGCCGCGCTGCTCGAACGGCGACACAGCGCGCTCGGCGCGAATGCCGAGCTGTCGTATGACAGGCCGGTGAACGTGGTTCGCGGTGACGGAGTCTGGATCCACACGGCCGACGGCGAGAGGCTGCTGGACGTTTACAACAACGTGCCGCATGTCGGCCATGCGCATCCAGCGGTCGTCGCCGCGATCGCCACACAGGCAGGCCGCATCGCCAGCAATACCCGCTATCTCGATACCCGCATCCTGGACTACGTGGAGCGGCTGCGGGCGACCCTGCCCGCCCACCTCGACACGTGCCTGTTCGTGAACTCGGGAAGCGAGGCGAACGACATTGCCTGGCGCATCGCGAAGTCATACACGCGGCAGTCGGGCGCGCTGGTGATGAACTTCGCCTATCACGGCATCACGGATGCGGTCACCGCCCTGTCTCCTTCGATCTGCAAGCAGGCCGCATCCCACGTGGAGCAGCTCGCGCCTCCCGCCTCGTCCCTGTGCACATACGAGGCAAGCGGTGCAGCCGGCACAGGCGGAGCGCGAGCGGATACCGGTGCAAACGAAGCGACCGCGGAATCCGCCGGTATCGCTTCGGCGCGCGTGGACGTCGAGGACGCCCTGACACGACTGGAACAGCGTGGATTCGGTCTGGCGGCGTTCATGATTGACAGCGCGCTCACGAGCTCAGGAATCTACGACCCGCGCCCCGAGTGGATGACACCGATCGTCGCGGCGGTGCGCGCCGCGGGCGGCCTGATCATCGGTGACGAAGTGCAATTCGGTCTGGGTCGCAGTGGCTCGCACTTCTGGGGTTTCGCGCGCCGCGGCTACCAGCCTGACATCGTCACGCTCGGCAAACCCGTGGGCAACGGTTACCCGCTGGGCGTAGTCATTACCCGGCGCGACATACTCGATCAGTTCCTGCGTGACACAGGTTTCTTCTCGACCTTCGGCGGCAACCCGGTCGCCGCGGCGGCCGGACTCGCCGTGCTCGACGTGCTCGAGCGCGAGCGACTCATGGACAACGCCCGCTCGACGGGCCGCTATTTCATCGACGCGTTGCGCGATCTCACCCGCGGCAATCCGGCGGTCGGCGAAGTTCGGGGTTCCGGTCTGATGGTGGGTGTGCAGATGACCGATCGTCCCGGCAGGCCGGCCCGCGCCTGCACCCGGATGCTGGTCAACCGGCTGCGGGAGCGTGGCGTGCTGATCGGCTCGGAAGGGCCGAGCGCCAGTGTGCTCAAACTTCGTCCGCCCATGCCGTTCCGGCCCGAGCACGCCGACATCGTGATCGCCGCTCTCAGATCGGCGTTGTCCGACGCATGAACCCGATCGCCGCGCTCAGGTCCTTCGACAGCGGCCGGTCGTCGGCATACACCGGAATCAGCCGGCGCAATCCCTGGTAGACGGCATCTGTGGCCGGGGCGCGGTGCTCGGCGGGTTCCTGAAATTCATACGCCTGCGCAGCCGCCAGCAGCTCGATGGCGAGGATGGTCTCCAGGTTGTCACAAATCTCCAGAACGCGCAGCGCACCGGTCGTCGCGTGCGGAATCTCGTCCTCCTGCAGCGCCGAACTGACGCCGCCATCAAGACTGGATGGCGATGCGAGACGGCGGTTCTCGGAGGCGAGTGAAAGCGCTGTGTACTGGGCGATCATGAATCCCGAGGACACGCCAATATTGCGAGCCAGGAACGCCGGCAACCCGCTCACGAGAGGATTGACGAGGCGATCGATGCGCCGCTCGGACATCGCCGCGAGCTTCGCGATCGCGATGGCGAGTGCATCCAGGGCGAGTGCCAGCGCGGCCCCGATCGCATGCGCCTGCGAATAGGCGACAGGATCCTCGGGCGTGCCGGAGATGATGGGATTGTCCGTGACGGACTCCAGCTCCCGATTCACCACATCGCAAGCCGTGTCGAAGGATTCGCGTACTCCGCCGTGTACCTGCGGAATGGCGCGCAGGCTCATCGCATCCTGAGTGTTGGCATGCGCGCCGGCGAGAATCCCGCTTCCTTCCAGCAGCCGTTGCAGTCTCGCGCCGGTGGCGGCTATGCCGGCGGACACCCTGAACTGCAGCGCTTCCTGCGCGAACGCCGCGGGGCGCGTACCGAGGTTCTCGAAGGTCATCGCGGCTACCACGTCGGCCCAGTCGAGAAGTCGCTGCAGTCTGCCGAGCGCGACACATGCAAGGCCGGTGGCGCATGGGGTGCCGTTCACCAGACTCAGTCCCTCCTTGGCCTCCAGGGTCAATGGGGCGTATCCGAGCCGCCGCAGCGCCTCCTCGCCCGTCAACACGGTGTCGCCGTCCCGTGCCTCGCCGCTGCCCAGCAGGACGAGAGAGATGTGTGCCATGTGGATGAGATAGCCAATGGAACCACCGCGCGGCACGACGGGAATCAGTCCGTTGTTGAGCAGGTCCAGCAGCATGCGCACGGTGAGAGGCCGCACGCCCGAGCGGCCATGCGCGAAGTTGTTGATGGCGCAGACCATGATGGCGCGCGTCTCGGCCAGGGGCAGCGCCGATCCCACGCCACAGGCGTGACTCATGATGATGTTGTGTGACAGCTCGCTCTGCCGGGTTCTGTCCACCAGCACTTCCGACAGCGCGCCCACTCCGGTGCTCACGCCGTACACCCGCAATCCGCGCGAGACGATCGCAGCGACGACCTCCCTCGCCCGCTCGATGCGCGCCAGCGCCGGGGCCGACAGGCTCAGTGGGGCGCCCGCAGCCACCGCGGCAACGGCTGGCCAGGTCAGCGGTTCATCGATCTTCTGTTCGGTCATGTCCGCCTTGTCTTGCATGCGCGTGCCGAAGCGCGGCGCGCGAGTATGGATTACCGGGGTGCATCGAGCGCCTGCTGCTCGAGGATGATGCGGTCGAGCAGGCCACGCAGACCGAGCATGATGAGACCGGCGAACAACGGTACGGCGCCGGCGAGCGCCCAGAAGGTGTCCTTGGGCAGGCGCTCCCAGAACGAGCCCATGACACCGGCCAGGTAGTTTCCCACCACCCCCGACATGAACCACACGCCCATCATCATCGAGGCGGCCCACGCCGGGGCGGCCCGCGAGAACAGCGACAGCGCCACGGGGCTCACATGCAACTCGGCCAGGGTCAGCAGGATGAAGAACAGCACCATCCACGCCCACGACACTCGTGCCCCGCCGATGGCCACCGCGAGTACCAGGATGCCGTAGGCGGCGCAGGCGAACAGGCACCCCACTGCCATCTTCGTGGCCGGGCTCATGCCCGCGCGGCCGCCAGCGGTCCATGTCCACCACGCCACCAGCAGCGGGGTCAGCAGGAAGATGAAGAGGGGATTGAGACTGAGGAACCAGGTGGTGCGCAGCTCGAACAACCCGAAGAAGGAGCGGTCGGTGAAGTCGCGCACCCACAGCACGATGGCGTTGCCCTGCTGTTCGTACGCCGCCCAGAAGAAAGTGATGACGAAAGCCACCAGGCACAGCGCCGCGATGGCCTTGAGATCCGTGGCGCGACGTGAGCCGGGTGGGACCTGCGCGGCGGGTGGGACCTGCGCGACGGGCGGGTCGCGCGCCACATCGCGCGGCAGGTGCTTGCGGCCGCCGACATAGATCGCAAGCCCGGCCAACATGCCGACACCTGCCGTGACAAACCCGTAGTGCCAGCCGTAGATCTCGCCCAGGGTGCCGCAGACCATCGGCGCGATCGTGGCTCCCAGGTTGATTCCCATGTAGAAAATCGAGAACGCGCTGTCGCGACGTGAGTCGGTGCGCGCGTAAAGCTGGCCAACCTGTGTCGAGACGTTGGGCTTGAAACAGCCGTTGCCGACGATGATGCACAGCAGGGCGAACAGGAAGAAGGTCTCGGATGCCATCAGGAAGTGGCCGAGGGCCATGATGAGCGCGCCCAGGATCACCGTGCGGTATTGACCCAGCAGGCGGTCCGCGAGAAGACCACCGAAGAACGGCGTGAAGTAGAGCAGCGAGGTGTACAGGCCGTAGATCTGTGAGGCCATGGCCTGCGGCCCCAGCGGCCCGAAGACGCCCTCGAGTGCCCGATGCAGCTGCTCGTAACCCAGGACGTGCTGCGCGGTCGGTGCCAGCAGCAGCTGCTCGGTCATATAGAGCACCAGCAGAGCCCGCATGCCGTAGTAGGAAAACCGTTCCCACGTCTCCGTGAGAAACAGAAGGGCAAGTCCTGGCGGATGCGCACGCAGAAAAGCGGGCAGCAGGCGCATCACCGCCGTCCTGCGCCGCGCCGCTTCAGGACGGTCTCAATCCGGCGCGCATCCGTTCGTCGTACCAGCGATGGAACAGGTCAACCATGAACTCGGAGCTGCCGAGCGGTCCGGGGACATAGGCGGGGCTGACGACACCGCGCTGGGTTTCCTCGACGAACTGCGCATCCTGAGCGTTGGTGGCGATCCACACGCGTGTGAGATTTTCGAGATCGTAGTCCTTGCCCTCGACGGCATCGGCGTCCACCAGCCAGGTTGACCGCACCAGGGTGCGCTCCCGGTCGATGGGCAACACCGCGAACGTCACGATGTGGTCGCTGAGGAAATGGAACCAGGCATTGGGCTGCACGTGCAGATGCAGGGTCCCGAGCCCGGGTTCAGTCAGGGAACCGAGCAGGCGCCTGCAGGCGACACGGGTGTCGAACGTCATCGACTCGCCGTGCCCGGCAAGCACCAGACGCTCGGCACGGAACGCGGTGGGCCGCCCGTGAAGCAGCTCGATCCGCTCCCACGGCAGTCCCGCGCGGTTCCAGTTGGCCACCGAGCGATCACGCGCCACCTGATAGCGGGCGTAAATGCCCCGCTCCTGTTCCGTCAGGTTTGCTTCGTCGATGTCACCCAGGAAGTGGAACAGCGAATTGAGGAGCTCGGGATGGCCGCCGCAATGGAAGCACTCACGGTTGTTCTCGATGGTCAGCTTCCAGTTGCCATGCTCGATGAGGTCGGTCTGCCTGGCCACCTTGGCACGCGTCAGCGCGTGCGGCGCCAGGTAGGGAGTCATACGGTCGGCCAGCGCAGCGAAATCCCCTGGTGGATCGTCCGCCATGCAGACGAAGATCAGGCCCGCGAGACAGCGCACGTGGACGGGCTTCAGACGCAACTGCAGGGCGCCGCTGCCCTCCCCGGTCTCACCGCAGCTGACGACCTTGCCACTCGCATCGTAAGTCCAGCGATGGTACGGGCACACGATGCGCGCACCGACGACGCCCGACTCCTGTTGCAGGATGCGCGAGCCGCGATGGCGACAGGTGTTGTGGAACCCGACGATCGAGCCGTCATCCTGTCGCAACAGGAAGATCGGATAGCGGCCCACCATGTAGGTGCGGTAATCCCCGGCCTCGGGCAGCTCCGGCTCGGAGGCCACGAAGAGCCAGTGCCGGGCGAAGATCAGATCCAGTTCGGCCTGGTACACCGACTCTTCAGTGAAGAACGGCGCCGGGAGCGCGTAGCCGCTGCGGCGGCTGTCGAGTAGCGAGATCAGGTGATCGGCGGTCATATCCGGTGGCGTGATGGCAGTCGGTGCGGCGGAGCGTTTCACAGGCCCCCGTGCCATCCAAGCGGAAAATCGGCATGGGGGCATCGAAAAAAGCTATCCCTGCGCGAGAATAGCATTCCGGCGCGACCGGGGAGAGGGTCGGGGCCAGCCCCGCCGGTGGCCTTCAGCCGCGCGGGCGCAGATCCGACAGCACGTTGCCGAAACGGTGGATCTCGGCCAGCGTGTTGTAGTGAACCAGCGAGGCACGCACCACCCCGGTCTCGGCCGGAACCCCGAGTCGCTGCATCAGTCGCGGCGAATACATGTGTCCGTCACGGATGCCAATGTGGGCGCGCGCCGCGGCTTCCGTTACCGCCTGAGGCGACACTCCCGGCAGGTTGAAGGAGAACGTGGGAACCCGCTCGGCGATGCGCTCATCGGAGTCGATACCGTGGATCTTCGCTCCACACTCCCGCAGGACCCGCGCGAGCTCCAGTGACAGCTTCTGCTCGTAAAGCAGGATCGCGCGCATCGCATCGACGAGGTCCACCCGCAGGGACTGCGGATCGGGCGCCCCACTTCTGCCGGTCAATACGCGGCCGAGTTGTGCCAGGTAGGTCACGGCGGCATCCATGCCGGCGACGTTCTCGTACACGAAGGTCCCCGCCTCGATCTTGCCCGGAGGGGCATCGGGAATGAACTCCTCGCGGAAGGTGGGCAGGTCGCGCAGCAGCTCGTAGCGGCCCCACATGAAGCCCATGTGCGGGGCAAAGATCTTGTAACCCGAACAGACCAGGTAGTCGCAGTCGAAGGCCTGCACATCGATCACGCCATGTGGACCGAAGTGGACGCTGTCGAGGAATATCTCTGCACCTGCCGCATGTGCCAGATCCGCGGCGGCGCGCACATCCGTGATCGAGCCCAGGGCGTTCGACGTCAGCGTGCAGGCCACCAGCCGCGTGCGGGATGACAGCAGCGGCTTGAGGTCTTCGGGGTGGAGACAGCCATCCGGTCGCATCTTCCACCACCGGAAACGCGCGCCCTGCTTTTCCAGCGCCAGCCAGGTCGCCACGTTCGCTTCGTGATCGAGGTCGGAAATGATGATCTCGTTGCGTGCACCGAGCGTCTGGCCGACCGCCAGGCTGATGATCCGAATGAACGAAGTGGCGTTCATCCCGAAAGCGATCTCGTCGGACCGGCGCGCATTCACCAGCGCAGCAACGCTGCTTCGCGCACGCGCGATCGTCGCATCCACTGCGATGCTCTGCGGGTAGCGTCCGCCACGCTGCACGTTGTGATCGATCAGGTGCCGGTTGACCGCGTCGAGCACGATCTGTGGCACCTGGGCACCGGCAGCGTTATCGAAAAATACAAACGTGCCGGCACGTTGCAGCGCCGGGAACTGATGGCGCAGCGCCTCGGCCGGAAACGGTGCTGGGGCGGCGGGCTGGCCAGCGGCGAGCCGTGCATTCATCGTAGTACTCCGCAAAGCTGTGGAGGCCCGCGCCGCGGGGCGCAGGTGGGGTCGTTGCGCGCGATGATACTGGAGGCACCGCGGTCGTCCGTGGCCAATTTAGGCCGGGCGAACTAGGCCGATTCCGTCTTATTTACTTATTATAAATCAACTGGATATGAAGGATATCTAACTTAGGTTGGCACGGTGCTCCCGCAGCGCCGAGACGAGCCTCTCGACATCCTGCTCGTCGTTGTAGAAGTGAAATGTGGCGCGCAGGTTGTCGTCACGGAACGAAGTGACGATGTCCTCCCGCATCAGCTGTTCGAACAGCCGCGCCACCTGGCTGGAGCGGACACAGATCATCGGTCCACGCCTCTCGTCCTGCCGCGGCGTAATGCTCGGCCAATCAATCTCCCGCAGCCTGTCCATGCAGCGTCCGGTCAGCTGACGCACGCGCTGCTCGATGGCGTCCGCGCCGATTTCGTTGATCATCTTCAGGCCCGCTTCGACCGCGTAGCAGTTGACCACCGCGGGGGTACCCGCCTCGAAGCGTCTCGCGGTTGGAGAGGGTCTGTTGGCCGTGATATCCATGGCCGCGATGTTGGCCTGGGCGAACCAGCCGGAGTTCGACGGCACCAGCTCGGGGATCAACGCTTCGCGCACATACATGAAGCCGAGCCCCGCCGTGCCCAATAGATATTTCAGCATGCCACCGACGGCAAAATCGACATCCAGTTTGCGCACGTCCACGCCGACCGCGCCCACCGCCTGGTAGCAGTCGAGCAGCACGCGCGCGCCCTTGGCATGTGCCAGACGCACGATGCCCGGAATATCGAGCCGCGCCCCGTTGCGGAAACAGACGTAGGTCACCGCAACCAGTTGTGTCTCCTCGTCGATGAGCTTCTCGAAGTTCTCCAGGGGAATGTAGCCATCAGCGGCCCGGGGTACATGCACCACGCGCGCGCCCCTGCGCTCCTGCGCATGCCAGATTTGCGCGTTGGTCGGAAACTCGAAGTCGCTCACCACGACCTTGTTACGCCGCCGCCTGAAATCCAGCGCGCTCGCCAGCGAATTGATGCCGGCGGAGGCCGATGCGGTCACCGCGATCTCATCCGGTCGCGCATTCAGCAGCTGCGCCACGCCAGCCCTGACCGCCTCGTTCTTCATGACCCACACGTCCCAGTTCGCGCCCACCAGCAATCGGTCCTCCATGTACTGATTGACAGCGTCCCTCACGGTGTCGGCGAGGGCGCAGTAGGAGCCGCTGTTCAGATAGGTCTTGCGCGCCAGCACCGGAAAGCGGCTGCGCAGCGCTTTGAAATCCACGCTCATTGTGTTCCTCATCGCTCGCCAGAGCGGTTTACGAAAGGCAACGCACCCAAGCCGCGCTAGATCACTGTGGCGCCCGCGGCACGCGGGCGCTGGCGCGCCTTCCAGACGAAATACGCTACCGAGATCAGCACCACCCACGGCACGCCGACCAGCCAGCACACGTTGAAGAACTTTGTGTCCAGGCCCATGGTGACGAGAATGGCCGCCAGCAGCAGCAGGCCGGCGTACTGCATCCAGGGAAACAGCGGCATGCGCACGGGCAGATCTTCGGGGCGGTAATGCCGCCGGAAGCTCAGGTGGCTCACCAGGATCATCATCCACACCAGGATGGCTGCGAACAGCGCCACGCCCAGCAGGTAGTTGTAAGCGTAGGGGGTCAACCGAGAGACCCCGGCGGCAATCAGGATACAGGCGCCCGAGGTCAGGATGGCGGCGATCGGGCTGCCCTTGCTGCTCAGCCGGCCCAGGAAGCCCGGCGCATAGTTGCCGCGTGACAGTGAGAACAGCATGCGTGAGCACAGATAGACATTGGTGTTCATGCTCGACAGCGCGGCACTGATCACGACGAAGTTCATGATGCCGGCGGCGTGTGCGATGCCCGAGTGTGTGAACACGCTCACGAAGGGGCTTTGGGCAACTACCTTGACGCCCGTGGCGGTCCAGGGCACGGTGGTGACGATGATGAGCAGAGAAAGGAGGTAGAACGAGCACAGCCTGAACACCATGGTGCGCAGAGCTGCGGGAATGGCAACCCGCGGGTTCTGGGCCTCGCCGGACGTGACCGCGATCACCTCGATTCCATTGAAGGAAAAGATGCCGACGATCACCGCCATCCAGACACCGCTGATTCCGTTGGGCAGGAACCCTCCGGGCAGGCCCGTCAGATTGTGGAATCCGGTGGCCGGCATGCCCAACCCGAAGATGCTGGCCGCGCCCAGGATGATGAACAGCACGATGGCGGTCACCTTGATGAGCGCGAACCAGAATTCCACCGTGCCGAAGTTGCTGACCGAACGCGAGTTGAAATACAGCAGCACCACGCAGAACCCGATGGACCACATCCAGACCGGGACTTCGGGGAACCAGAAACCCATGTACAAACCGGCGGCGACGGCTTCGCCGCCGATGGCGATGACCTGGGATATCCAGTATGTGTAGCGGACGACGAACCCGGCCCAGGGGTTCAGGTAGGTCTCGGCATACGTGCCGAACGAGCCGGCGGTGGGATGCACCACGGCCATTTCGGACAGGCTGAACACCATGACCAGGGCCACGAAGCCGGCGATTGCATAGCTGAGAATGACCGCGGGGCCGGCGTATCCGATGGCGATGCCGCTGCCCATGAACAGGCCGGTACCGATCGCCCCGCCCAGGCCGATCATCACGATCTGCGCCTTCGACAGCCCGCGGTGCAGACCGCTCTCGCGCTCGGTGATCGATTTGGCCTGCATGCTGTGCCGCGCTGGTACCGGCCGCGCAACGGCCGGTACCATCACTATGTCAGAATTTGCGCGTCACCGTGAGCCCGATCGTGCGCGGTTGCACCGTCAGCAGCGCGTCCGGATCCTGCGTCGAGTTGATCGCCGAGACCTGGGCCCGTTTGTCGGTCAGATTGCGGGCGAAGGCGGTGACGCTCCACGGTCCGTTGATGAGTCCGGCGCGCAGACCCACCAGCGTGTAGGAATCCAGCCGGATGTTGAAGGGATTGGATGCGAAGTACGCGTCCTCGGAATCCCTATAGGTGATGTCCGTGGCCAGCACACCCTGCCAGTCGCCGCTGATCGGCCGCGTATAGTTCAAGTTGAGGCTGAACTGGTATTTCGGCACGTTGGGAATGCCGTCTCCCGTGACTCCGAGAGTGGGATTCTGCTGCTTCTGGAAAGCGTCCGCCCCCTTGACCAGGAACGCATCCTGATATGAGCCCGCGAAGCTGGCTGTCAGGTAATCGATGGGCCGCGACGTGAATTCGAACTCGATACCCTTCACGTGCGCCGTGCCAGCGTTGCCCTGGTAGACAAACGCCGCGTCGGCGGTCGTTTCCTGCACCTGGATGTTGTCCCAGCGGATGAAATACGCATCCAGCTGATAGTCGAACCGGCCATCCAGCAGGCGTCCCTTGGCACCCACTTCAAAATTGGTCAGCGAGTCCGGTGCGTACGCGGCCGGAATCGCCTCGAACGGTTCGCTCACCGCGTTCAATCCGCCGCTGCGGAAACCGGTGGAGACGGTCGTGTACGCGAGAAGTTCCTCGCTGAACTTGTAGCTGACGTTGCCCTTCCAGGTCACCTTGTTGAATGACTCTTCCGGATCCGGCAGCGCCACCAGCGTGGGTCCGGGCGGGAATCCTCCGAACGGATGCGTCTGAACCTGGAATCCATTCAGCGTCTCGGTGAAGTAGCGGATACCGCCGACGGCGGTCAGATCCGGCGTGATCTTCCAGGTCGCTTCGCTGAAGGCCGCGTACTGGGTGGTACTGCGGTCATCGGTGCGGCCGAAGAACGTATTGCCGACTCCGGGGAAATTCAGGGCGTCATCCGCGTTCGAGCTGCTGAACGGACCGTTGATCAGGCCGAGTCCGTTGGTCGTGATGACCTCCACCGCCAGATGCTGGGTCTCGTGCTCGCGATATCCGCCCACCACGAAGTTGACCGGAAAGTCCAGCTGGCTGGCGTAGCGGATTTCGCTGGAGTTGACCTTGCGGGTGCGCGGCTCGAGCGTCTCGGCCGGAATCGGCACATCGAAGGACACGAGGATGGGTGTCGAATCGAAGTTGAAATCGGCGGTGCGGTTGAACTGATTCGTCGTGCCGGTGACGGTTCCGTAGGGGGTCTTGTAATTGATGGTCAGACCGAACACCTTGAGGTTGTCGGTCCAGGGGCTCTGCGTCACGTCGGTATTGCACAGGTCGCAGCCCTGCACGGGCGCGATGGGCCCCCCGTTGAAGGCCGTCACGCCCGGCGGAGTCCAGCGCGAGGAGCCATTCGAGCTCTCGGTCTGCGACGTATAGTTTGCATCGATGGTCAGATCCTCGAAGGGCTGGTAACGCAGGATGGCCCGACCACCGCCCACGTCGTCATCGTTGACCCCCTTCAGGAAGCCGACGGCGGGAACTTCGACCTGCTGGTTGCCGACCTGCCTGAAGACACCGGTGCCGACGCGGATCTGATTGACGTAACCGCTGTCGTACAGCTTCCATCCGACCACGCGCAGCGACAGCACGCCGTCGATGATCGGCAGGTTCACGGCGCCGTTGAAGTTGTAATTGCCACTGCCATGGGAGGTCTCCGATCCCTCCATGGTGAGATAGCCGCCCAGATTGTTGAGATCCGGCGCCCTGGGGATGAAACGGATGGTGCCGCTCATGGAACTGGCGCCGTAGAGCGTGCCCTGGGGGCCACGCAGCACTTCCACGCGGTCCATGTCGTACAGGCGGATGTCGGTTTCGAATCCGCCACCGTCGTCGGCGTTCGAACCGCTGATCACGGCCTCGCCGTAGTACACACCGGTGGTCGAAGCGCCGGTCGAATTGATGCCGCGGATGACGTACTTCTTGTCACCCGGTCCCAGATCCTGGATGGACAGGCCGGGAATCTCGCCGGCAATCGACATGATGCCCGCTGCGCCCACCTGCTGCAGGCTGTCGCCCGAGATCGCCTGGATCGACGCGGGTACGTCGAGCACCTTGGCGGCATTGAGCTTGTTCGCCGTGACGATGATTTCCTGCAGTCCACTGCTGTCGGCCGGCGCCGAATCGGCGGCAAGGGTGGACAGCGGCAGCGCCGTTATGGATGCGGCGCCCGCCAGACACAGCGTGATGACCCGAGACCTGTTATGTGTTGACACGTTGAAACCCCTGTCGTTGGTAGCCGATTCCGGGCCCCATTCCCGGCGGATGCGGGACGCGCCGGAACCCTTCAGTCGTAGTAGTTGATGCTGGGATTGTCGCCAGGGCAGATCACCCCGACGACATCGATACCGTCGGCGGAAGTGGCCTCGAGCGAGTGCAGCTGCTTGCGCGGCAGAAAGATCACATCGCCCGCCACGACACGCGCCTTCCTGTCCTCCGTCCACATGTACCCCTCACCGTTCAGCACGATGATGGCCTCCTCGTAGAGGTGCCGGTGGGGTGCGGCCTTGGAGGGCGGAATGTGTCCAATGAACTGCGTGATGACGTTCGATCCGATGCTCTTATCCACGAGAATCTGGAAGTAACGCGGACCCATCTCGGTACGCTGCGCCGCATCCACGGCCACGACGCGCTGCGGACAGCGCGCATCGAAGTTGTCCGGCATGGCCTCGAGCCAGCCCAGTTCGGCCTGGGGGCACACCAGCACGAAGATCCTCAGTGTCTGGCCGGCGTCGGCGGTGAAACGGAAAGCTTCTGAAGGGCGCACGTACACGCCGTCGGTGGCCTTGATGCTGAAGGTCTTGCCGGAGACGACCACCGTTCCCGCACCCGAGCCGACGAAGAGGATGACTTCGCACGCGCCGAAAGTGACCACCGGCGAAGGCGCGCCGGCGACTTCCATCAGGATCTGCGTCTGGTACTGGGAGCCCATCTCGGGCGAGACCATGTAGCAGTAGCGCAGCGAGCCGCGCGTTTCCATGCGGGCCAGGGACGGGGAGAAGACGTAGCAGCAGCCGTTCAGCAGCGCCCGGGCACCGTCCCTGTCGCTGACGACCGGGATGGCCCGGTTGGCCGGACTCGCCGGATCATCCAGCGGCGAGCCTCCCGGCAGGTTGGTGTGGGCCCCGTCGCAGAACGGCGGAGTGCGTGTATGTTTGCAGCCACAAAAGAGCAGTTCCTCGTCCTGGGGTCCCGCGGTGTACTGCCGGGGTTCGAGGCCGCTGCCCCGGTGGGAACCGTCGCAAAAAGGCTGTTTTGCGGAGCGGCCGCAGCTGCACCAGAAGTAGGTGCGGCCGGCCTTCACCTTGATCAGACACGGTTTCGGGCGCGCAACAACGGGCTCGCTCATGGCGCCGGTACTCTCCCGGACGCACCCGATGTTGTACAGGCCCGCTTTAGGCTGGCTGGCCTAATCTGCCCCATTGCGGGGCAGCCCCTGGGAGCGTGCGCGCCTCAGACCGCGACGGCTTCCGCCTCGCCCGTGGCCTGCGCAGCCAGCCGCTCGATGGTGATGTAGGACTCGCGCGTGATCTGCTGGATGTCCGCACACAGATAGGGCCGCAGCACTTCGAGGATCTCCGCGTAGCCTTCGAGCATCGCCTCCACGCTCACTTCCCGGTCGTGGTAGTCCATGTAGTTCAGCCAGTTCTCGTTCACGATCCAGGTGACATCGATGATGGCGCGCAGCCGGGCCGGATCGGGGGGAAAGCGCATCAGTCCACCCGCCTGCAGCGCCAGCATGAAGCGCTCGATTTCCTTGATGCGCCGTTCGCGGTTCTGCGCGAAGCGCTTGCGCAGCAGCGGATCCTGGCGCAGCAGGTCGGCCATCTCGCGATAGAAGAAGCGGTATTTCAGGATCAGCTGCAGCTGGCGCACGAACATCGCGGCCATGTGCTCGAGCGTGGGGGCCAGATGATCGCGATACCAACCTGCATCCATCTCGCCGATGGCCTGTTGGAACACGGCGCAGATGATCTCGCGCTTGTTGCGGAAGTGATATTGAAGGTTGCCCTTGCTGATGCCACAGCGCTCGGCGATGCGACCGGCCGAGATGGCGGCCGTGCCGTGCTCGTTGAACAGCTCCAGGGCCGCCTGCAGGATGCGGTATTGGGTCGCGCGAGTCGCCATGACCTATTCTCTCCTCGCCGCGCAGAGTGTACAGCCGGGCCGTTCGGGGCCGGCAAGCACTTGAGGTCTAAAGTACTTGCCCCTATAGTCCGGAGCGCCGCAACCGGCTGGCACCGACCGTTCCCCGGGGTTCGCCACGCCGAACCCCTGACGCTGGAGAAGCGCTTGAGCACCGCCAAACTGAACCCGCTTGACCTGTACGACGTGCGTGGGAGCTTGAGCGAGGAGGAGCGGCTGGTACAGGACTCGGTGGGGCGGCTGGTGGATGAGCGGGTGCTGCCGATCATCCAGGAGTGCTTCGAGAACCACCGCTTCCCGCGCGAGCTGGTGCCGGAGCTGGCCGCCCTGGGGTTGCTGGGGAGCTCGCTCGAGGGCTACGGCTGCGCGGGATTGAATGCCACCAGCTACGGGCTGATCTGCCAGGAGCTCGAGCGCGGGGACTCCGGCATCCGCAGCTTCGTCTCCGTGCAGTCCTCCCTGTGCATGTTCCCGATCCACGCCTATGGGTCCGAGGAGCAGAAGCAGCGCTACCTGCCGCAGATGGCCCGGGGGGAGCTGATCGGCTGCTTTGGACTGACCGAGCCGCAGGGGGGCTCGGACCCGGCGGCCATGCACACCCGCGCCCGCCGCCAGGGCGGGGACTGGGTGCTGCAGGGCTCCAAGATGTGGATCACCAACGGCTCGATCGCCGACCTCGCCCTGGTGTGGGCGCAGACCGAGGAGGGCATCCGGGGGTTCCTCATCGAGAAGGGCACCCCGGGCTTCACCGCCCAGACCATCGAGAGGAAGTTCTCCCTGCGCGCCTCGGTCACCGCCGCGCTGTTCCTGCAGGAGGTGCGGGTGCCGGACTCCCAGCTCCTGCCCGGGGTGATCGGGCTCAAGGGCCCCCTGTCCTGTCTCACCCAGGCGCGCTTTGGCATCGCCTGGGGGGTGATCGGGGCCGCCCAGGCGTGTCTTACCCAGTGCCTGGAGTATGCGGCCAGCCGCCAGCTCTTCGGCCGCCCGCTCGCCCAGAACCAGGCCGTGCAGATCCGGCTTGCCCAGATGGCCCGCCAGATCACCGCCGCGCAGCTCATCGCCGCCCGGCTCGCCCGCTTGAAGGAGGCCCACGCGCTGCAGCCCCCGCAGGTCTCACTGGCCAAGTGGAACAACTGCCGCATGGCCCTCGACATCGCCCGCGATGCGCGCGATCTGCTGGGCGGGGCCGGCATCAGCGCCGAGTACGTCCCCATCCGCCATGCCCTGAACCTCGAGAGCGTCATCACCTACGAGGGCACCGAGACCATCCATCAGCTCACCCTCGGTCGCGAGCTCACCGGACTCAATGCGTTCTAGCGGCCATCGCCCCAACGCCCGGGCCCGGGATTGCTAGCCAGCTGGCTGGGTTGCGACGGAACCTATCCCTTGCAGCATCTGAAGCTCGCGGCGAAGGGTGACGCCCTCCTCGTCCGCGAGCGCTGCGGTCTGCAGCGCGGCCAGCACGATGGCGCCATCGGAGCGCGCGGCCAGAGTCTCGAGTTGTTCAAGTAGCGCGGTGAAGTTGCGCCAGCCGCGCTCGTGGGTCTCGCCGTAACCCTTGATCAGCCGCTGCGCACGCGCCAGTTCAACCGCCAGCGAGTAATGGCGCGGAGCCAGTTCCCCGATCAGCCGCAGCCAGTCCTCGATGCGCCGGTTTTCCACCTGATAACGCAGCGTGCTCCGCCGCCAGCGGCGCAACCCGCCAAGCACATGCAGCAACACGAACCCACCCACCGTGCGGGTACGGATCTGTCGCCCACCACTCCAGCGGCTGAGCCAGCGGCTCGCGCTCGGGGAACGCAGCACCCAGTTGCCCAACCCGGCCGGTAACGTGCCGGCGATCTCCTCGACCCGCGGCTTCATGAATTCCGTCACGCCGAACAACTGACCTCTCTCGGCACGGATCTCCTCGGCCACACGCGTCACGCGCGAGCCGCGAGTCTTCAGATCGGCGACGCGAATCGTGTCTTCGAAAGTCATCCACAATGCCAGTCCGCGCGCGACAGCTTCCAGCAGCGCCAGGCTACGTGCCTGTGCCGGATCGCCCTCCAGTGGCACGATGCGCTCGAGGCGATCCAGGTAAAGACTGGCGTAGGCGGGATCCTGATAGTCGATGGCACGCCTCGCGCCGGCCAGCGCGACCGGTTGCACCGGCGCCGGCAATCTGCGGATCCTGTCCAGCAGCGGCTGCAGCGCGGGCGAACGTGCCTGCGTGGGAATCTCCTGCGGCAGCCGGGCTCCGCTCTGACCCGTGAATCCACTATCACCGCGCTGAGCGCGCTGATACGCATCCTCGAAGGCCGCCAGGTTGGCCTTGACGGCAATGCCGCTCTGCTCGATCGCATGTTTGAACGCCTCCTTGCGGAACGGCAATACGCCGCTGCCGCACAGCGCCCCAAGCAGTACCGAGCTGATCACACTCTGGTTGCGCTCCGCCGTCTCCTCCATGTCGAACAGGACCAGCCGCTTCGACTGGCTCCTGACCAGCTCCAGCAACTGCACGGTATCGGCGGCACCGTCGCCCATCGCGCTTTTTTCGGAGATGACGTAGGCACGATGGCTCGAGGCAATCAGCGTGGTGCGCTCGGGCGAGACCAGGCCGCGCTGGATGGCGCGGCCGGCCTCCGCCAGTTCGGAGGCGAGCACACAATCCACATCGCCCGACACCGGCATGAGCGCCATGACCGGTTCGCGCCCGAGCCGCTCTGCCACCGCTCGGGGAAAAAACTCGAGATAATAGATCGTGGCGCCGGTGCGCTGTGCGACGCCGGGCACGGAAGTGGATTGGACCAGATAGCCTTCGGCCTCGGCAATCTCGATGAGCCAGTCCGCCAGCACGCCGCCACCCTGGCCGCCCAGCGCCGAAATCGAGAGCTTGATGGGTCGGTCGGTCATCGTCGTCGCAACATCAGAGCGCGTAGCGCAGACGCCGTCGCTCACTGCGTCGCTGCAATACCCCTATGACTGCGCCACGTACGAAGTGCAGCAACCGGTCCCAGACCGATGGGTTGTACACCAGTTCGGCGCGATAGAACGACGGACACAGCACCGCCGCATGAGCCACCTCGCCGCAAACACCGCAGCCAACACAACTGTTGTCCACGTGGGCGACTGGATCCGTGCGCAGCGGATCGGGATTCTCCTTGATCGTCAGTGACGGGCAGCCGGACAGGCGGATGCAGGAATGGTCACCGGTGCAGGTGTCTGCATCGACACCAAATCGCTCGCGCACGACACGCTTGCCGTCCTGGATGGCCTTGCGCATCAGTGGTTTGACACGTCGCTGGCGATTCAACTGGCACTCACCGTCGGCAACGATAACCTTCGGACCGCGGAAGTTCGTGGTGAGCGCCTCGCGCAGGACCTGCAATGTGCCCCGCATGTCGTACGTGTGGGTCCGTTTGATCCACTTCACGCCGACACCCTTGACGGCATCGACGATGGAGTTGTTGCCCTGACGGTGCTCGTTCGGCGCGCGTGACGACGGAATGTCCTGTCCACCCGTGGCGGCCGAGTAGCCGTTGTCGATGATGATGGTCAGATCATCGTGCTTGTTGAAGACGGCATTGCCAATGCCGCTGGTGAGTCCGTTGTGCCAGAAGCCACCGTCACCCATCACGGCAACCGCCCGCTTGCCACCGTCGGTACCGAATGCCGAAGCGCCAGCAGCGCCAAGACCGTACCCCATGATGCTGTTGCCCATGTTGAAAGGCGGCAGGGTCGCGAAGGAGTGGCAACCGATGTCGGCGCTGATGTGCAGCGGACCGATCTCCTTCTGCAGAATCTTCATCGCGGCGAAGAACGGCCGCTCGGGACAGCCCGTGCACAGCCCCGAGGGACGCGGCGGCACCAGAGCAGCGAGCTTGGCGGCGGCAGCGGCGGAGACTTCGGTCTTGCGAGCCGGTGCAGAAGCTGCCGTTGCGGACCCACCTGCCGCCGGTGCAGACCCGCCAGCCCCGGAAGCCGGCGCCCACTGATCGAAGAACGTGCGGATTCCCTTGCGCAGCACGTCCACGGTGTACTCGCCGTACATCGGCAGCGCTTCCTTGCCGACGATCCGCGTCTGCACATCGTGCTTGCGCAGGATCTGGCAGGCGGCCTGCTCGATATACTCCGGCTGGCCTTCCTCGACCACCAGTACGGCGCGCTTGCCGGCGCAGAAGCGGACCCACTCCTCCGGGACGAGCGGGTAGGTCACGTTCAGGACATGCAGCGGAATGCGGCTCCGGCCGAAGCTGTCAGCCTGACCGAGCAATTCGAGCGCGCGCAAGGTGCTGTTGTACAACCCTCCCTGCAGCACGATCCCGATGTCACTGGCCTCGCCGTCGAAGAACTCGTTGAGACCCTGCTCCGCGACGAACTTCAGGGCTGCCGGGAGGCGTTGCTCGATCTTTTCGCGCTCCTGCGCGTAGGTCGACGGTGGCAGGATGATCCGGCCGTAATCCCGGATTGGCGCCGCCAGCGCGTCCGCGGCCGAGAATGCCGGCCGCTGGTTGGCGCGTGTGCGGAAGTGCCCGTACACATGACACGCCCTGATGCGCAGCATCAGCATCACTGGCGTATTGCTCGCCTCGGAAAGTTGGAACCCCTGCTCCACGGTCCGCACGATCACCGGCAGTTGCGGGCGTGGATCGAGCAGCCACATCTGCGACTTCATGGCAAAAGCGTGGGTGCGCTCCTGCATGATGCTCGCGCCTTCGCCGTAGTCCTCGCCGAGGATGATCAGGGCACCGCCCTTGACCCCCGAGGATGCGAGATTCGCCAGCGCGTCGGACGCGACGTTGGTGCCGACAGTTGATTTCCAGGTGACCGCTCCGCGCAGCGGATAGTTGATCGAGGCGGAGAGCATTGCGGCGGCGGTCGCCTCCGAGGCGCTGGCCTCGAAGTGCACACCCAGGTCATTGAGTATGCCTTGCGCATCGGTCAGCACGTCCATGAGGTGCGAGACAGGAGCGCCCTGGTAGCCGCCGACGTAGGCCACTCCCGACTGCAGGAGCGCCTTGGTGACCGCAAGAATGCCTTCGCCGTGGAATTCCTCTCCCTCGCCCAGCTTCAGCAGCTGGACTTCCCTCGCGAAGGAGCGCTCGGCCACGGCCGTGCCTCAGCCCGGCACCAGCGCCAGCACGCGCAACGGACTGCCGGAACCGTTGACGATTTTCAGCGGTGGCGCGATCACGACGGCACCGGTGGGCGGCAGCTTGTCCAGATTGGTGAGGCTGGCGAGTCCGAACCGGTTGGAGCCGTGCATGATGGTGTGACAGGGAAACATGGGCTCGAAGCTGTGGGCCTGGCCGGCATCGGTGCCGACGGTTTCCACGCCGACACCCAGGATGTCGCGCTCCTTGGCAAGGAACGGGACGCACTGGGGATGAATACCCGGCGTATGCGAGCCGTCCGGCCCGGCGTTGAGGAAATCCTTGGCGCTCTTGCGGTGTGACCAGTCAGTGCGGATGAGCACCCAGGCATGCTGCGGTATGCGCCCGTTGTGGCGCTCCCACTCCTCCACGTGCTCGCGGGTGAGCAGGAAGTCCGGGTTCGCCTTCGCCTGGGCGGCCACATCGATGACGCAGGCCGGACCGATGAAGCGCTCCACCGGGATGTTGTGCGTCGCGTTGTTGGGGTAGTCCTTGCCGGTCACCCAGTGGATGGGAGCGTCGAAATGCGTGCCGGTGTGCTCGCCGCAAGCGATGTTGTTCCAGTACCAGGCCGGCCCGCGCGCATCATAGCGGGAGATCTCTTCCAGCGAGAACGCCTTGGACGGCGCGAAGGGCGGCGGCAGCTGGATCGTGGGAGTCGCGGACTCCAGCGGCACGGTCAGATCCACGACGCGGATCCGCCCGGAGACGATTCCGGTGGCAAGCTGCGTCAGGGTGGTGGACGACGGTGAGGAAGCGGCCTGGTTCGGGGTGCTCATGGGCCCTCGCGTGAGTCCGGCGGTGAAATAATTGACACCTGAAGTACTTCTCAATATAACATACGGCGCATGCTGGCGATATGGGCGCGAACGGAGGGTCGGCCAGGATGAGGCGAATCGTGTGCCTGGGTGGCGGCCCAGCCGGACTGTACGCTGCCATTCTGCTGCGCAAGGCACTGCCCGCGGCGCGCGTGGAAGTATACGAGCGTAACCGGCCCGACGACACCTTCGGCTGGGGGGTGGTGTTCTCCGACCAGACCATGGGGAACTTCCGCGCGGCCGATCCCGAGACCCATGGCGCCATCCTGGGCAGCTTCCACCACTGGGACGACATCGCCATCCATTTCCGCGGCCAGCGCATCATCAGCAGCGGCCACGGTTTCTGCGGGATCAGCCGCAAGCGCTTGCTGAACCTGCTGCAGCAGCGCGCCGGGGAGCTGGGCGTGCACCAGGAGTTCGAGCACCAGATCGACGATACAACCGCATTCGCCGATGCCGACCTCATCATCGCCGCCGACGGCGTGAACAGCCGGACACGGATCGCCGATGCCGCGGTGTTCGAGCCTGACGTCGATGTGCGCAAGTGCCGCTTCATCTGGCTGGGCACCACCCAGAAATTCGACGCCTTCACGTTCGCCTTCGAGCAGACCGAGCACGGCTGGTTCCAGATCCATGCCTACCAGTTCAGCGCGGATCTCTCCACCGTCATCGTCGAGACCCGCGAGGAAACCTGGCGCGCGCACGGTCTGGATCGGGCCAACACGCAGCAGTCGATCGCCTTCTGCGAGAAGCTGTTCGCCCCGTACCTGGGAGGTCAGCGCCTGCAGAGCAATGCGAATCACCTGCGCGGTTCGGCCTGGCTCAACTTCAACCGGGTGATGTGCAGGAAGTGGCACCACGGCCGCACGGTCCTGATCGGCGATGCCGCGCACACGGCTCACTTCTCCATCGGCTCGGGCACCAAGCTGGCCATGGAGGATGCGATCTCCCTGGTCGGGCACGTCACGGCCACGCGCGATCTGGACGCCGCACTGGGCGCCTATCATCGTGAGCGTAACGTCGAGGTGCTCAAGCTGCAGAGCGCCGCTCGCAACCGGATGGAGTGGTTCGAGAACGTGGCGCGCTACGTGCACCTGCCACCCGAACAGTTCGCCTACAGCCTGCTGACCGGCAGCCAGCGCATCGGCCACGAGAATCTCAAGCTGCGCGATCGCGCCTTCGTCGAGAACTACGAGCGCTGGCTGGCACGGCACATCGGTGGCGAGCCCAGGCCACCGATGTTCCTGCCCTTCAAACTTCGTGGCATGGAGCTGGTCAACCGCGTGGTGGTCTCCCCGATGGCACAATACTGCGCGGTGGATGGCATGCCGGATGACTGGCATCTGGTGCACTACGGACATCGTGCCTTGGGCGGTGCGGGACTCGTGTGTACGGAAATGACCTGCGTCTCCCCCGAAGGTCGCATCACCCCGGGTTGCACCGGCCTGTGGAACGTCGCGCAGCGCGATGGCTGGCAACGGATCGTCGAATTCGTTCACGGTCGCTCACCGGCGAAGTTCTGCCTGCAACTCGGCCACTCCGGTCGTAAGGGTTCCACGCAGGTCGGCTGGGAGGACATGGATCATCCGCTGCCCAAGGGCAACTGGCCGCTGCTGGCACCCTCCCCGCTGCCTTATCTGCAGGGCGTGAGTCAGACACCCCTCCCCATGACCCGGGCGCAGATGGAAGAAGTGATCGAGCAGTTCGTCCGCGCCGCGCGCTATGGCGCCGAAGCGGGCTTCGACATGCTCGAACTGCACATGGCTCACGGATACCTGCTGGCCTCGTTCCTCTCGCCGCTGACCAACCATCGGACGGATGACTATGGCGGCACCGTGGAAAACCGGATGCGATTCCCCCTGGAGGTCCTGAAGGCCGTTCGTGCGCAATGGCCCGCCGACAGACCGCTCTCGGTGCGCATTTCAGCGACCGACTGGGCCGATGGCGGGCTGAGCGAGGACGATGTCCTGGTCATCGTCCGGGCGTTCCGCGACGCGGGTATCGACCTGATCGATGTGTCGACGGGTCAGACTGTTCCCTGGCAGCACCCGGTGTACGGCCGCATGTGGCAAACACCGTTCGCGGATCGCATCCGCAACGAGATCGGCATCGCGACGCTTGCGGTGGGCAACATCTACGAGCCCGACCACGTGAATTCCATCATCGCCGCCGGCCGCGCCGACCTGTGCGCCATCGCGCGCCCGCACCTGGCCAATCCTGCCTGGACGCTCGAGGCGGCGGCCCGCCAGGGCTACGAGCCGCAATGGTGGCCGAAGCAGTACCTCTCGGGTAAGAGCCAGCTGGAACGCAACAAACAGCGCGCCGCTGCACCGGGAGGAACCGTTTGACGACCCTGCTCACGATACCGGGAGACCGCGTTTGACGACCCAGTCCGCAGGGCCGCTGGGCGCCCCGCCAGCAGGGCCGCAGGGCGTCCCGCGCGCCGGGCCGCTGGCGGGTCGGCACGCGCTGATCACCGGTGCGAGCCGCGGCATTGGCGCGGCAATCGCCGCCGCCCTGAGCCATGCGGGCGCGCGCGTGTCGCTCACCGGTCGCGACTCGGAGAGCCTTGCACGCGTGGCGGCAGGCGTTGGCGGCAGCGACAAGGCGCTGCCGCTGGTCGCCGATGTAACCGATCCGGCCTCCGTGTCCCGGGCCTGGGCTGCCGCCCGCGAGCACTTCGGGCTGGTGCACCTCCTCGTCAACAACGCGGGCCAGGCAGCCAGCGCCACCTTTGCGAAAACCGACCTGGAACTGTGGAACCGCCTGATCGCGGTGAATCTGACCGGCACCTACCTCTGCGCGCGCGAGTCCATCGGTGACATGCTGCAGGCTGGTTTCGGCCGCATCGTCAACATTGCCAGCATCGCCGGCTTGCGCGGTGCTGCGTATATTTCCGCCTATGCCAGCTCGAAGCATGCGGTCATCGGACTGACACGCTCACTCGCCCTCGAATACGCGACCCGCAACATCACTGTGAATGCAGTCTGCCCCGGGTACGTGGACACTGATATCGTCCGCAATGCCGTCGCCAACATCGTGAGCAAGACGGGCCGCAGCGAGGATGAAGCCATGGCGGCGATCGTGGCGACCAACCCGCAGCGCCGGCTCATCCAGCCGCGCGAAGTCGCCGATACCGTCCTGTGGCTGTGTCAGCCGGGGACCGAGAGCGTGACCGGCCAGAGCATCGTGCTGGCCGGCGGCGAAGTGACCTGACCGGGAGAGGCTGAGCATGCCGAAAGACAAGACCTCACTGAAGCTCGTCGAGACGGAAGTGGATGCCGAGACCCGCATTCACGACGACCATCATCTGTCGGTGCGGCTGTGGCTGCGCATGCTGAGCTGCACCAACCGCATCGAGAACTTCGTGCGGCAGAACCTGCAGGCAACCTTCGGCACCACGCTGCCGCGCTTCGATCTCATGGCGCAGCTGGAACGCGCGCCGCAGGGACTGAAGATGAGCGAGCTGTCGCAACGGATGATGGTGACCGGTGGCAACGTCACCGGCATCACCGACGGCCTGGAAAAAGAAGGCCTGGTGGTACGCGAAGTGGACTCCACGGACCGGCGTGTCTATCGGGTCCGACTCACCGCGGAAGGCCAGAAGCAGTTCCGCCGGATGGCGGTCGAGCACGAGCAGTGGGTCATCGGCCTGTTCGAGGGCATGAGCGTGAAGCACAAGAACCAGCTGGTGGAGCTGCTCGGCGAACTGAAGCAACGGATCGGCCGGCCGGCCGGCGACTGAAGGCACCCATGAGCGACTTCGCACCCCATCCGCAGCATTTCCTCTGGCGTCAGGAAGGCCGAGTCGGACTCATCACGCTGAATCGCCCGGAGCGCAAGAATCCGCTCACGTTCGAGTCGTACGCTGAACTGCGCGACCTGTTCCGCGAACTCAACCAGGTGGATTCGGTACGGGCCATCGTGCTAACCGGTGCCGGCGGCAACTTCTGCTCCGGGGGCGACGTGCACGAGATCATCGGTCCGCTGACCCGGCGCACGCCCGCGCAGCTGCTGGAATTCACGCGCATGACGGGCGATCTCGTGAAGGCCATGCGTCACTGTCCTCAGCCCATCGTGGCGGCGGTCGACGGTGTCTGCGCCGGCGCCGGGGCGATTCTCGCCATGGCCTCGGATTTCCGTCTCGGCACGGCAAATGCGAAAACGGCTTTCCTGTTCACGCGGGTCGGCCTCGCCGGTTGCGACATGGGCGCCTGCGCGATCCTGCCGCGCATCATCGGGCACGGCAGGGCGTCGGAACTCCTTTACACGGGCCGCTCGATGTCCGCCGAGGAAGGCGCGGCGTGGGGCTTCTTCAATCGTCTGGTCGCTCCGCAGGATCTGTTACCCGAGTCGTTGCGCCTCGCGACGGACATCGCCTCCGGACCAACACGCGCGCACGCCATGACGAAGAAGATGCTGCAGGCCGAATGGGACATGCCGGTGGATGCCGCCATCGATGCCGAAGCGATCGCGCAGGCCGAATGCATGCAGACCGCCGACTTCCGGCGAGCCTACGAGGCGTTCGCGGCCAAACAGAAGCCGCAGTTCCAGGGCAACTGACATGCGCGCGCGCTCGTTTCTCGACTGGCCGTTCTTCACCCCGGCGCACCGGGACCTCGCCGACCGCCTGGAGGCCTGGGCCGTGCAACACCTGACTCACGCTGGCGGCGCAGGAGTCGCGGGTGGCGCGCGAGCCGAAGATCGCGCTTCCGTGGATGCCGCCTGCCGTCGCCTGGTGCGGGACCTGGGTAAGGCCGGGTGGACCCGCTACTCGGTGCCCTTCTCCGCCGAGGGGCCGGTTGCCGAGTTCGACGTGCGCTCGCTGGCCTTGATCCGCGAGACCCTGGCTTGGCACGACGGACTCGCCGACTTCGCCTTCGCCATGCAGGGGCTGGGGAGCGGGGCGATCTCGCTCGTGGGTTCGCACGACCAGAAACATCATTACCTGCCGCGCGTCGCTGCCGGAGAGGCCATCGCCGCGTTCGCCCTCTCGGAGCCCGATGCGGGCTCCGATGTTGCCGCGATCAAGTGCACCGCGCGCCGCGACGGCGATGATTACGTACTGGATGGAGAGAAGACCTGGATCTCCAACGGCGGGATCGCGGACTTCTACTGTGTGTTCGCGCGGACCAGTCCCGCCGAGACTCGGCCAGACGGCTCGGTGGCTGCGCGCGGCATCAGCGCGTTTGTGGTGGATGCCGGCACGCCGGGATTCAACATCGCGCGGCGGATCGATGTCATCGCGCCGCATCCCCTTGCGACTCTGGCCTTCGATGGCTGTCGCATCCCCGCGAGCCAGCGCCTGGGCACCGAGGGCGAGGGTTTCAAACTGGCCATGCGCACGCTCGATGTATTCCGCACATCGGTCGCGGGCGCGGCGTTGGGGTTTGGACAGCGCGCGCTCGATGAGGCTCTGGGCCACGCCATCGCGCGACCGATGTTCGGCAAGACGCTCGGTGACCTGCAGCTCACGCAGGCCGCGCTGGCCGACATGGCCACCGAGATCGACGCCGCGCGCCTGCAGACGTACCGGGCCGCATGGCTGCGCGATCGCGGAGAGTCCGTAACCGGGGAAGTCGCCATGGCGAAGATGGCCGCGACGGAATCGGCGCAGCGCGCCATCGACCGGGCAGTGCAGATTTTCGGCGGGCGGGGCGTGGTGCACGGCGAGACGGTCGAGCACCTGTACCGCGAGATCCGCGCGCTGCGCATTTACGAGGGAGCCACCGAGGTGCAGAAACTGATCATCGCGCGTGAGCTGCTGAGCGCGGCGCGCGCCAAGGCGGGCCGGTGAGCCGGCAGATCCTCAAACCGGCCGGCTGGCCGCGCCCGAGCGGCTACAGCAACGGCATTGCCGCCACGGGCCGGCAGGTCTTCGTCGCCGGACAGATCGGCTGGGATGCGCAGGGGCGCTTTCCCAGCATGCGCCTCGCCGACCAGGTGAGGCAGGCGCTGCAGAACATCTGCGCGGTGCTGGCCGAGGCCGGCGCGGGCCCCGAGCACATCGTGCGCCTCACCTGGTTCGTCACCAGCCGCGATGAATACCACTCGGACCTGGAAGCCATCGGTGCGGCCTACCGCGAAGTGATGGGCAAACACTTCCCCGCCATGAGCGTCGTGCAGGTCGTGGCCCTCATGGAATCGCAGGCCAAGGTGGAAATCGAGGCGACCGCGGTGATCGCTGCGGAAGCGCACTCCCCCGGGGCCGGCGCACAGACTCCCCCACGCTGATGACGATGTGGCGCCCGCCCGAGCGGATTCGGCACGACGCCAGTCCGGGCAGATGGCCGAGCGCCACCGAGGCTGCGGCTTCCAGACTGTTCTCTCCGATCGCCCTCGGTCCGCTCACCCTCGAGCAGCGGACCTGGGTACCGGCCATGGTGCCGTGGCGCGCGAGCGAGGATGGTTTTGTCACGCCGGAGGTTCTGGAGTGGTACGAGCGGTTCGCTCGTGGCCGGCCCGGCGCGATCGTCGTTGAGGCAACCGGGATCCGCGATGTGCCCAGCGGACCGCTGCTGCGCGCCGGACACGATCGGTTCCTCCCAGGCCTGCGCGAACTGACTCGCGTGGTGCGGACCGCGAGCGAAGGTCACACGCGGCTGTTCATCCAGCTGATCGATTTCCTCGCCATCCGGCGCCGACCCTCACCGGCCCGCTACCTGGGTGAGTTCCTTGCCATCACGCCGCGACACCGTGCCGCGTTCAGCAATGCTCAGGGCGCTGGGTCGGGCGATGCGCATGGCGCTGGGTCGGGCGACACGAACGCTTCGGATGGACGGGTGCGGGACTGGCTCATCTCCCTTCCGCCCGAGCAACTGGCACAGGTCCTGGACCCCCGTGAACTCGAGGCACTCGAGTTCGGTTCGCGGGAACGAGTTACCGACACCCACCTCGAGCACATTCGCGACTTGCCGCGGCGACTGCCCATGCTGTTTGCCGATGCGGCGCATCGGGCCCGCGAGGCGGGTTTCGATGGCGTCGAGCTGCATTTCGCACATGCCTACACCATGGCATCGTTCCTTTCCCGAACCAACTCACGGACCGACTCCTACGGCGGCGACATGGCCAACCGCGCGCGACTGCCGCTCGAAGTGTATGCGGCCGTGCGGCAGAGGGTTGGAGCTGAGTTCGTCGTGGGTTGCCGATTTCTCGCGGACGAATGCATAGCTGGCGGCTCGACTGCCGAGGATGCCGTACGGTTCGGTGTGGAGTTTGCTCGTGCCGGCATGGACTTCCTGTCCCTCTCGCGTGGCGGCAAGTTCGATGATGCGAAACAGCCGAAGGTGGGCGAAGCGGCCTACCCATACACGGGGCGCAGCGGCTACGAATGCATGCCGTCCTACTATTCCGATGCCAGGGGCCCGTTCGGTCGCAATCTGGCAGCCACGGCCCAGGTCCGCGCGGCGGTGCGCTCAGCCGGAATGACAACGCCGGTGGTCGCTGCCGGTGGCATCCACAACTTCACGCAGGCCGAGTCGGTTCTCGAGCGCGGCGAGGCCGACATCGTGGGATTCGCGCGGCAGGCGCTCGCCGATCCGGACTGGTTCCGCAAAGTCGCCGCCGGCTGTGGTGCGCAGGTGCGGCTGTGCCTGTACACGAACTACTGCGAGGCGCTCGATCAGCGCCACCGCGCGGTCACCTGCGAACTGTGGGACCGCGAAGCGCTCGATGAGCCCGGCGTGCGCCGCTCCTCCGATGGCAAGCGGCGACTGATCCCACCCGTATGGAAACCCTGATGACCGCGGCCGCATCGCTCGCGCTGCCTGCGCAGCCCGCGCCGCAGATTCAGCGGCGCTGATACCTCACTGCTTCCTGTTCCACATCCGGCACCAGGCGTTGGGATCGACGCGCTTGCCGGGGAAGAAGGTGCAGGGGCCGCCGGCGGCATCGCCGGGTTTGCCCTGGTACCACGAGCAGTTCGAACAGCTGGAGCCGGCCTTGAATGCCGGGTTCGCCTTGGCGTCCACCCGCTTGGCATCCGATACGTACCCGAGGGCGACTGCCATCGAATCCTTCTCGTCCACTTTGGGTGCCGCCGCGCCGCTCTGCGCCTCGGCAGCGCGCGCCGCATGGCGACTGGCTATGGTGCCCACCGTCCAGGCGGCGCCCGCGCCGAGCACCGCCTTGAGCATTCCGCGCCGGGAAAACTGATCCATGACCACCCCTTGATTGTTCATTCGACCGGATCGGGACGAATGATACAAGGCGGGCCCGCGGACGTCGCCGGTCGCCGTTTGTCGCCCAGTCGCCAGGTTGTCACCGACCGCCAGGTCGTCACCAATCACCAGGATGCCGCCCGGAGGACAACGCCCGTCGCAGGAAAGCGCCAGTCCCGGGACAGCGCCGGGCCGTGCGCGCCGGTTACACTTCCGGCATGTACGCCGCCCGCGGCAAACGACCGGTCGAACTCATGCGCACACTGACCCTGCTCACCCTGCTGTTGCTGCCCCTCCTCGGCGTCCCGGAAAACGCTCAGGCCGAATGGCGCGAGCGCACCGAAGCCATCATGGGCACACGGATCTATGTGGAGCTGTGGGCGGACGATGCGGCCAAGGGTGATGCCGCGATCGAGGCGGTAATGGATGAGATGCGCCGCATCGATGAGCTGATGAGCCATTACAAGCCCGAGAGCCAGCTGTCGCGCATCAACGCACGCGCCGCCGACGAACCCGTCCAGGTCGACCCGGAACTCTTCGACCTCATCAAGCTGTCCCTGCACTACTCGCAGATCACCGAAGGCGCCTTCGACATCACCTACGCCAGTGTCGGGCACCTCTACGACTATCCGCACCACCTGAAACCCACCGAAGAGCAGATCAGGCAGGCGCTGCCGGCGGTCAACTGGCGCAACCTGCTGCTCGATGCCGAGCAGCACACCGTGCGGTTCGAACACCAGGGCATGCGGATCGATCTGGGCGGAATCGGCAAGGGTTACGCGGTGGACCGCGGCATCGCCATCCTGCAGGCGCGGGGCTTCCAGCACGCGGTGGTCACTGCTGGCGGTGACACGCGCATCATCGGCGATCGCATGGGTCGCCCCTGGGTAGTGGGTATCCGCCACCCGGATGACAAGAACAAGGTCATCACGCGCATCCCGATAGTGAACTCGGCGATGTCCACTTCGGGGGACTACGAGCGTTACTTCGACGAAGGTGGCGTGCGCTACCACCACATCATCGACCCGCACACCGGCCACTCGGCCAGCAAGGTGCGCAGCGCGACGATCCTGGGACCCACCGCCACGCAGACGGATGGCATGTCGAAGACCGCCTTCGTACTGGGTGCCGAGAAGGCGCTGGAAATCATCAACCGCATGCCGGAGTACGACGCCATCTTCGTGACGCCGGATGGCCGGATCCTCTACTCCAACGGACTGCAGCCCCCGTCCGATGCCAGTAAACCCGCCGCCGCGCCAGCGGGCGCGCCGGAAAAACACTGACCGTCAGCTGCGTGTAGCTGCTGCCACCAGCTGCTGTTACGCGCAGCTGCTGCTGAGGGCAGCTACTGAGAGATGCCGCCGTGGCCGGCCTGCAGGAGCCGGTCCACTTCAGATTCCGCCGCCAGCCAGTCCTCGGTCTCATGGCCGGGTTCGAACCCACGCTTCTCGGCGCGCAAGTAGGCGCCCTCCGCGATCATCGCGCGGCGCTGGTTCTCTGACAGGGTGGCCGAGACAGGCGGGGTCTGCGGAGATTTCCTGGCGCGAGGCGGGGCCGTCTTGCGCGGAGCACGCGTTGCCAGCGGCTCCTCGGCACGGATCACCTTGGGAATCTCCTTGGGCACTTCGGGCGCGCGCGTGCGCGGGGGATCGGTAGAGCGGCGAGTGGCCATCGTCTCCTCCAGGGGTGGGCGGATCGGAGCCAGCGACGGTGAGTCCTGATGAGCTTGCGATGCGCGAGCGGCATGTGCAAGCCCAAACCACAGCGCAACAGAGTGAAATCCTTTCACCTGTCGGCTGGCGCGGACAACGCCATCACCAGGGTCACATCTGCACGCAGGCTCGCGTGCGCGCCAGGTTCAGGCCGACTGTGCGGCGCGGGTTCCCTTGCTCTTGCGGCGGCCGGTCGCACGAACGGCTGACCTGCCGGAGTGCGATGTCGAATGCGCCGTGGCTGCGCGCGATCCACCGTTGGTCGCGCCACGCCGCTCGACCTGAGCATAGCCGTTGCCGGCGGCCGCGATCGCTTCGATCGTGTCGCGGTCCAGCGTCTGCAGATAGCGCCCGAACTCCTTGCCGAGCTGCGGGTGGCCGAGCGCGAATTCGACGGTCGCCTGCAGATAACCGAGCTTGCTGCCGCAGTCGTAACGCTTGCCGGTAAAGCGATGCGCGTAGACAGCCTCTTCTTTCATCAGCGCCGCGATGCCATCGGTGAGCTGGATCTCTCCGCCGGCGCCGCGCCCGATCTTTTCAAGATGACCGAAGATGGACGGCATCAGGATGTAGCGGCCGACTACTGCGAGGTTGGACGGCGCATCCGCGGGCTTCGGCTTCTCGACGATACTGTTGACTCGACTGGTGGATGACTTGTCGGCCTGAACCGCCACGATGCCGTACTTGTCGGTGTCACTGCGCGGCACGACCTGCACGCCGAGCACGCTTGCCCGCTTGGCTTCATACACTTCAGCCATCTGCCGCAGGCATGCCACTTCGCTGCGGATCAGATCATCGGCCAGATGCACGAAGAAGGGCTCTGCACCCACGGCCGGCTGCGCACACAACACGGCGTGTCCGAGTCCCAGAGGCGCGGGCTGACGGATGTAGAGACAGGATGCATAGGAAGGCAGGATGCCGCGCAACTGCTCCAGCAGATCGGTCTTGCCCTGGGCCTCGAGCGTGTGTTCGAGCTCGTGGTCCGGATCGAAATGATCTTCGATGGCGCGCTTGGAGGCACCCGTGACGAACACCAGGCGCGTGGCGCCCGCCGACAGGGCTTCTTCCACCGCGTACTGGATCAGCGGCTTGTCCACGACGGGCAGCATTTCCTTGGGGCTGGCCTTGTTGGCCGGGAGAAAGCGCGTACCCCGTCCCGCCACTGGAAACACCGCTGTGCGGATGGCCGACCTGGAATGCATCCTCATCGAATCGTTCTCCCGCGCATCAATTCTTCTAGGCCTGAAATCTGCCTCTAAGTCTGAAGTCTAGCCTTCCGACCCGCAGCAAAGTATATGCCGCCGCACAGTTTCCCCAACGTACTGGCGCCTTCCCGACGTTCTGGCGCCTTGCCCCCGTTCTGGCGCCGCCCTAGCCTGGAACGGCATGGGTGGCGCCCTCGTCGGTGCGCTCCGCCCACTTGAACACGGCCGGCCGCATGCTGTCCCACGAGCGGCACTTGGGGCAGTGCCAGTACCAGCCGACACTGTGCAGCCCGCAGTCATCGCACTGGTAGCGCCCACCCGCATCGCCGATCCGGGTCAGCAGCGCCCCCAGCGAGGCGGCATCCGCCCCGGATTCCACCCCCGCGCCGAACTCGCGGGTGACCACCGACAGCCTGCGCACGTCCTGGGGCGGCAGCGCGGTCGCCAGCAGCCAGGCGAGCTGCCGCCCGCTGATGTGACTGTTGCGCTGCAGCCGCCGCGCAACCTGTCCGAGCACATCACCTTCCCCGACCAGCTTTGCCAGGGAAAGTACGCGCGGAATGATCTCCAGTGCGAGTCCCGGAAAGGCTTCCAGAGCGGCCAGATACAGTGCCAGTGCCTCGGCCGCCTCACCCGCCAGCTCGGTCATGCGTGCGGTCAGGATCTGCGCGCGGGGCAGATCCGCGTCATGCGTGCGGGCCTGACGCAGCAAAGTGCGCGCCCGATCCGTATCGCCCTGCAGCAGTGCATGTTCTGCCAGTTCGCACAGGTAGTGCGCGGCGACCGTGCGTCGCTCCAGCTGCAGCGCAGGAGGCAGATCGTGGAAGACCTTCAGGGCATTCGACCAGTCGCCCTGCTGCTCGTAAATGCGCACGAGGTGATCGAGAGCGGCGTTGCGGTATTCGCGCGAGGCCGCCAGTTCCTCCAGCAGCCGCTCGGCGCGATCCATCAGACCTGCGCTGAGATAATCCAGGGCCAGCGCGAAAGCGGCCTTGTCACGCAGGTTCGCCGCGCCCTGCTCGCGCAGACGCGAATGGATGGCAATGGCCCGGTCGACTTCGCCGCGACGGCGGAAAAGACTTCCCAGGGCGAACTGGATCTCGGCCGCATCCCCGTCGGCCTGCGCCATGCGCGCAAAGATCTCGGCGGCATGATCGAAGCGATCGTTGATGAGGTGATCGAGACCGACGTAGTAATCACGCGGCAAGCGGACAGTGCGCGCCGCTCCGTTGCGACGGCCAAGTATCCACGCGGCGATGCCAACGGCAACGAAGGCGAGTGCGAGCAGGATTGGGGGCAGCTCGATCACGACGCGAAGATAACAGTGGGCGTGTTACACCGTATAGCGCGGCGTGCATCACGCACGCCGGGGTGTGAACCAGGTCGCGTGCCGGGACCTCGGAAATCAGTCCCGGATGGGGCGGTCCGCTCCATCGTTGACCCGCTCGCGCAGATCCTTGCCGGGCTTGAAGTGCGGCACGTACTTGCCCGAGAGCGCCACCGCCTCGCCGGTCTTGGGATTGCGCCCCTGGCGCGGCGGGCGGAAGTGCAGCGAAAAGCTGCCGAAACCGCGGATTTCGATGCGCTCTCCCTGCGAGAGCGCATCGCTCATGATTTCCAGGATCTGCTTCAGGGCCAGTTCCACGTCCTTGGCCGGCAGATGCTTCTGCTTCGCCGTGATGATCTCGATGAGTTCCGATTTCGTCATCAATGTCACCGCATCATCAGCTCCGGTCCGAACCGATCTGCTCCTTGAGGAGATCGCCCAGGCTGGTGCCGCTGGGGGCTGTCTCGGAGCGGTAGCTCTGCACGGCCTCGGCCTCCTCGTGCATCTCCTTGGCCTTGATGGACAGGGAGATGGTGCGTGACTTGCGGTCCACGCCGGTGAACTTGGCCTCCACGGCCTCGCCCACCTTGAGCACCGAGCGCGCGTCCTCGACACGGTCGCGACCGAGCTCGGAAGCCCGCAGCTGACCTTCGATGCCGTTGCCCAGATCGATGATGGCTCCGCGCGCGTCCACTTCCTTGACCGTGCCGCGCACGATGGTGCCCTTGGGGTTCTCGGCGATGTAGGCCGAGAACGGATCCTTGGCAAGCTGCTTGACGCCGAGGGAGATGCGCTCGCGCTCGGGGTCGATCGACAGCACCATGGCTTCCAGCTGCTGGCCCTTCTGGTAGTTGCGCACGGCTTCCTCGCCGGGCAGGTCCCAGGAGATGTCCGACAGGTGCACCAGGCCATCGATGTTGCCGGGCAGGCCGATGAAGATGCCGAAGTCGGTGATCGACTTGATCTGGCCGGAGACCTTGTCGCCGCGGTTGTAGTTCTCGGCGAACTCCTTCCACGGATTGGCCTTGCACTGCTTCAGGCCCAGCGAGATGCGGCGGCGCTCCTCGTCCACGTCCAGCACCATGACCTCGACTTCCTCGCCGGTGTGCACGACCTTGGACGGATTGACGTTCTTGTTGGTCCAGTCCATCTCCGAGACGTGCACCAGACCCTCGACGCCGTCCTCGATCTCTACGAACGCGCCGTAGTCGGCGATGTTGGTGACCTTGCCGAACACGCGGGTGTGCGGCGGATAGCGGCGTGAAATGTTCTCCCACGGATCGGCGCCGAGCTGCTTCAGGCCCAGGCTCACGCGCGAGCGTTCGCGGTCGAACTTGAGGATGCGCACGTCGATCTCATCACCCACCTTGACGACCTCGGAAGGATGCTTGACGCGCTTCCAGGCCATGTCGGTGATGTGCAGCAGGCCGTCGATCCCACCCAGGTCCACGAAGGCGCCGTAGTCGGTGAGGTTCTTGACCGAACCGCGCACCACCGCGCCTTCCTGCAGGTTGTCCATGAGCGCGCTGCGCTCGGCAGAGAACTCCTGCTCGACCACCGCGCGGCGCGAGACCACCACGTTGTTGCGTTTCTGATCGAGCTTGATCACCTTGAACTCGAGCGGCTTGTTCTCGAGGTACGAGGTGTCGCGCACCGGGCGCACGTCCACGAGCGATCCGGGCAGGAACGCGCGCACGTTGTCGATCTCCACCGTGAAGCCGCCCTTGACCCGGCCAGTGATGATGCCGGTGACGATCTCGGAATTGTTGAATGCGGTTTCCAGACGCGTCCAGGTGCGCGCACGCTTGGCCTTCTCACGCGAGAGGCGCGTTTCTCCGGTTCCGTCCTCGACGGAATCCAGGGCGACTTCCACCTGGTCGCCGGGCTTGACCTCCACCTCGCCGCGTTCGTTCTTGAACTGCTCGAGCGGGATGACGGCCTCGGACTTCAGGCCGACATTGACGATCACGATGTCACTGGTGACATCCACCACCAGCCCGGTGAGGATCATTCCCGGGCGGATGCGCTGATTGGCGAGACTCTGCTCGAAAAGCTGGGCGAAACTTTCTGTCATACCTTCACTCGCACGGCCCGGCGTGTGGCCGGAGCATTCGTGCACGTACTGGAGAACTCATTCCCTCGCGCTCCAGGCAGATGCGAAACGATGCGCGCACTCCGACGCACACCCACCAGAAAAACGATAATTCCCCCCTCGCGGCGTGACCCGGGCGATTCACTCCCAAAGCGAGCGCATGCGTCCCGCGGCCAGGATACGGTCGACGACCTGCCCTATCGTGAGGCCGGTCGAGTCGATCACCTCGGCATCGGGCGCGGGCTTCAGTGGGGCGACCGTGCGAGTCGAATCCCGCCGGTCCCGCTCGGTGATCTCGCGCGAAAGGGCGGCAAGGCTAACATCCGACCCCTTGTCTTTCAACTGCTTATAGCGTCGGAGAGCCCGCTCCTCGGCACTGGCCGTCAGGAAGACCTTCAGGGGTGCCTGGGGGAAGACCACCGTGCCCATATCCCGTCCGTCGGCGACCAGTCCGGGGGGGCGGGCGAAGGCCCGCTGGCGCCCGAGCAACGCGTCCCGCACCGGGGGCCAGGCCGCCACGCGCGAGGCTCCCTGGCCGGCGGTTTCGGTGCGGATGGCCGCGGTGACATCCTCACCCCCCAGCCGGACGAGCTCGGAGCCCTGCCCGTCCACGGCAAAGATTACGTCCAAGTCAGCCGCTAGTCGGGCATGCCCCGGTGCATCCTCGGGGTTCAGGCCCGCCCGTTCGCCCGCCAGCGCCACGAGCCGGTAGAGCGCGCCGCTGTCCAGCAGATGCCAGCCGGCGCGGGTCGCGACGAGGCGGCTGATCGTGCCCTTGCCGGAGCCGCTCGGGCCGTCGATGGTGACTACGGGTGATCCAGGCATGGTGCCGGTCAGCGTCGGTCAGAGGGTCTGGATGTGCAAGCCGGCCTTGCGCGCAAGCCCGACAAAATCGGGAAACGAGGTCGCCACGTTCGCCACATCGAGAATCTCGATCGGACCTGCGCACCTCAGGCTGGCCACCGCGAAGGCCATGGCGATCCGGTGATCGCCGCGGCTGTCGATGGTGCCGCCCCTGAAACCCTGGCCACCACGGATCCGCAGGCCGTCCGGATACAACTCATGGTCCACGCCCAGCGCGGCAAGTCCGGCGCCCATGACGGCCAGCCGATCGCTTTCCTTCACGCGCAACTCCTCCGCCCCGTGGACGATGGTCTCGCCCTCGGCGCAGGCCGCCGCGATGAACAACACGGGAAACTCATCGATGGCCAGGGGCACGAGTTCCCTGGGCACCTCGATGCCGTGCAACCGGCTGCGGTGCACTTCGATGTCCGCAAGCGGCTCACCCTCGCCCACGTCGCCGCTGCGGGGGTGGATGCGGATGTCGGCTCCCATCTGCAGCAGGATCTGCAGCAGCCCGGTTCGGGTTGGATTGACGCCCACTCCCCGCAGCAGCAGCCCGCCCTCGGCGGCGAGGCACCCGGCGACGAGGAAGAAGGCCGCCGAGGAGAAATCGGCCGGGACGCGGATTTGCGTCCCGCGCAGAGTCTGGCCACCTTCGAGCGTGACACTGGCCCCCTTCTGCCCAACACGAACGCCGAAGGCCCGCAACATCCTCTCGGTGTGATCGCGGGTCGGAGCGGGCTCGGTGACCCGAGTCGTTCCTGCCGCGCCGAGTCCCGCCAGCAGCACTGCCGATTTCACCTGCGCGCTCGCCATCGGCAGCACGTAGTCGATGCCATGCAGGGCCGTGCTGCCGCGGATCACGACGGGGGGCCGTCCTTCACACGTGGAAATGTCCGCGCCCATCAGGCGCAGCGGCCCGGCAACCCGTTCCATGGGTCTGCGCATCAGCGATGCATCCCCGATCAATGTCGAAGTGATCGGGCGGCTCGCGAGCAGTCCCATGAACAGCCGCATCGCCGTGCCCGCGTTGCCCATGTCCAGCGATTGGGTCGCTTCGTGCAGACCGCGCTGTCCGGCCCCGTGGACGATGACGTGCTGATCGGCAGGGCGCTCGATGCGCACGCCCAGTGACTGCAACGCGCGCAGCGTTGCGAGACAGTCCTCGCCCTCGAGGAAGCCGCTGATCTCGGTGACCCCCTCGGCGATCCCGCCCAGCATCAGCGCGCGGTGCGAAACAGATTTGTCGCCGGGCACCGTGAGCTCGCCCGCAAGGCTGCCGCCGGGACCGGCAACATAGCGGCTCGCGCTCAAATCACGGCCCGCGGATAGGAGCCGAGCACCCGGAACAGCGACGCCCGCTTTTTCAGCTGCGCGAGCGCCCGGGCCACGTGGGGCTCCTCGGCGTGGCCCTCGATGTCGATGAAGAACACGTAGTCCCACTTGCGCCGGTGCGAAGGCCGCGATTCGATCCGCGTCATGCTGACGCGATGCTGCGCCAGCGGCTGCAACAGGCGATGCAGGGCTCCCGGGGAATCCGTGTGTCCGATCGACACCAGCAGCGTGGTTCGATCCTCGCCGCTGGGCGAGAAGAGCTTGCGCCCCAGCACGAAGAACCGCGTGGTGTTGTCCGCGCGGTCTTCTATCTCCGCGGCCAGTACCTTCAGCCCGTAGACCTCCGCTGCCGTCTCGCCCGCTATGGCGGCACTTCCCCGCTCATCGCGAGCACGCCGCGCGCCCTCGGCGTTGCTCGAGACCGGCACCCGCTCGACGTTCGGCAGATGCTCATCGAGCCAGCCGCGGCACTGGGCCAGGGATTGCGGATGCGAACAGATGCGCTCAATCCGCCCGAGCGAATTCATCATGCCCATGATCGAATGGTGGATGCGCAACTCGACTTCGCCGCAGATCTTCAGCGGCGAGGCCAGGAAACGGTCGAGCGTGTGATTGACCGTGCCTTCGGTGGAGTTCTCGATGGGGACCACGCCGAAGTCGGCGGTGGCCGCTTCGACTTCATGGAACACCTCATCGATCGAAGCCAGCGGCAGCGCGCGCACCGAATGACCGAAGTGACGCAGCACGGCGGCCTGCGTGAAGGTGCCTTCGGGACCGAGGAACGCCACCTTGAGAGGCTCCTGCTGCGCCAGGCAGGCCGACATGATCTCGCGGAACAGCCGCAGGATTTCCTCATCCCGCAACGGGCCCGCATTGCGCTCACGCGCGCGGCGCAGGACCTGTGCCTCGCGCTCTGGCCGGTAGAAATCCACCGTGCGGCCATCGCGCGTCTTGGAGATGCCGACGAGCTGCGCGAGCCGCGCCCGCTCGTTGATCAACCCGTGGATGCGCTCGTCGATGGAATCGATCTCGCTGCGCACCTTGTCGAGATCCACGGGGCGCGACGGCTGCGGCGCCCCCTGGCTCGCGGCAGCAGTCGGCGCACCCCGGCCACCGGTCGCTCGCGAGCCCCTCGCGGCAACCGCGGCGGCGCGCTTCACGGGGGTGGCGGACTTTTTCTTTCGGCCGGCCATCACACGATTCGCGCCGACAGGACACCGTCGATCGCACGGATCCGGCGCAGTGTGTCCTCGGCCAGCGCGCCGTCGGTGTCGATCAGGGTGTACGCGAACTCGCCGCGCGACTTGTTCAGCAGGTCGGCGATGTTGATGCGTGCGCTCGCCAGGCAGGTCGAGATCTGTCCGACCATGTTCGGAATGTTACTGTTGGCGATCACCAGACGCGTGGTATTGGGCGCGCGTGGCATGACGCTCTCGGGATAATTGACGCTGTTGCGGATGTTGCCGTTTTCCAGGAAATCCCGCACCTGCTCCGCGACCATCACGGCGCAATTCTCCTCGGCCTCGCCCGTGGATGCCCCCAGGTGAGGCAGGGTCACGACGCGCGGATGGTCCTTGAGGGCGTTGCTCGGGAAATCGCAGACGTAGGCGTTCAGCCGCCCGGCATCCAGGGCGGCCACGATCGCCGCGTCATCCACGATCGCTGCGCGGGCGAAATTCAGGACGATCCCGGTTTTCTTCATCAGTTTCAGGCGCGACTCGTTCACCAGCCCGCGGGTGTGATCGTTGAGCGGCACGTGCACGCTGACGGCGTCGGCGCGCGCGAACAGGTCATCCAGGGAGAGGGCCTGCTCGACGCTGGAGGACAGTTGCCAGGCCCGCTGTACGGTGATCTGGGGGTCGTAGCCGAGCACCTTCATTCCCAGCGCGAGCGCGGAGTTCGCCACCTCGACCCCGATCGCGCCGAGGCCCACGACGCCCAGGGTCCGGCCCGGCAGCTCGATGCCGACGAACTTTTTCTTCCCCTGCTCCACGGCCGTATCGATGGCGTGATCGTCACCGCTCAGCCCGCGGGCGAACGACCAGGCGGAACAGATGTTGCGCGCGCCGATCAGCAGACCCGCCAGCACCAGCTCCTTGACCGCATTGGCATTGGCTCCGGGCGAGTTGAACACTGGAATGCCGCGGCGGCTCAGCTGCGCCACCGGGATGTTGTTGACCCCGGCGCCCGCGCGTCCCACGGCGCGCACGCTGTCCGCAATCGGCATGGAATGCATGTCGGCCGAGCGCACCAGGATGGCATCCGGGTTGTCCAGGTCCGCGGCGATCTCGTAACGGTCGCGCGGCAGACGCTCCAGGCCGCGAGCACTGATGTTGTTGAGTGTCTGGATGCGGTAGCGCATGGGTACGGAAGTCTCAGCCATGACGGCGGGCGAAGTCGTTCATGAAAGCCACCAGCGCCTCGACGCCCGCCAGCGGCATGGCATTGTAGATACTGGCGCGCATGCCTCCCACCGAGCGGTGCCCCTCGAGGTTGGCCAGTCCCGCCTGGCCCGCCTCGGCCAGGAAGGTGGCGTCCAGTTCGGGCCGGGCGAGTGTGAAGGGCACGTTCATCCAGGAGCGCGCCGCGGGCGCAACCGGGTTGCGGTAGAAGGCCGAACCGTCGATGGCCCGGTAGAGCGTCTCGGCCTTGATCCGGTTGCGCTCGCCCACGGCCGCGAGCCCACCCTGCGCTTTCAGCCAGCGGAATACCAGGCCGGCAAAGTACCAGCCGAAAGTGGGCGGGGTGTTGAGCATGGAGCCTTCATCGGCCATGGCCTTGTAGTCCCAGACAGCCGGCGTGCCCGCTCGCGCGCGACCGATGAGATCCTCGCGCACGATCACGACGCACAGACCCGAAGGTCCGATGTTCTTCTGCGCGCCCGCGTAGATGAGCCCGAAGCGTTCGACCTCGATGGGTCGCGACAGTATCGTCGATGACATGTCCGCAACCAGCGGCACGCCCTTCGTGTCCGGCACGTAGGGAAACTCAACACCACCGATCGTTTCGTTGGGGGTGTAATGAACGTACGCCGCATGGGCGGTAAGACGCAGCGAACCGGGCTCTGGCACCGTGCAGTAGCTGGAGGCCGACTCATCGGCGGCGACGTTGACCTTCATCAGGCGCCGCGCCTCGCCGATCGCCTTCTTCGACCAGGCCCCGGTGTTGATGTAGTCCGCGGTCGCCTCGGGCGCCGCCAGATTCAGCGGGATGGCCGAGAACTGTCCGGTCGCGCCACCCTGCAGGAACAGCACCTTGTAATGCGCGGGAATGGCCAGCAGCTCGCGCAGCAACCGCTCCGCCTCCTGCGCCACGCCGATGAAGGCCTTGCTGCGGTGACTGACCTCCATCACCGACATGCCCAGGCCATGCCAGTCGGTCAGCTCATCGCGAGCCTGTTGCAGCACTTCCAGGGGCAGCGTGGCCGGCCCCGCGGCAAAATTGTAAACGCGCACTGGTAGGGAGCCTGCGGAGAATCAGCGGAGCGCGGGATAGTAGCAACGCCCCGCCTCTATCGTCATAACTTTTGGCCATGTGCTGCGCGCTTTCGGCCACGAGCACCGCCCGCGCTGCGCACCGCAGCCACGCATTCCCTGCGTGGCGCCGCCTGCTCCGGCACGCGATCAGCCTTCGCCGGACGGCGCGTCGGAGGGCGGATCGGACGGCGCGTCGGTGGGCGCGTCGGTGGGCGGATCGGACGGCAGCGCCGCTGACTCGCCATTGACCTCTTCCTCGCCCTGCAACTGCTCGATGCGTTCGATGCCGGTCAACCGCTCGCCTTCGGCCAGGCGGATCAGCCGCACACCCTGGGTGTTGCGACCGAGCACCGAGATCTCATCCACGGGAGTGCGCACCAGCGTGCCGGTCGAGCTGATCAGCATGATCTCCTGGCCTGCCAGCACCTGCAGCGCCGCCACCGTATCGCCGTTGCGATCGGAGGTCTGCAGGGCAATCACGCCCTGGCCACCACGACCGTGCAAGGGAAAGTCCTCCAGCGGAGTCAGCTTGCCGTAGCCGGCGGCGGAAGCCGTCAACACATGACCGTCACCGACCACGATCAGGGCAATCAGCTCCTGTGCATCCCCCAGCTTGATGCCGCGCACGCCGGCCGCCTCGCGGCCCATGGCGCGCACCTCCTCCTCGTGGAAGCGGATGGCCTTGCCGCCGCTGGACACCAGGATGATCTCTCTTTGTCCATCCGTGATCGCCACGCCAACGAGACGGTCATTGTCATGCAGATCGACGGCGATGATGCCGCTGGTGCGAGGGCGCGAAAAAGCGGTCAGCGGTGTTTTCTTCACCGTGCCCTGGCTGGTGGCCATGAACACGTAGTGCTGCTCGTCGTACTGCTTCACGGGCAGCAGAGCGTTGATCTTCTCGCCTTCCTCGAGCGGGAGCAGGTTCACCATGGGGCGGCCGCGCGCATTGCGGCCGGCCTGAGGCACCTCGTACACCTTCAGCCAGTACACCTTGCCGCGGTTGGAAAAGCACAGCACGGTGTCATGTGTGTGAGCGACGAACAGCTTCTCGATGAAGTCCTCGTCCTTGACCGCCGTGGCGGTCTTGCCACGTCCACCGCGACGCTGCGTCTGATACTCGGTCACCGGTTGCGACTTGGCATAACCGGCATGCGACAGCGTGACCACGACGTCCTGTGGCTCGATGAGGTCCTCGGTCGTGAGATTGAGGTGATCGCGGTTGATCTCAGTGCGCCGCGCATCGCCGTACGAATCGCGGATCGCCGTGAGCTCCCCGCGCACCACCTGCGTGAGCCGCTCCGGACGGGCCAGGATGTCGCCCAGGTCGCGGATGCTCTCGAGGAGTTCCTTGTATTCCTCGATGATCTTGTCCTGCTCGAGTCCGGTCAGCCGGTGCAGGCGCATGTCGAGGATGGCCTGGGCCTGTGCCTCGGAAAGATGATAGTCGCCACCATGCATGCCGAATTCGGCAGCCAGTCCGCCCGGACGGGTGGAGACCGCGCCGGCGCGCTCCAGCAGCTGCGGCACGATGCCGGCCGGCCATGCGCGCGCCAGCAGCGCGGTACGCGCCTCGGCCGGTGCCGGCGCCGCCTTGATCAGCGCGATGATCTCATCGATGTTGGCCAGCGCAACCGCCAGGCCCTCGAGGATATGGGCGCGCTCGCGCGCCTTGGCGAGATCATAGATCGTGCGGCGCGTGACGACTTCGCGCCGATGCCGGATGAACGCGTCGAGCATCTCCTTGAGCGACATCAGCCGCGGCTGGCCGTCCTGCAGCGCCACCATGTTGATGCCGAACACCGTTTCCATCGGTGTCTGCGCGTACAGGTTGTTGAGAACGATCTCGGTCACCTCGCCGCGCTTGAGCTCTATGACGATCCGCATGCCGTCCTTGTCGGATTCGTCACGCAATCCATCCGAGGCAATGCCGTCGAGCAGCTTCTCGCGCACCAGCTGGGCGATGCGCTCGATCAGGCGTGCCTTGTTGACCTGGTACGGCAGCTCCGTCACGACGATCGCCTGCCGATCGCCCTTGCCCACCTCCTCGATCTGCACGCGCGCGCGCACCGAGAGCCGGCCGCGACCCGTGCGGTAGGCGGTGGCGATCTCCTGGGCGCCGTTGATGATGCCGCCGGTCGGAAAATCCGGACCGGGCACGTGCTGCATGAGCGCGGCCAGTGTCAGGGACGGATCGTCCAGCAGTGCCAGGCACGCGTTGACGATCTCAGTGAGATTGTGCGGCGGGATGTTGGTGGCCATGCCCACGGCGATGCCCGTCTGCCCGTTGACCAGCAGATTGGGAATCCGCGCCGGCAGGACGGTGGGCTCCTGCTCGGACTCGTCGTAGTTGGGCGTGAAGTCGACCGTTTCCTTGTCGATGTCCGCCAGCAGCTCGCCGGCGATCCGTGACATGCGCACTTCGGTGTAGCGCATGGCCGCCGGCAGATCGCCGTCCACGGAGCCGAAATTGCCCTGCCCGTCCACCAGCAGATAGCGCATGGAGAACGGCTGCGCCATGCGCACGATCGTGTCGTACACGGCGTTGTCGCCGTGCGGATGGTACTTGCCGATCACATCGCCGACGACGCGCGCCGACTTCTTGTAGGCCTTGTTCCACTCATTGCCCAGCTCGCGCATGGCGAAGAGGACACGCCGGTGCACGGGTTTCAGGCCATCGCGCACGTCGGGCAGGGCTCGCCCGACGATCACGCTCATCGCGTAGTCGAGATAGGACTGCCGCATCTCATCTTCGAGACTGACGGTCAGGATTTCACGTGCAATATCGGCCATTCAGCACAGGCCCGCGGGGCTTCATGGAAACGGTAATCTTAACACACGGAGCCCTCGCAGACCCCTTTCGGAGCCGTCCGCGCGCGACGACGGGGCCACCTCACGCCAGATGATCCGGGCACCCCGAGCGGCGGCCCTATATACTCACGTCAGCCGTTGTCGCGCGCATCGCGCAAATGCCTCCGCAACCCGTCGATCTCCTCATACAGGCCCGTTGGGTGCTTCCGATAGCACCCGTCAACACTGCACTGGCCGACCACGCGATTGCCGTTTCCGACGGACGGATCGTGGCTCTTGGACCAAGCGCGGAGATGAACCTCCGGTTCAGCGCACGCGATCGCATCGTCCGAGACGAACACGCGTTGCTGCCCGGCCTGGTCAATCCGTTCACGCAGGCTGCGATGACGGCCTTGCGCGGGCTGCCTGTGCGCGGTCCGCGATCCCAGTGGCGGGAATTCATCCGCCCGCTGGAAAAGCGCCTGATGTCCTCCGAGCTGGCGCGGGATGGCGCGCGGCTCGCGATAGCCGAGATGTTGCTCGCAGGAATCACCACGTTCGCCGATCACTACGTCTTTCCGGAGGCAACGGCGCGTGTCGCCGCGGCGGCTCGCATCCGCGCCATCGTTGGTCTTCCCGTTTGGGACTCCGAAAGCGCTGGTCCCGATCCGGGCGACGGCTTCGCGCAGGCGGAACGCCTGTGGGACGAATACAGGTCCGATCCCTGGGTAAGCCTGTATTTTGCGCCGCAGAACGCCGCCGGGCTGGTGGATGCCACACTGATTCGCATCCGACGGGTCGCCGACGAGCTGGATGCCCGCCTCGCCATGGAGTTGCATGAAACGCCGGAGGCAGTTCAGGAGTGCGTCGCCCGCTACGGCCAGCGTCCACTGCAGCGCTTGCGCACTCTTGGACTGCTGCGCCCCGGAGCCATGGGTATCCGGATGAATCATCTGGACTCCAGGGACTACGGCGTGATCGCGGGCACCGGCATGTCGGTCGCGGCCTGTCTGCAGTCCGACGCGCGGCTTGGCGCGCCCGCATGCCCGGTGTGGCAGCTCGATCACCAACACGTGGCGCTGGGACTGGGAAGCGCGGATCCGGCCAGTACGGGCGCCATCGACATACTGGCCGAAGCGCGCTGTGCAGCGCTCCTGGACCACGGCAATCCGCCGGACGCGCTGCGCCTGGCCACTCTTGGCGGTGCCGCGGCACTCGGTCTGAGCGCCACGATCGGATCGCTCGAACCGGGCAAGGCCGCCGATCTGGTGTGCTTCGACTTGCGCCCGCTCGCCTGTCAGACTCCGGCAGCAGCCGATGCGGGCGCAGCGGTCGCCGCCGCGATCCTCTTCGGCGCGACGCGCGGGGCAATCACGGATGTGTGGACCTCGGGACGGGCGGCGGTCAGCGGTGGACAGCTGCTGACCTTCGATGAGAGCGAATTGCACGCTTGCGCCCGGCACTGGGCGGCACGCATCCAACCGGAGTTGCGGTGATGGACACGGCAGGCAACGCAGACCGAAACGAGCTCGGCAAGTTCGATGCGCTGGCGAGCCGTTTCTGGGATCCGCGCGGGGAGTTCCGCCCCCTGCATCTGCTCAATCCGTTGCGCGCCCGCTTCGTCGCGGAGCGTGCGAGCCTGAGCGGTGCGCGGGTCCTGGATGTGGGCTGCGGCGGCGGCCTGTTGTGTGAAGCCCTGGCGCGCACGGGCGCCCAGGTGAGCGGCATCGACCTCGCGCCTGGCATGATCGAAGTGGCTCGGCTGCATGCCGCCGAACAGGGCCTGGCGGTGAACTACCAGCTGCTGGATGCCGATGATCTGGCGCGGCGGGGCGCTGGATACGATGTGGTCACCTGCATGGAGATGCTGGAGCACGTCCCGGATCCTGCCCGCATGCTCGCCACGCTCGCGAGCCTCGTGCGCCCCGGTGGCGCCGTGTTCGTCTCGACGATCAACCGCTCGCTCAAATCGTTTCTGCTGGCGATCGTGGCCGCCGAATATGTGCTCGGCCTCATTCCGCGCGGGACGCATGAGTACGAGAGACTCATCCGGCCGTCGGAACTGGACCGGTGGAGCCGCGCGGCGGGGCTCTCGCTGCGCGAGCTGGCCGGAATCGAATTCAATCCCCTCACCTCGCAGTGCCATCTGAGTGCCGAGCCGTCGGTCAACTATCTTGCGCACCTGGAGCGTGTGCGCCCGGCGTAGCCGCCGGGCGGGGACGCAATGACCATGCTTGTCCAGCTCATCGTAGCCGCCGCCTGCCTGGTGACCGGCGTGTTTTGCGGCTACCTGCTCGCGCAGGTGCGCTCGATGCGGCGCATTTCCCAGCTGCAGGTCGAACTGGAAGCCGCCCGAGTGCGCCTGGAGACCCTTGCCCGGGAGGAAGCGGCCCGCATCGCCCTGCTGGAGGAATCGGAAGGTCGCCTGCGCGAGACTTTCGAAGCCCTGGCCGGCAAGACCTTGCAAGCCAACAGCGAGCTGTTCCTGCGCATGGCCCGGGAGACCCTCGGCCGCGACCAGGTCACCGCGCAAAGCTCCCTGAAGGAGCGCGAGACCGCGATCGCCCAGCTGCTGGAGCCGCTGCGCACCGCGCTCGAGAGAACCGAGGCACAGGTCCAGGCCCTGGAACGCGAGCGACGCGATGCGTTCTCCTCCCTGCGCACCCAGATCGAAACGCTGAGCAACGGCCAATCACAGCTGGAGCGTGAGACACGCAATCTGGTGACAGCACTTCGGCGCCCGGAGGTGCGGGGACGCTGGGGCGAGCTCACGCTGCGCCGGCTGGTCGAACTGGCGGGAATGTCCGCGCACTGCGACTTCACCGAACAGTTGCAGGTGAACGGCGCGGAGGGTGCGCTGCGGCCCGACCTGGTCGTCCACATGCCGGAGCAGCGCGACCTGGTGGTGGACGTCAAGACACCGCTCGATGCCTATCTGGAGGCGCTGGAAGCGCAGACCGAGGAAGCGCGCCAGGGGCACCTGGAGCGCCACGCCCAGCAGGTGGAGATGCGCATGCGGCAGCTGGCGTCCAGGAATTACTGGGCGCAATTCGAGCGCAGCCCCGAATTCGCGGTGCTGTTCCTGCCGGGGGACCAGTTCCTGAGCGCGGCCCTGACGGTCCGGCCCGATCTGTTGGATAACGCGCTCAAACAGAGCGTGATCATCGCGACGCCGTCCACGCTGATCGCGTTACTCAAGACGGTTGCCTACGGCTGGCGCCAGGCGGCCGTCGCCGAGAACGCCGCGCTCATCCGCGAGCTGGGCCAGGAGTTGTACCGGCGGCTCGGCAACTTCGGCGGCCACCTGGGCCGCACCGGCCAGCGTCTCAACGCGGCCGTCGAGGCCTACAACGCCGCTGTCGGCTCGCTGGAGCGACAGGTCCTGCCGCAGGCGCGCCGCTTCACCGATCTGGGCGTGACCCCGGATGCGCCCTTACCGGAACTCGAGCCGATCGTGGACCTGGCGCGGATCCCTTCGCCCGGCAGCGCCACCCCGGACGAGAGCGCGGCGAATGACGCCTGATGCAGGGCGGGCACGCTACTTCGCCTGGCTCTACTCGCCCCCACCCCAGCAACAGATCCTCGAGGCGCTGCTCGGCATCGAGGGCGAGATCGGCGCAAGTCTGCGTCCCGGCCTGGATCATCATGTTGCCCACACGCGCCTGCAGTGGTGGCGCGAGGAATGCGAGCGCTGCGCGAAGGGCCAGTCGGTCCATCCCCTGACCACGCAGCTGCAGGCCGCCGCGGTCGGCCCCGTGACAGGCTTGGCGGGGCTGGTCGATACGGCGGTCTGGGATCTCGCCGGGGCGACCTTCGAGACCCGCCGGGAACTCAAGGCGTACTGTGATCGATGGGCGGCGGCCCTGATCCCGCCGCTGCTCGCCGCTCAGCAGATCGCCGACTCAGTGGCGGCCGGCGCGGCGACGGCGACGGCGACGCCGAGTCCCATGATCGCGATGGGCAGCGCGCTGCGCGAGCTGGACATGCTGTCGCTCTTGGCGCGCGAAGCGCATTCCGGCAGGCTGCGCCTCCCGCTGGACGAGCTGGAGCGGGCAGGCCTGGATCCGGGCGGGCTCGCGCGGCCACCGTGGCCGGAGCCGCTGGCGAAACTGATCGCCGAACGCCATGCGGCGCTGCGGGCGGACCTGGCCCGTGCCGTCGCGGATCTCAGCGCTTCCGAGCAGCTGACTCTGCGCGGACTGTTGGCGTGGACCGCCCTAGCGGTCCGGGAATCCCGGCAGTCGGAGCGCGCACTGCCGGGTGTGCATGAGCCGGGACGGCTCGATACGCTGGCCGAGACCTGGTGCGCCTGGCGCGCCGCGCGACGCGCGACGACGGGTCGCTACATAGTGAATTGAGATCGGCACAGTATGGAGAGCATGTCGCGATGAGCGTTGATTTCGACCCGAGAAGACACTCGCCGGTACCCGGCGAGCTCAGTGGCCGTGTCATCGCCATCACCGGGGCCAGCAGCGGACTGGGCCGGGCCGTTTCTCTTGCCTGTGCACGTTACGGCGCGACGGTGATACTGCTCGGACGCCACAGCAAGAAGCTCGAAGCAGTCCACGCCGAGATCGAGACGGCCGGAGGCCCCGAGCCGGTCATTGCCCTGCTGGATCTCGAGAAGGCGTTGGCTTCGGATTACGACCAACTCGCGACCGCCGTCACGGAGCGGTTCGGGCGACTCGATGGTCTGCTGCACAACGCCGGCCTGCTGGGCACGCTCTCGCCGATCGAACATCACGACGTACCCACCTGGTGCCGTGTCATGCATGTCAACGTCACGGCGGCCTTCGCACTGACGCAGGTACTGCTGCCTGCGCTCAAGCAATCGCCCGATGCCTCCATTCTCTTCACCAGCAGCTCGGTCGGCCGGCGCGGACGGGCGTTCTGGGGCTCTTACGCCGTGTCGAAGTTCGCAACCGAAGGACTCATGCAGGTCCTCGCGGCGGAAACGAGCGACATCACCCATATCAGGGTCAACTCGCTCAACCCCGGCAAGGCGCGAACGATGATGCGTCGCCAGGCCTATCCTGCCGAAGACCTGGAGACCGTGCCGCTGCCCGAAACACTGACGGGGCCGTATATCGCGTTAATGGGTCCCGCGAGCCGCGGTGTCACCGGGATGGCGTTTGACGGGCAGGCGTAGCGGCGTGAGCATCTGACAGCAGCGATTCGAGTTCGTCCGGCCGCAGCTCGCGGAAGCGGCCGCGAGCCAGCTGCCGATCGAGCGCGAGAGTGCCGAGCCGCACGCGCAACACCCGGCTCACGAGAGCGCCCTGCCGCTCGAAGAGCTGCCTGATTTCCTTGCCGCTCGCGCCACGTGCCGCGATGGAGTACCAGCGGTTGGAGCCCTCGCCCCCCGCGTTCTCACACAGCTCCACCGTCAATCGCTGCCCGTCGTCGAGTTCTCCAGCCAGGACTCGCTCCAGACCCTGCTCGCTCAGCTCGCCATGGATGCGGACGCTGAATTCACTCACGAGGCCACGTATCGACCGCTGGAGTCGGGCGGCCAGATCCCCGTCCGAGGAAACCAACTCGAGGCCACCGTCGATGCGTGGCATGGGACTGACGGGGATGAAACGGCGCCCGGCACGCTTGGGCAGCCGTTCGAGCAATGCAACGTCCGCAGGTTCGTCGCTCTCCTGCGATACCGTCTGCTCGTGCTGCGCTGACGCGGGCACCAGCGGGTTCCCGGGCGAGCGATGACACACGAAGACACTTCCACCCTGCGCCGGCCCCCGCTGGCGGATGAGACGGTCATCGAGGCGCACCTGATCGGTTGGACCGACGCGTGTACCGAGGACTGCGGCCACACCGTTGACGGTGATCCGGCCGGCCCGGATCCACTCTTCCACCTCACGCCTCGACGCCAGTCCAGCGCGTGACAGAACTTTCTGCAGGCGCTCAGGTTCTGCCGACGAGGCGGAGCGGGATCCGATTGATGAACCGGGTGGACGCGATGACCCGCCGCTGCCCGCTCCACGTGGTCCGGGCCCCCTTCGCCTTGAGGGGACGCCTCCAGATCGAGGGGCCGGCCGCGCAGGCCGCTGGCCGGCTGGAGCGCTTCGTCTGTTACGGGCGCCTGGCCCAGACCGTTTGCGACGCATGGATCAACGAGGAAGCCGGCCCGCGCGAGCCCGCTTCGGGCGATCAGTCGTTGTTGCCGGGAGGAGCCGCCACCAGCTCGGAGGATTCCGGGCTCGCGGCCGAGAGCTCTTCGTCATCCGCCGAATCGTCCTCGCTCGCCGCTCCCGCGCCAAAGCCAGCGCCGCTGCTGGATTCGCCGCCCGCCGAGGCATCCGCAATGGCGACGGGGACTTCCGTGGCCGGCAGCTCGAACTGCATCGTGATCTCATCGAGCGCCCTGAGTTCCGACAGCGGCGGCAGCTCGTCGAGCGTCCGCAGGCCGAAGTAATCGAGGAATTCCCGTGTGGTGCCCAGGAGCTCCGGGCGTCCGGGCACATCGCGGTGACCCACGACTCGCACCCAGTTTCGCTCGATGATCGTCTTG
>DATKLO010000058.1:0-3583 GCA_035542375.1 Steroidobacteraceae bacterium | reverse complement strand
ATCGGTCCGACACCCGCGCGTGAGAGTTACCTCGATATCGGCAGGATTCTGGATGCAGCGCGCGCCCCCCGCGCGGCGGCGATTCATCCTGGCTACGGGTTCCTGTCCGAGAACGCCACGTTTGCGCGCGCAGTGGTGGAGGCGGGATTCCTGTTCGTAGGGCCACCGTATACTGCCATCGAGGCGATGGGCTCCAAGCTGCTCGCCAAGACACGCATGCGGGCAGCCGGTGTGCCGGTCCTCCCGGGATACGAGGGTTCGCGCCAGGACCTGAACTCGCTGCACGAGGAGGCCCTGCGCCTGGGTCTGCCTCTGATCGTCAAGCCCGCGGCCGGCGGTGGTGGCAAGGGCATGCGCATCCTGCACGAACCATCCGACATCGCGGAGGGATTGGCTGCGGCGCGACGCCTTGCAGAAAGTGCGTTCGGCGATGGCTCGCTGCTGCTGGAGCGCTATCTGCCGGCCCCGCGGCACGTGGAGGTACAGATATTCGGCGACGCGCACGGCCATCTCGTGCATCTGGGTGATCGGGATTGCTCTGTGCAGCGCCGCCACCAGAAGCTCATCGAGGAGGCGCCCGCGCCGGATCTCCCGGAGGAGCTTCGCAACCGGGTGCGCGCTGCTGCCCTCGTCGTCGGCCGGGAGATCGGCTACGTCGGTGCCGGTACGGTCGAGTTTCTGTACGACGGGCATGATGTGTATTTCATGGAGATGAATACGCGACTGCAGGTCGAGCACACGGTGACCGAGGCGGTCACGGGTCTCGATCTGGTGGAATGGCAGTTGCGGATCGCCGCTGGCGAGCCACTGCCGCTGGAACAGTCACAGATCCGCCTCGAAGGTCACGCGATCGAGGCACGCGTCTGCGCAGAGGATCCCGAGCGCGACTTCATGCCGAGTGCCGGGACTTTGCGTCTGATGGAGTGGCCGACGGATGAATCCGTGCGAGTGGATGCGGGCTTCGCGACCGCGGATACGGTCCCCGAAAGCTACGACTCGCTGCTTGGCAAGGTGATTGCGTGGGCGCCGACGCGCTTCGCCGCGGCCGCAAGGCTCTCGGGCGCCCTCGAGCGAATCCGTTGTGTCGGCGTCCATACCAACGAGCGCTGGCTGACGCGGATCCTGCGCTCAGCAGCGTTTCTGCAGGTACGCCACAGCATCGCGTATCTGCAGCAACATACGGATCAGTTCCGCGACGCCGCGAAGCTCGAACCGGCAGCTCTGGCGCTGGGCGCTCTGGCGGTTCATCTGCCGAACCGTGAGAGCGGCGCGGTGGCGAGTCCCTGGGCCGCGGTGGATGGATTCGTGCCGAATCTGCCTGCGCGTGTGCCCTTGACCCTCACGGCCCATGGGCATCGGCACGAGCTGGAAATCGAGTTCGCACGGGGTCAGCCGACGCGGGTGACACCGCGTGCCGGGGCCGGTCGCACGGAAGCCGACGCCTCCCGAAGTCACGTCGGCCGCGCTGACGGCGGCCGGGCTGAAGGTTCCAAGGCTGACGCTTCCCGGGCTGACGGCACCCGCGTCACAGACGTATCACGCCGCGAGGGCCACATCAGCGCGATCCTGGATGACAGGCGTGTGACGGCCCGCTGCTTCCGCGACGGTCTGCAGTTGCACCTCTGGCTCGGTGACCAGCACTTTGTGCTGACCCTCGAGGATCTGCAGTCGATCGATTTTTCCGCGACCGCCACCCAGGGTGGCCTGACGACACCGCTGCCGGGGGTGGTGGTTGCGGTCTCCGTGGAGCCGGGGCAGGCGGTCGAGGCGGGGCAGGTGCTCATGGTGCTCGAGGCGATGAAGATGGAGCACGCCATCAGGGCTCCCTTCGCCGGCACGGTGGAATCCATCCACTTCGCTCGCGGCGACCGTGTTCCCGAGGGTAGTGAGCTGCTGGCCCTCACGCCGGCCGGCCAATAAGCGGCATCCGACGCAGCAGCGCCCATCCGACGGGCGGCGTCATCCCTCGCAGCAGCGGCCAACGACCGCACGGGGCGGCGTCGTCTCTGGCAGCAGGGGCCACCGCACTGGCGGGCGACTGGACCATACCATGACACCACTGCGCGGCTTTTGCCCCCGGTTGTCCGGCGGTGCACCAAAAAAATCACTCCCGTGCTGAGATATTGGCGCCGCCCGGGGCAGATATAGGGAAGACAGTTACTGTCTCCCGGGCGAGCGTTGTCGATCGGGTGGTGTCAAACGGATTCTCTTCAGACTGCTACCGTGCGATAGGGACCTAACGTATCCCGGCTGCTGGACGCGAACGGGATTTGCTTCCAGAGGCCCTTGGTGGGTGGCAGTAACTGTCTTCTTTCCGCCTGGGATCGGGGCGGTCGCCGCAAGATGCGGCGAGTTCGACAGGGAGGTGAACTGGACGCATGTCGCGCCGCGCGAGGCTGCATGTTGCCGGCGGCATCTACTACGTCATCCAGCGAAGCGGCGTCCGCCAGCCGATTTTCGCGGATGCGTCCCACTATGCGATGTTCGAACGACTGCTGGCGACGTCCTTGGAGCGCAGTCGGTCGCGTGTGCATGTCTACTGCTGGCTGCCGGACGCCATCCATCTTGTCGTGCAAGTTGCAGAGCAGCCCGTGGGCCGGCTGATGCAACGCCTGACCAGCCAGTATTCAAGGCGCCTGCACTCCCTGGCGGGCGAGTGGGGGCATCTGTTTCGTCAGCGTTACCAGTCTCTGCTGATCGATCCCGATATCCAGCTCCTGCGGGTGCTGCAGGAGATTCATCGACTGCCGATTCGCACGGGGCTCAGCACGACGTTGAACGACTACCCCTGGTCCAGTCATCACGCTTATCGCGGTTCTGCTCGCGTACCCTGGTTGACTACTCATGCAGTCCTCAAGCGGCTCGACCGCCGCCCCGACAGGGCGCGCCGCCGCTACCTGGAACTCATGGCGGCACCGTCCGATTGGGGGGTCCATGGCGATCCACGATTTCCCTCCCCGCGGGTTCGTGTGACTGCCGGATCTCATCACGCGAGACTCGACAGGCTCATTGACTCCGTGATCCGGCCACTGGGTATTGACTCGCGTGAACTGCTGTCAGGATCCAGAAAACGGCACCTGGCGCTCGCCCGGGCGCTGATTGCATGGCATGCCATTGAGCGCGGTATCACCACGCTCGCGCAGGTCGCACGCCGTTTGCACCGAGACCCATCCACCCTGATTGCCGGCGTCAATCGCTACAGCGCAAGGTGCCCCGAATTGTTCGACCGCGCCGCACTGTCGGCGTCGGGGCCGCTGGTGCGCCCACCGAACGCGTGAGCCCTGGGAGCGCTCAGTCCGACACTCTTTGCACCTGACCCGAGCGGGCGCTTCGCAGGATCGCGGCAAGCATCATGGCGATATCGATCGATTCCTCGGCGGAGGCGCCGGCAATGTGAGGCGCCACGGCAGGCGCCCCGCGCGCAGGCACGCGCCCGGCGGCCGAAGCGAGCCCACCGGTGGTCGTGTTGAGCCCACCGGTCGAAGCGACGCGCACGCCGCGTGCCGCCACCAGATCGGCGAATGCTTCCGCCTCCGCCAGAAAGCCGTTCAGGGCCGGCACCTGCACGCGCTCGTAGTCCGAA
>DATKLO010000057.1:0-9897 GCA_035542375.1 Steroidobacteraceae bacterium | reverse complement strand
TGTCGCCCACGGGCGAATTGCCGTGATCCATGTGGCCGATGCCGCGGCGGCCGTAGCGGCTCTTTGTGAAAAGGGCCCTGCCCGTTCCGTGTTCGAACTGACGGACGAGCGCACTCAGGGATATTCCTGGGATGAGATCCTCGGGACCGTCGAAGCAGCCACGAATTCCAGGGCTATCGTGATCCCTTTGCCGGCGCCGCTGGTCCGGGCCGCCGCGGCGGTCAGCCTTGCCGTGGGCCGGATGCTGCGCCGCACACCGATGTTCACGCCGGAGAAAGCCCGGGAGATTCTGCATTCCGACTGGGGCTCCACGGCCGAGAGCCAGCCGCCGCGAAGTCTGTGGCGCCCCGCAATAGGCATTGCCGAAGGATTCCGCGACACCGTGTCCTGGTACCGGGACCGGCACTGGCTCGCGGCCCGCTGACTGCTGCCAGATCGGTGATGCGTGGGAGAAACTGACTTGACCAACGCCGCCAGCATCGAGTCGCAGATCGTGGAGCTGCTCGCCAAAAGGGTTGCCCCGGGTGTAAACGTGTCTGCCGAAACCCGGATCGTCGGGGGCCTGGGGCTCGACTCGGTGGCGATACTGGATTTCATCATGGATATCGAAGACCGTTTCGACATCTCGATTCCGCTCGATCGGGTCGCAGAAGTGCAGACCATCGGCGAGTTGAGCCGCGCCATCGAAAGCCTGAGGAAAGGCGCAGGCTGATGGCGCTGTTCTCGAAATTCGACGCGCTGCGCACGACCATCCAATCGCTCACGGCGAGCGGCCGCAACCCGTTCGGCGTGCGCTTCGAGAGAATTCTTTCCGCCACGGAAGCCGTGCTGGAAGGCCGGCCGTGCCTGCTGTTTGGAACCAACAACTATCTGGGCCTGACCTTCGATGCGAGCTGCATCGAGGCGAGCGTGCGATCGGTGCAGGAGGCGGGCACCGGCACCACCGGCTCCCGCATCGCCAACGGAACCTATGGCGACCACGCGCTGCTGGAGCGGCGCATGGCCGAGTTCTACGGAAAGCGCTCGGCGATGATCTTCACGACCGGATACCAGGCCAATCTCGGCCTGATCTCCGCTGTTGCGGACCGCAACGATTGCCTGCTCATCGACGCGGACAGCCATGCCTCGATCTATGACGCGTGCAGGCTCAGCAACGCGCAGGTCATCCGCTTTCGCCACAACGACCCGGAGGACCTCTCACGCCGACTGCGCCGCCTCGAAGAGCGGCCCGGCAACCGGATCATCGTGATCGAAGGCATTTACAGCATGCTCGGCGACACGGCGCCGCTGCGCGAGATTGCCGCGGTCAAGCGCGAAATGGGGGCCACGCTCATCGTGGACGAAGCGCATTCGCTCGGGATCCGCGGCCAGCACGGCCGGGGCATCTGCGAGGCCATGGGCGTCGAGGGCGATGTGGATTTTGTGGTCGGCACCTTCAGCAAGAGCCTGGGAGCGATCGGTGGCTTCGCGGTATCCGATTTCCCCGAATTTGACCTGCTGCGCATCGCCTCCCGCCCCTACATGTTCACGGCCTCGCTGCCACCGGCCGTCGTAGCCTCGGTGACGGCTGCCCTGACCCGGATCTCGACCGATCCCTCACTCGGCGCGCAAGTCCGCTCCAACAGCGACCGCCTCCATCGCGGGCTCAGCCAGGCGGGCTTCGAGGTGGGCCCGGAGCCCAATCCGATCGTCGCCCTGAAGATGACGGACAAGGAGACGGCCGTGCGGTTCTGGAACGGCCTCATCGACCGGGGTGTCTATGCCAACCTGGCCTTGCCTCCGGCGACACCCGGAAGCCTGTCCCTGATTCGCTGCAGCGTCAGCGCAGCCCATACGCCGGCGCAGATCGATCGGGCTGTATCGATCATGATTGCCGTGGGACGCGACCTTCGAGTGCTCGACCAGCGACCTGCCAGGGCTGCGGTGCCACTTGCCTGATGCCTGCCGCCATGACGATTGAAATCATACCGGTCACCGACAAGGGGATGCTGCGGCGCTTCATCCGCGTTCCCTTCGCCGTCCATGAGCATGATGAGGCCTGGACTCCCCCCCTGCTCATGGAGCGCGAGGAAGCCTTCTCCCCCAGGACCAATCCATTTCTTCGCCGGGCGGACGTACGCTTCTGGCTCGCGCGGCGCGACGGACGGGATGTGGGACGAATCACCGCGCAGATCGATCCCCTGGCCCAGCAGGGCAGCGATGAGCGCGTCGGTCACTTCGGCTGTCTCAGCGCGCAAGACGACCCGGAGGTCTTCGCCGCCCTGCTGAAAACCGCGGAGCAGTTTCTGGGCAGCCGGGGTGTGACCCACGTCCAGGGTCCCTTTTCCCTGTCGATCAACGAGGAAACCGGCCTGCTGATCGACGGATTCGACACCCCTCCGATGCTTCTGATGGGGCACGACCCGGTCTATGCGGCGGCGCGGCTCGAAGCCCTGGGGTATCGGAAGGAAAAAGACGTGTACGCCTATGTGCTCAACATGCAGACGCCGCTCCCGGATTCGGTGCGCCGCATGCTCGAGCGCCCGCTGCCTGCCTCCATCAGCATGCGCCGGCTCAATTTCAAGGACTACGCGAACGACATCCGCACGATGGTCGACATCTACAACGACGCCTGGAGCGGCAACTGGGGCTTCGTTCCCCTTACCGAGGCGGAGGCCGAGGCGATGGCCAAACAGATGAAGATGCTGATCGATGATCGGCTCGTCTGGTTCGCGGAAGCCGACGGCCGGCCCGTTGCATTCATCGTCGCGCTGCCGAACGTCAATGAGGCCGTGCGCGACCTCGGCGGGCGGCTGCTGCCATTTGGCTGGGCAAAGCTGCTGTGGCGTCTGAAGATGCGCCGCGTGAAGACCGCCCGGGTGCCCCTGTTCGGCGTGCGGCGCAGCTTTGCGGGCACCCTGATCGGCAGCGCGATACCGCTGCGGCTGATCGGATCGGTTCTGCCCGCCAACGCCGTCTTCGGTTTCAGCTCGATCGAGTTGTCCTGGATACTGGAGGACAACCTGCCGATGCGCCGGATTCTCGAGCGGCTCGGCGCACGCGCCTACAAGACTTACCGTGTCTATGGCAAGAGGCTCGCACCGCTGCTCGCAGGGTTTGCCGGGCAGGCGCCGGGTCCGAGCCGCCCCATCCAACTTGCATCACAGGCCTGAAGTCATGAACAACAGAAACGCCATCCGTATCGCCATCGTCGGCGTGGGCAACTGCGCGAGCTCACTGATCCAGGGCATTCACTACTACACGCGCGAGCGTTGCCGCCAGGGCGTGACGGGCCTCATGCACACGCAGATCGGCGAGTACCTGCCCTGCGACATCGAAGTCGTCGCCGCATTCGACATCGATGCGCGCAAAGTCGGCGTGGATGTCCACCAGGCCATATTCGCGAAACCCAACTGCACGAAGATCTTCCAGAAGGACATCCCGGACAGCGGGGTCAGCGTGCGCATGGGGCAGGTTCTCGACGGTATTTCCGAGCACATGCTCGCTTGCGCCGAAGACCGGACGTTCGTGCGCTCGGAAGCGCCCGAATCGACCCGGGAACAGATCGTCAGGGAATTGAAGCGCAGCGGAGCGGAGATCCTCGTGAGCTACGTGCCGGTGGGCTCGGAGCAGGCGGCGCGTTTCTACGCGGAATGCGCCCTGGAAGCCGGTGTGGCCCTGATCAACAACATGCCGGTATTCATCGCCAGCGACAAGGAATTCGCCGAGCGCTTCCGGGCGCGCGGCCTGCCGGTCATCGGCGATGACATCAAGTCCCAGCTGGGTGCCACGATCATCCATCGGGTTCTGACCGACCTGTTCGCCAAGCGTGGGGTCAAGGTGCTGCGCACCTACCAGCTCAACACCGGCGGCAATACGGATTTCCTCAACATGAAGAACCCGAGCCGCCTCGCCTCCAAGAAGACATCGAAGACGGAAGCCGTGCAGGCCGTTGCAGCCAAACGCCTCGACGATGAGAACATCCACGTCGGCCCCAGCGACTACGTACCCTGGCAGAAGGACAACAAGGTCTGCTTCATCAGAATGGAAGGCCAGCTGTTTGGCGATGTTCCCATGGATGTGGAACTGCGGCTGTCGGTGGAGGATTCGCCGAACTCCGCCGGAGTCGCCATCGACATGATCCGCTGCTGCAAGCTCGCCCTGCTGAACGGACTGAGCGGACCGATCGAGGGGCCCAGCGCCTATTTCTGCAAGCATCCGCCGCGGCAATTCCCGGACGATGAGGCGTACCAGATGGTCGAGGCCTTCATCCGCAGCAACACCGCGAAATTGCGCGCCGTCGCCCCGTGAACTGTCTGATCGTCGCCGCGGGTACCGGCGGCCGGCTGAGGCAGAGGGGGCAGAGCAAACCTCTGGTCCCGGTGAACGGGGTGCGACTGCTCGAGCGCGTCATGGCCCGGGCCCACGGTGCGGGCGTCGAACGGTTCTTCGTGGTGACGGGCTACCGCGGAGAGGAGGTACGCGCGGCACTGGACGCCTTCTCCGCCCGGGAGGCCATCCCGGTCGTGCACATCGTCAATGAGGAGTGGCAGCGCGGCAACGGTGTCTCGGTGCTCAAGGCCAAGCCCTATCTGGATGGTCCGTTCCTGCTGACCATGTGCGATCACCTGGTGGACCCGGCGATTCTGCGCGGGCTGATGGCCACGACGCCCGCACCGGACACCGTGACTCTCGCGGTGGATTTCAATATCGCCGGCTCGATCAACGACCCGGACGATGTCACGCGCGTCCACTGTGCCAACGGCCGGATCGTGCGCATCGGCAAGGTCATCCGCGAATTCAATGCCATCGACACGGGTTGTTTCCTCTGCACCCCCGTGATGTTCGATGCGCTCGAGGCGAGCCAGGCGCAAGGCGATGACAGTATTTCCGGAGCCATGAACGTGCTGGCGCACCGGCAGCAGGCGCGAGTCTTCGACATTCAGGGCCGGCTCTGGCTCGACGTCGATGATCCGGTCAGCCTGGACAAGGCCGAGGAACTGCTGAGCTCGGGCCGGCTCTAGGGGGCGCCCCGGCGGCGCAGCGCGGCATCACCCCCGGATGGACAGTCCCCGCCAGCACCTGCGCCGCGGCTTCAACTGGCTCGGCGGTGCGATGATCATCGCCAAGCTCATCGATCTGGGCACCATCCTTCTCGTGCTGCGTCTGCTGACCAAGGAGCAGGTCGGAATCGCCTCACTGGTCGTCGCATTCGGAACGGTCATCGAGGCTCTCGATGGCCTGGGCACCAGCGCGGCACTCGTGCAGGCACCCTCGCTGTCGCGACCTCAGCTCGACTCGCTCTTCTGGTTCATCGTGGGCGCAGCATTGCTCGTGGGGGGCGTGACCCTGCTCGCCGCCCCCTGGATCGCCTCCCTGTACGGTGTCGCCGGAATGGCCGCTTACTTCCTCGCCGTGGCCCTCAAGCAGCCGCTCGTGGGCGCCGCGGTGATCCCACTTGCCCTGCTGAACAGGGAGCTGCAATACGAACGCATCGCCATCGTCAACGTCTGTGCGACCCTGGCCGCCGCCGCGACCCGTCTCGGTCTTGCCGTCGCGGGAGCGGGTGCCTGGGCGATCGTGATCGCGTACGCCGCGAGCGGTCTGTACACCCTCCTCGGGGCAATGCTGGCCCAATCCTTCCGGCCGCGACTTCGCATGAGCATGGCGGCGATCTCCTCGCTGGTGCGCTTCGGCTGGCGCGCGAGTGTTTCCGCCCTGTTCGAGCAGATGATCAACAATGTCCATTACCTGTTGGTCGGCTGGTTTTACGGCGCGGCGCCGCTGGCGGAGTATCGGCTGGCGTTCGATCTGGCCATGGAACCCGCCAACGCCGCCGGCACGCTCATCAACCGGACCGCGTTGCCGGTTTTCGCAAAGGTTGCGGCCGCGCGCGCCGCTCTGGCGCAGTCCCTGAGCTGGTCGCTGCGCCGGCTGCTGGTCGTGGTTGCCCCGCTGGCACTCCTGATCCTGTTGGCGGCGGACCCGATCATGAGGTGGATCCATGATGAGCAGGGCCGCAGCTATGCCGCGGCAAGCCTGCCGCTGAAATTGCTGGCAGCCGCGGCGGTGCTGCGGGTGGTCATGCAACTGGCGTACCCTGTGCTTTTCGCATCGGGGCGTCCGCAGCTGGCGGTGCGGCTGTCGGCGACGACATTGTTCCTGCTCAGCGCCGGCATGCTGCTGGCCGGCTTCACCCTGCCCGTGGCAGCGGGTATTGTCGGCATGTCTGCCGTCTGGCTCGTGGTGCCTCCCGTGGTGCTACTCCTGCAGGTTCACTACTTGCGGCGGCACTGGAACATCGGTGCCCGGGATCTGATCTTTCCGGACCGAGCATCGAGCGGCTGATCGCGCGATGTCGAGCACGTGAGGAGGACCATGGCCGAGGCGCTTGAAGATCCGCTCGCCGACGCCCGCTCGCCCGGGAGCGCGGGAGAGCTTCTGCTCGCGCAGGCGCGCCTCCAGGTGCACGACCTCTTCGAGCACAGCCCCTGGATTTACTGGACGGACTTCCTGCTGTCGCTGTCGGTCGCCTATGGCGCCGCGGCCCTGTATCTGCGCAGTGCGCTCTTTTCGGCGCCCGGTCTGATCGGCTTCGTGATCGCCGCATTCGCTCTGTATCGCTGTGGCGTATTCATCCACGAAATCGCGCACATGCCGGGGAAACGCCTGCGTGCCTTCCGTGCGGCGTGGAACATCCTGTTCGGCATCCCCACCCTGATGCCGTCCTTCGCCTACAAGTGCCACATGGACCATCACAATCCCCGGTTGTTCGGCACGGCGCGCGATGGCGAGTACCTGGCTCTCGGCGCCGGTCCGGCGCGGCGTGTCGTGGCGTACCTCCTGCAGATCCCGGTGCTGCCGGCCCTGGCGATATTCCGATTCCTGCTGCTGACACCCGTGTCGTTCCTGCATCCCCGGCTGCGCCGGCTGGTGTTGGAACGGGCCTCCTCGTTCGTGATCAACCCACGGTACCGGCGCCCGACGCCGGCCGATGGGCAACCCGGCAGTTGGATCGCCCTGGAGCTGGCGATTTTCGTGCAGCTTGCGCTGTTCCTTGCCCTGTTGATCGCGGGAAAGGTGGCCTGGAGCGTGTTCGCGCAGCTGTACGTTCTGGGCATGGCCGCATCCGGCCTCAACTGGGTGCGGACCCTCGCGGCCCATGGCTACCGCAATACCGGCGCCACCATGAGCTTTATTGAACAGATCGAGGACTCCAACACCGTGCCCGGTCACCCGCTGCTGACGGAGCTGCTGTTTCCGGTGGGCTTGCGCTACCACAGCCTGCATCACCTGCTGCCGTCGCTGCCCTACCATTCGCTCGGCACCGCCCATCGGCGTCTGATGGCGCAGTTGCCCGCGGACTCGCCCTACCGGCGGACGATTCGAGGCGGCTTCCTGGCGGCAACGCGCGAGATGTGGGGCGCGACCGGGCACGCTCCCCGCCTTGCGGCTAGCCAACCGTGCGCCGGAAAAGATGCAGCGCCAGAGCCATCAGCAGGACCGATGGCACCGTCGCCGTGAGCGCCGGGGTCAGACCGAGCAGCTGACCCAGGTAGGTCGTTATCTGCTGGAACAGCGTAAACACGATGCCGATCATCGTTCCGATGACCATCCGCTGTCCGGTGCCCTGGGTGCGCAGCGGCCCGAATACGAATGGAACGGCAATCATGATCATTGCCGCCATCGCCAGCGGTATGTTGATCTTGGCCCACAAGGCCTCGGCATAGGGTCCCGCGGGCTGATGTCGCCGCCTGAGTTCGCGCACGTACTGGTACAACTCGATGGGCTGCATGCTGTCGGGGGGCAGCATCAGCAGCGAAGCCTGCCGGGGCCGCAGGAACGGGTGCCACTCGAGGGACTCCAGCCGGTCGATTTCGACCCCGCTGCCGCTGAACCGCCTCCTCGACACCCCTTCCAACAGCCAGCTGCCGTCTGGGCGCACCTCGGCGTGATCTGCCTGGGTCAGCGTCTGCAACTCGCCGCCGGCGGCAAATTGGTAAAGCTGGATGTCGCTCGGGATGTTGCCGTCAGCGAACCGCCGCACGTTCATGTACTGATGATCAGCCTTGGCCCAGAAGCTGTTGCCGCTGCGCACCGCCTCCGCCGTCGCGACCCTGGAGGCACGCTGCGCCTGCGCGAGCCGCTCGGCCGGCGGAATCACAAACTCCGCCATCAGGAGCAGCGCAGCCACCGTGACCCCGGCAAGCTTGTATACCGATGCGACGATCCGGCGCGGGGACATGCCGCTTGCCCGCATCGCCGTGAGTTCACCGCGGTTCGCAAGGGTGCCCAGGGCGAAAAGGCTGGCGAGCAGCATGGCCGCGGGCATCAGCTGCAGCAGCCGGGCGGGTGCGGTCAACAGCACATACCCCAGGGCGTCGATCAGACGGTAGCGGCCTTTACCGACGTCGTGGAGCTGGTCCACGAACTCCAGCAGGCTGAACAACGATGTCAGGCCGGCAGATACGATCACGAGAGCCCGGAGCGTGGCGGCCGCGATGTAGCGCTCAAGCAAGGTGAGGAAGCCCTGGCGTGCGACACGCACGCTGTCTGAATGACGGAACCGCGTGCGAGTCGGCCCTCATGCCGCGCCCCGATGTCGCCATTTCGAGGTGAACCGCGGTCCAAAAAGCGCGACCACCAGGATCAGGGCGAGCGCCGCCGGTGCCACCCAGATGCCGGGAAATGGCGGCATCACCCCATTCTGAACCCAGGTTCGCGCTGACTCGTAGAACAGGTAATAGCCGGCGTAGATCAGAATCGCGATTCCCACTTTGGCGTTCCTGTGCTGGCGGGGCCGTGATCGGGAGATCGGCACACCCAGCAAGCCCAGGAGGAGTGTCGAGCAGGAGGTCGACAGACGCCATTGGAACTCCGCGATATCCGCTGGTGCAGCGGAGCGTGTCAGCTGCGGGGTGCTGGCGGCGACCGCACTGTATTCCGGCGGCTCGACCTGCTGGCTCGAAAGCTGCAGGGTCAGGCTGTTCACGTTCAGGATCACGTCACGGCCATCGTCATCCGGACCGATATCGTAGAGGTGCGCGTCCGTCAGATGCATCCGCAGCCCGCCATCGCCGCTGTTTGGCAGCCGCTCGACGGTACTGGCGTGGATAATGCGCGTGCCGCCTTCGCGGGGAACCAACTGAACGAAAACGCCGCCGGCCCGGTCTGTCCGCGCCTCGCGCTGCTCCAGGAAAATGGTGCGATTGCCGCCGCTGCCGACATAGAACGTGCCTGCCCTCATGCCGGCGGTGTCGAGCGAAGCCGCGGCGCGACTGGAAAGCTCATGCGAGCGACTGTACGCCCAGGGTCTGGCCACGAGAGACAAGCCGGCGACCGCGAGAGCCATGCACAGCGACAAGCCCAGGACCACCCCCTGGACCCGGACCGGGGTCACTCCCAGTGCGAACAGGGCGGTGACCTCGGAATCCACGTACATCCTGCCCAGGGCCATCACCACCGCCAGGTAGAGCGCTATCGGGATGAGCAACTCGAGCGCGATCAGGGTCCTCAGTCCAATCACCTGGACGAGCAGGTCCGTCGGCAGGAGCCCGTTGACGGCGTCCGACAGGAAGCCGGCGGCGGCGTAGCTGGTGAACAGCACGGCGAGCACACCCAGTACGATCGCCAGCGGACCTGCGATCTCACGCAGCAGATAGCGGTTGATGATCATGCGGTAGCGTCGATCCGTGCTAAGGTTAAATGGCTTGCGGCCGGCATGCATGCGGATTCGACGGTCGAGTCTTGGACCAGATGTTGCGCGCCATCGGCGCTCGGGAAGGCCTGCGCGAGGTAGCGATTTTCCGCCATAACCTCTTCAGGGTATCCGAGCCGTTCATCGCCGAGCAGGCACAGCAGCTGCGCCGCTACCGGCCGTTCTACGTGGGTCGCATGCGTTACGGCCTGCCCCCGGAG